>NZ_JAQGKF010000218.1 GCF_028290205.1 Enterovirga sp. | reverse complement strand
TCGGCATCACGAATCAGCGCGAGACGGCCCTCGTCTGGGACCGCCGCACCGGCGAGACGGTCGGCCGCGCCATCGTGTGGCAGGACCGCCGGACGGCGCCGCTCTGCGCGCGCCTGAAGGAGGAGGGTCATGAGGCGCTGATCGCGCAGCGGACCGGCCTGCTGGTCGACCCGTATTTCTCGGCCACCAAGGTTGCCTGGATCCTGGACCATGTGCCGGGTGCGCGCGCGCGGGCCGAGCGCGGCGAACTCCTGTTCGGCACGGTGGATTCGTTCCTGCTGTGGAAGCTGACCGGCGGGCGGGTGCACGGGACCGATGCCACCAATGCCTCGCGCACCATGCTGTACGACATCCGGCGCGGCGCCTGGGACGAGGATCTGCTGCGGCTGCTGCGCATCCCGGCCGCGATGCTCCCCGAGGTGCGGGATTGCGCGGCCGAGTTCGGCACGACCGAGCCCGGCATCTTCGGAGCGCCGATCGCGATCCGTGGCATCGCGGGCGATCAGCAGGCCGCCATGATCGGCCAAGCCTGTTTCTCGCCCGGCATGGTGAAATCGACCTACGGCACGGGCTGCTTCGCCCTGCTCAACACGGGCGAGACCCCGATCGCCTCGAAGAACCGGCTTCTCACGACGATCGCCTACCAGCTCGGTGGCCGGCGTCACTACGCGCTCGAAGGCTCGATCTTTGTCGCCGGCGCCGTGGTGCAATGGCTGCGCGACGGCCTGGGGCTCATCGCCAACGCGGCCGAAAGCAGCCGCAAGGCGCAGGCGGCAGACCCGGCGCAGGAGCTCTACCTCGTGCCGGCCTTCGTCGGCCTCGGCGCGCCCTATTGGAACCCCGACGTGCGCGGCGCGCTCTTTGGCATCTCGCGCGGCACCGGGCCGAACGAGATCGCCAGGGCCGCGCTGGAAAGCGTGTGCTTCCAGACCGTCGACCTTCTGGTCGCGATGCGAGCCGACTGGCCGGACGGCGACGGGGCCGGGACGGTGCTGCGGGTCGACGGCGGCATGACGGCCTCGGACTGGACGATGCAGAGCATTGCCGACCTCATCGGGGCGCCGGTGGACCGGCCGGAGATCCAGGAAACCACAGCGCTTGGCGCGGCCTATCTCGCGGGCTTGCAGGCCGGCATCTATCCGGAGCCGGAGCGCTTCTCCGATACTTGGCGCCTCGACCGGCGCTTCACGCCGGCGCTCGACCCGGGCACGCGCGAGCGCAAGATCGCCGGCTGGCGCCGTGCCGTGCAGGCGCTGCTGGCGACGAGTGCCTGACCTGCTGCCCTAGCCTGGGTTTTGCATGGGCGGGCCCTCGCCCAGCATCGCCAGCCGCTCGGCCATGTGGGCGGGCGGGGGCGCCTCCACGTGGATCGGCGGCTTCTTGGGATAAAGCGGCAGCGTGATGCTTCGGGCGTGCAGGTGCAGGCGCGGGCCGCCGCGCCCCGAGCCGCTGCCATAGGCGGCATCCCCAAGGATCGGCCAACCCTGCGCAGCGCAATGCACCCGGAGCTGGTGCGTCCGTCCGGTGACAGGCCGCAGCTCCAGCCAGGTTTGTCCGTCGGCGCGGCCGAGCACCCGCCACGTCGTGAGCGAAGCCTGCCCCGCGGGATCCACCTTCATCAGCCAGTTCGCCGGGTCGGGCGAGCGCGGCGCGAGCGGCAGATCGATCTCGCCCTCGTCGGTCTCCGGGCCGCCCACCACCACCGCCCAATAGGTCTTCTCGACCTTGCTGCTGGCAAAGAGCTTGCCGAGGCGAATCAGCGCCTGGCGGTGCCGGCCGAGAACGAGGCAGCCGGACGTGTCCTTGTCGAGCCGATGCGCCACCTCCGGCCGGCGCGGCAGGCCGAAGCGGAGCCCCTCGAGGGAGGCCGTGAGGTTCGGCCCGCCGCCCGGTCCGGGATGAACCGCGATCCCCGCAGGCTTGTCGATGACGAGCATCAATGCATCGCGGTAGAGGAGCGGAGGCACTATCTGTGTCGAACCCATTCTGACCCGAGCTATCCCGAGCCCTCTCGGCCCGGCAAGGACTGTTCATGGCGTTGCTAGGCAAGAAGCCGGGCTGGCTTCTCGACAAGATTCTCGGGCGCAGCACGGACGAGCGGCTGCGCGAGGAGGCTGCGGCCGAGCACGCGGCGGATATGGCGCCCGGGCCGGAGCCGCTGCCAGAGCCGCCGGCCCTGTCGCCCGCCTCGCTGTATGAGGGGCAGCCCGACTTTATCCCGGCCGCCGATGCCGGCCCGCTCCCGGTCGCGCCGCCCACCGTCACGGAAGCCTCGCCCGAGACGCCGGCTGTCGAAAAACCCGTCGACGAGCTGAGAGGCGCGACCCTGCAGCCTGTGGTCGGCCAGCCGGAAGGTGGCGGGCCGGCCGAGCCCATCCCGCGCCTCGCGACCGAGGAGGGCTCCCCCGTCACGGAGCCTGCCCCGCCTGCGGCGACCCCGGCCGCGCCCGCCTTTGTGCCGGAACCGGTCGCGCCCGTACCCGAGCCTGTGCCCGAATCGGCCGCCGAGCAGCGCGGCTGGTGGCGGCGCCTAACGGAGGGCATGCGCCGGACCTCGTCCTCGATCAGCGACAGCGTCACGGGGCTGTTCACCAAGCGCAAGCTCGACCGCGCGACCCTTGATGACCTGGAGGACGTGCTCATCGGGGCCGACCTCGGGATCGAGACCGCGACCCGGATTTCCGAAGCCGTCGGGGCCGGCCGCTACGACCGCGAGATCTCGCCAGGCGAGGTGAAGACGATCATGGCCGCGGAGATCGAGAAGGTGCTGGCGCCGGTCGCGATGCCGCTCTCGGTGGATCGCGGCCGTAAGCCGTTTGTCCTCCTGATGGTGGGCGTGAACGGCGCCGGCAAGACGACCACGATCGGCAAGCTCGCCCAGAAATTCCGGCGCGACGGCCTGTCGGTCATGATCGCGGCCGGCGACACGTTCCGGGCCGCTGCGATCGAGCAGCTCAAGGTGTGGGGCGAGCGCGTCGGCGCGCCCGTGATCGCGAAGGGGCAGGGGGCAGATGCCGCCGGCCTCGCGTTCGACGCGCTGACCGAGGCGCGCGAGCGCGGCGCGGACGTGCTGATGATCGACACAGCCGGACGGCTGCAGAACAAGGACGGCCTGATGGCGGAGCTCGAAAAGATCAACCGGGTGATACGCAAGGACGAT
>NZ_JAQGKF010000182.1 GCF_028290205.1 Enterovirga sp. | reverse complement strand
CCACCAGCAAGCCGCCCGATGCGCCGCACCACGCTGGTGCAGAACTTCGTCGGCCATCTGGCCGGCATCTTCGCCGGAAACCTGAGCCGCATGCTGTCCGGGGAGGCGCCGGGCTGCGCCGGCTGGTCGGGCGGTGATGTCCATGTCCCGGCTTGCGTGAGATCGGAGGAGCGTTCGTGTTCCAGAAGGCCGCTGAATTCAGCTCGCTCCGCGAGGACGGTGTCGTCGGGGTCGAGCTCGACGGCACGCCGGTCGCGCTCTACCGCCTCGGCGAGGAGGTTTTTGCCACCCACGGCATCTGCACGCACGCCCTCGCCTTCCTGAAGGACGGCTGGGTCGAGGACGGCAAGATCGAATGCCCCCTGCACCAGGGGCTGTTCGACATCCGGTCCGGCAAGGCGCTGTGCGCGCCACTGACCGAGCCGGTCCGGACCTTTCGGGTCAAGGTCGAGGGTGGCGACGTCTTCGTGGACCTCAGCCAGCCGGCCGAGAGTGCGGGGGACAGCGCCGAACCGGCCCCCGCTGGGGCCGTGGGCCCGGACACCCGGGTGGTGGTGATCGGTGCCGGCCAGGCGGCCGCGGCCGCGATCCGGGCCATGCGGGCGGCGGGCCTGCGGGGCCGCATCGCCCTGGTCGGCGACGAGACGCACCTGCCCTACGAGCGCCCGCCCCTGTCCAAGGACTTCCTGCTCGGAAAGGCGGACGCCGCCTCGTTCCGGCGCCTGGCCGAAACCGACATCGAGACCCTCGGCGTCGACCTCCATCTGGGTCAGCGGGCCGTCGCCGTCGATTCCACGGCCCGGAACGTGACGCTCGCGAGCGGCGCCGTGCTGCCCTACGACGCCCTGCTGTTCGCCTCCGGCGGCCGCGCCCGGCGCCTCGCCGTGCCGGGCGCCGATCTGCCCGGCATCCACCACCTGCGCACGCTGGACGATGCGGCCGCGATCGGACAGGCGCTGGCCGGCGCGAGCCGGGTCGCCATCGTGGGTGGCGGCTTCATCGGGCTCGAACTCGCCTCCACGGCGCGGGCGCGCGGCGTCCAGGCCGTGGTGATTGAACGCGAAAGCGAGCTGATGGCCCGGCTCATGCCGGCCCCGCTCGGGCGCGCCTTCCGGGCCCTGGCCGAGCGCCACGGCGTCGAGATCCGCCTGTCCACCCCGGTCGAGGCCGTGCAATCGGTCAGCAACGGCCGCCAGCGCCTCGCCCTCGCGACGCCGGACGGCCCGATCCAGGCGGACCTCGTCCTGGTCGGGATCGGCCTCGAACCCGAGACGGAGCTCGCCGCCGGGGCCGGCTGCCAGGTCGAGGGCGGCATCGTAGTGGACGATGCCGGCCGGACCGGCGTCGACGGGATCTGGGCGGCGGGGGATTGCGCCCTGCACCACGCCGTGTCGCGCGGCCGTCGCCGGCGGCTGGAAAGCTGGCAGAACGCAGAGGACCAGGGCGCGGCGGCCGGCCGCTCCATCGCCGGCGAGATCGTGGCCGGCGGGGCCGGCGAGCCGAAACCGGCCTGGTTCTGGACGGACCAGTTCGGGATCAACGTCCAGATGCTCGGCCATGCCGGGCCGGACGACCGCGTGGCCCTGACCGGCCCGGACGCGGAGGCCGGCGCCGTCTACCGCACGGTGGACCGCGAGACCGGACGGGTGACGGCCGTGGTGGCCTTCTCCGACCCGGCTGCGATCCGGGCCGGACGCGACGAACTCGCCCGTGCCGAACCTTTCGACCCCGCTTCCGTCGGGGCCCGCTACCTCGACGAGACCGAGCCAGCCAACTCTGAGGAGGAGGACATGAACGCCGATCCCAACGCGGCCTTCGCCCGCACATATGTCTGGCCGGCCGAAGGTCTCCGTCGCATCCCGGACTGGGTCTACACGGACGAGACGATCTATCGGCGCGAGGTCGAGCGCATCTTCCACGGCCGCACCTGGAACTACGTGGCCCTCGAAGACGAGGTCGCCAACCCGGGCGACTTCATCCGCTCCCATGTCGGGCCGACGCCGGTCGTGGTGTCGCGCGCCGAGGACGGCACCATCCATGTGTTCGAGAACCGCTGCGCGCACCGGGCGGCCGAATTCTGTCGCGAGCTCAGCGGCAACGCCAAGGAGTTCGTCTGCCCCTACCACCAGTGGTCCTATGACCTGAAGGGCAACCTGGCGGGCGTTCCGTTCCGGCGCGGGGTCGACGGCAAGGGCGGCATGCCGAAGGACTTCAAGGTCAGCGACCACGGGCTGAAGCGGCTGAACGTCACCAGCCACCGGGGCGTGGTCTTCGCGTCCTATGCGGCGGACATGCCGCCCTTCACGGAGTATCTCGGTCCGGAGATCCTGGCGGAGTTCGAGGCGACCTTCGACGGCCGCAAGCCCAAGGTCCTGGGCCATTACCGGCACACGCTGCCGGGGAATTGGAAGCTCTATCACGAGAACCTCAAGGACCCGTACCACGCGACCCTGCTGCACACCTTCCTGGTCACGTTCGGGCTGCTGGTGGCCGGCAACAAGTCGATGATGCTGGCCGACGAGGGCGGCCGCCACGGCGTCATGGCCTCGGCCAAATCCGACAAGAAGCCGACCGAGGATTCCAAGAAGGAGATGCGGGCCTACAAGGAGGGCATGGTCCTCGAAGAGCCGCGCTTCATGGACTTCATCGAGGAGTTCAAGAGCCCCTGGTCGGTCACCATGTCGACCATCTGGCCGAACCTGATCGTGCAGCGCGAGATGAACACCCTCGGCGTGCGCCAGATCGTGCCGACCGGCCCGCACGAGTTCATCATGAAATGGACCATGTTCGGCTTCGAGGGCGACGACGAGGAGATGACCCGCCACCGCCTGCGCCAGGGCAACCTGATGGGGCCGGCCGGCTTCCTCGGGCTCGAGGACAATGAGGCCATCAAGTTCGTCCAGGACGGCATGCAGAACGTGCCGGGAGGCCGGCACCTGGTCGAGCTCGATCCCGACACCGAGGCGGGCACGGCCGACACTCTGATTTCGGAAGCGGCCATCCGGGCCATGTACCGGGCGTGGCGCGAGGACATGGGGATCCGATGAGCGCCGCACTCGACATGACCACGGCGGCAGCGCTGTCCCGGTCCCCGGCCGCCAACGATCGCCGGCTGGAGCAGATGCTGCTCCACCACGAGGTGGAGCGGTTCAACACGGCCTATGCCCGGGCGCTGGACGAGCAGCGCCTGGCCGACTGGGCCGAGATGTTCACCCAAGACGGCTTCTACATCGTGATCTCGCGCGAGAACGACGACCACAACATGCCGGTCGGGCTGATCTATTGCGAGAACCGCGGCATGATCCGGGACCGCGCCTTCGCGCTGGAGAAGACGGCCATGTTCGCGCCGCGCTACCTCCGGCACCTGATCTCCAACCTCACGGTCGGCGAGGAGGGGGCGGACGGCGCCATCGTGGCCTCGGCCAATTACGCCGTGCTGCAGGTCTTGTTCGACCGGCCGGATGCGACCATCCACCAGGTCGGCCGCTACGAGGACATTTTTCGGCGCGTGGACGGCGAGCTGAAACTCGCCTCCCGGCGCTGCATCTACGACAGCCTGCTCATCCCCAACGCCCTCTGCATCCCGGTCTGACCCGCATGATCACCCGGACCGCGCTCCGCCTCGCCGCGGAGCATTCGGAGGGCGAACGCGACCCCGCCGCCACCGCCCGCGAGGCGCTGGCCTTGGCCGAGCGGCTGCAGCCGCGCTTCAACGCCTTCGCGGAGATCGACACGGCCGGCGCGACCGCGGCTGCCGAGGAGATCGGCCGCCGCGTCGCGGCTGGCGAGGAGGCGGGGCCGCTCGCCGGGGTGCCGGTCTCGGTCAAGGACATCCTGGACGTCGCCGGCCTGCCGACCCGCTGGGGATCGCGGCTGCTGGCCGGCGCAGCTCCGGCCAAGACGGACGTGGCTGCCGTGGCGCGGCTGCGCCGGGCCGGCGCGGTGATCCTCGGCAAGACCACCACCACCGAGTTCGCCCATTCGCCGCTCAGCACCTCGCCGCTCACCGGCACCACCCGCAATCCCTGGGCGCTCGATCTCACCCCGGGCGGCTCCTCGTCCGGCGCCGGGGTCGCGGTCGCGACCGGGATCACCCCGGTCGCGCTGGCGACGGATGCCGGCTGCTCGACCCGCCTGCCGGCGGCCTGCACGGCCGTCTACGGCCTGAAGCCGACGCTTGGCCGCATCCCGCACGACCGGGTGCCGGACGCCTTCGGCACCTTCATCCATCTCGGCCTTCTGGCCCGAAACCTCGCCGACCTCGGGGCCGCGCTGGACGCGGTGGCGGGCCCGCACCCGGCCGATCCCAACAGTTTGCGGGCACCCGTCGGCACGGGGACCGCCGCCGCACCCGGCGACCTCTCCGGCACCCGGGTCCTGGTCTGGATGCGGGTCGGCAACCGCAAGGTCTCGGAGGAGGTGCGGGCCTCCGTGGAGCGAGCCGCGGCCGCGCTTCGCGAGGCCGGCGCCGAGGTGGCGGAGGCCGCCTATGACCTTGCCCATCCGGACCCGGTCTGGCGCGTGCTGCAGCAGGCGAACTGGGCCAGCCGCTTCGCCGCCACTCCGGCCGAGGACCGGGCCAAACTCGACGGGACGCTGAATGCCGGGATCGACGAGGCGCTGGGCTATTCCGGGCTCGACCTGTCGCGCGCCCAGGCGAAGCGGACGGAGTTGTTCCGGGCCGTGCAGGGCCGTTTCGGCGAGCACGACCTGATCCTGACGCCCTGCCTGTCGGCCCCTCCGGTCGCGGCCGAATACGACCTGCGGGCACCGCTGGTGATCGACGGCGAGGAGGTCGGCGACCTCCGGGCCGAGTGGACGCCGGCCCTGTCGCTGTTCGATCTCACCGGCCACCCGGCGCTCGCCGTGCCGGCGGGCTTTGCCGGCAACGGCGGGCCGCTTGGCGTGCAGCTCGCCGCGCCCTGGTATGACGAGCGCAGCCTGTTCCGCGCGGCGGAGGCCATGGCCCGCGCACTGCCCGTGCCGGTTTGGCGCGAGGGCTGAGCCGCCGGGCGGTTCAGCCGAGGCGGCTCAATGCCCTGAGCCCGGCGCCACCCGGTGCCGCCAGGGCAAGGCGTAGCGTTCGACCACGTCCAGCGCGCCGATCAGCACGACCCCGAGCACGCCCAGGATCGCGATGGCGGCGAAGACCCGCGCGGTGTCGAACTGTCCCTGGGCCGTCAGGATGACGTAGCCGAGGCCCCGACCGGAGGACACGAACTCGCCTACGATGGCCCCGACCAGCGCGAGCGACATCGCCACCTTTAGCCCGGCGAAGATGTGCGGCAGAGCGCAATAGAGCTTGATCCGGACCAGGACCTTGAAGCGCGAGCCGTGCAGGGCCCGGGCAAGGTCCAGCGTGTCGGCCGGGACGGACCGGAGCCCGAGGGCGCTGTCGATCACCACGGCGAAGACCGCGATCAGGAAGGCGATGGCGATCTTGGGCTCGCTGCCGGTGCCGAACCAGATGATGAAGAGCGGCGCCACCGCGACCTTGGGCACGCTGTTCAGCGCCACAAAGAGCGGAAACAGGATGCGCTCCAGCACCGCCCATTCCACGATCAGGATGGAGAAGGCGACGCCCAGCACCGCCGCCATGGCGAAGCCGGCCAGCGTGATCAGGGTCGTGTAGACCGCCTGCTCGGCGAACCAGAGCGGCGCCGTCGAGAGTTCGTGCAGGATGGCGCTGGGCGGCGGCAGCATGATCGGCCGCACTCCGAGAATCCTGACGGCCACCTCCCAGGCCAGCAGAAACAGGACGGCGCCGAGAAGCGGCAACAGGATCCGGCCGGCTCGGCTCATGCGACGCCCTCAGCCATGGATCAGCCCCATGGTCTCGAACAGCGCCCGGAAGCCGCGCGCATAGCGCAGGAACTCGGGCTCCTCGCGCAGCGCCAGCGTCCGGTGCGCCGGCAGGTCCAAAACCACGTTCTCGGCCACCCGGCCCGGCCGCGGGCTGAACACGACCACCCGGGTCGACAGAAACACGGCCTCGGTGATGCTGTGGGTGACGAACAGGGTCGTCATCCGGCGGTCCGCCCAGATGCGGTGGAGATCCGCATTGAGCTGGTCGCGCGTCATCGCGTCCAGCGCGCCGAAGGGCTCGTCCATCAGGAGAAGGCGCGGCTCCAGCAGGAGCGAACGGCAGATGGCGACCCGCTGGCGCATGCCGCCGGACAGCGCACTCGGATAGACATGGGCGAAATCCTGCAGCCCGACCATGCGGAGCAATTCGCGGGCGCGCGGCTCGTGGTCCCGCACCCGCAGGCCGCCGAATTCGGCCGGCAGCAACACGTTCTGCAGCACGTCGAACCAGTCCAGCAGGGCGTCGCGCTGGAAGGCGATGCCGAGCCCCTGGGGCGGGCCCTGGATCGGCCGGCCGTCGAACAGGAGTTCGCCCTCCGTCGGCTGTTCGAGACCCGCGAGGCAGCGCAGAAATGTGCTCTTGCCGCAGCCGCTCGGCCCGAGCAGCGCGACGAACTCGCCCTCGCGCACGTCCAGCGAGATGCGATCGAGCGCGGTGAGCCCGGCACGACCGCCAAACCGCTTGGTCAGATCCCTCGAGACGATGATCGGCTGGGACGCGTCAGCGCGTCCCATTCGCGACCTCTTTCACGATCGCCTCGTCGATCAGGCCGTCCACGAAGAAGTCGCCCGCCGGCGCTGTGCCCTCGACCAGGCCGCCGGCCCGAAGCACCGTCAGCGCGCTTGCCCAATCGGTCTCCGTCATGGTGCCGATCGGCTTGCCCCGGGTGGAGGCCGTGAAGATGTAGTCCTTGAGGGTGTCGATCTGGGCCCGAAGCACCGTCGGGTTCAGCTTGGCCTGCGGGCGAGCGTCCATGATCGCCTTCACGCCCTCGTCCTCGTGGCCGGCCAGAATATAGGTCCAGGCGCCCGCCACCACGCTGACGAACCTCTTCAGCGCGTCCCGCTTTTCCGTGATCGTCTTCTCGGTCGCGAGGAGGCCGAAGCTCGGGAATTCGAGCCCGTGATCGGCGAACCTGATGCTGGTCGAGGGCCGCTGCTGGTTCACCACCGCAAGCAGAAAGGGCACGGACGAGAAGGCGCCGTCCGCGCGCCCGACCATGTAGGTGCCGGCCTTGGCGGCGGCGTCCACATTGATCAGCTCGACATCGCTGCGCTTCAGGTTTCCGGCCGCCAGGAAGCGGTCCAGAAAGGGCGCCTCGAGCGAGCCGGCCGTGAAGGCGAGCTTCTTGCCCTTCAGGTCCGCCGGACCTTTGACGCCGCTGTCTTTGGCGACCAGCAGGCCGATGTCGTTTTCGCGAATGAACCCCGCGATGGCCTTCACGGGCAGCCCCTTGGAGCGGGCGATCGCCATGGGGGCGAGCGAGGCGTGACCGACGTCGTACTCGCCGTTGCCGACGATCTGCACGGTCGAGACGGAGCCGTTGCCGTCGTCGATCTTCACGTCCAGGCCGTGTTTGGTGAACCAACCCTTGCTGGCCGCCAGGTGGAACGGGGCCGCGTTGCCCCAGGGCGTCCAGTCGAGCCGGACCCGCAGGCTGTCGGCCGCGAGCGCCCCCTGGGCCAACATCACCACCGCAAGGGCGCCTGAAAGCGCCAGTCGACGGCTCACCATGCTTGACCCCCTCCGGCTTGAACTCGGCAAGATAAGCATGAGCCGGGCCAACCGGCAATCAAAGAGACGTATACTGACTGAACCCCTCGAATTGCGGCAGGCGGCCCCGCGCGCGCCGGTCCACGCGGCGGTCCAGCGGTGGCTTGCGGCCGCCAGGCGACGTGCCGGCTTCCGGCTTGCCAAGCCAAAACCGTCAGTATAGCCTCTTATTTCAGCGCCAGTTGGCGCGATCCGCAGCACAGGAGACGTCATGGCCCAGGAGCCGCTCGCCACGAAGGGCAACTATCTCCACATCTACGATTTTCACATCAACCCGGGCAGCGAAGAAGATTTCGTGCGCGAGTTCGAAGAATTCGACTACGCCGACACCAACCCGATGCACAAGTCCTTCGCCCAGGTGAAGGACGGCGTGCTGTGCCGCGATGCCGAGGACCCGACCCGCTTCTACCTGATCGCGGAATGGTCCGACATCGAGGAGCATGCCCGCATCCGCAAGATCCTGGCCAACGAGATCAAGCCGTCCTTCATCCGCCACATCGTGGGCGGCAAGTTCGTCCCGCGCTACGTGGAAGTGGTGTCGAGCACGCCGGACGAGATCCTCAACAAGGCGAGCTGATCGACCCTGCGGCAGGCCCTGGCGCGGCGGCCTCGCCGCGCGGGCCAGGACGGGAGAGTGACATGGATCTGTACGGGTTCTTCCGCTCCTCGACGTCCTACCGCCTGCGGATCGCGATGGCCCTGAAGGGCCTCGATTACCGGCTCCATCCGGTCAGCCTGCCCAAGATGGAGCACCGGACGGCGGATTACCTGTCCGTGAACCCTCAGGGGCTCGTGCCGGCGCTGGTCGTCGACGGACAGGCCTTTACCCAGTCGCTCGCCATCATCGAATACCTGGACGAGACCCACCCGGAGCCGCCGCTCCTGCCGGCCGATCCGGCGGCGCGCGCTCGGGTGCGGGCCTTCGCCCAGATCGTCGGCTGCGACATCCACCCGCTCAACAACGTCCGGGTGCTGAAGTACCTGCAGACGCGCTGGAACCTGTCCGAGCAGGACCGCAACGAGTGGTATGGCCACTGGATCGCGGCGGGGTTCGCCGATCTCGAGGCGCATCTCGGGCAGCACGGCGGCGGCGGCCGTTTCGCGTTTGGCGACACGCCCGGCCTGGCCGAAATCTGCCTCGTGCCTCAGGTCGCCAACGCGCAGCGCTTCTCCTGCGACCTGTCGGCCTATCCTGGCTGCCTGCGGGTGTTCGAGGCCTGCATGGCGCTCGACGCCTTCGAGCGGACGCATCCGCGCCACCAGCCGGACGCCACCTGAAAGGCCGGACAGCGCGCCCGGCCCTCCCGTCGCCTAGAAGCGCGGCGCTCCGAACCGGAAGGTGTCGAGCCGCTGCTCGGCGATGCGAAACCAGCCGTTGGAGTTGTTGAGGAAGGTCTTCCAGCTCTCGTACATCGCCCGGAAATCCTCGTTCTTGTCCGAGAGCTCCTTGTAGACCTCGAGCGAGGCCTTGAGGCTCGCGTCCATGACCGATTGCGGGAAACCCCTCAGCTCCGCCCCGGAGGCGATGAGCCGCCGAAGGGCGTCCGGGTTGCGGGCGTCGTAGCGGGCCACCATCAGCATCATCTGCTCGGCGGCCGCCGCTTCCACGGCCTCCTGCAGATGGCTCGGCAGCGCCGCCCAGGCCTTGGCGTTGAACAGGCCCGTGATGGAAGCGCTGCCCTCCCACCAGCCGGGCGTGTAATAGTACTTGGCGACCTTCACGAAGCCGAGCTTCTCGTCGTCATAGGGCCCGATCCACTCGGCCGCATCGATGGTGCCGCGCTCCAGGGCCGGGTAGATGTCGGCGGTCGGGATCTGCTGCGGCACGGCCCCGAGCTTGGCGAAGACGAGCCCGCCCAGGCCGCCGATCCGCATCTTGAGGCCGCGCAGGTCGTCGAGCGAGTTGATCTCCTTGCGGAACCAGCCGCCCATCTGCACGCCCGTGCCGCCGATGGGCAGATTGATCAGCCCTTCCTTGGCGTAGAAGTCGCGCAGGATCTTCATCCCGCCGCCCTCGTAGACCCAGGCGTTCTGCTGCCGGGCGTTCATGCCGAAGGCGAGGCCCGCATCGAAACTGTAGGCCGGGCTCTTGCCGAAATAGAACGAGGTCAGGGTGTGCCCGCACTCGATCGTGCCGTTCTGCACGGCGTCCAGAACCTGCAGGCCGCCGACGATCTCACCGGCCGCAAAGGGCTGAATCGTCAGTGCACCTTGCGTCATCTTGGTGACGCGATCGCAGAACGCGATGGCCGAGCCGTGGATCGTATCCAGGCTCTTCGGCCAACTCGTCGCCATGCGCCAGCGGATCTGGCCGGGTGTTTGCGCGATGGCAGGGGCCGCGATCGCGCCAGCGACCGTGCCGGCGGCTGCCGACCTCAGGAACTCTCGCCGTTTCACGTTAGACCCTCCACCACCTGCGCAGGCCGGACGGGCGCTCAGGGGGAGCACGGCCCCTGCGAGATCGTCAGTGTGCTGTGGGTTTCGGGGGCCGTCAACGCGCGGTTGAAGAGGGCGGCGCACCTCCCTTCGGGGCGATGTCGGCCGCAAGGGCGCCGGCGCGGCTCGGGCCGCGCCCGCCGCCTCAGCTCGGCTGGAAGATGGTGCGGCCGAGATGGTTGTTGGCGTCGACGAGGCGCATCAGCATCGCGATGAGCTTGCTGCGCTCATCCGGCGGCAAGGGGTCGAGGAAGCGCAGCTGCGCCCGCTGCATGGGGCCATACATGGCGCGCGTCATCTCCTCGCCGGCCGGCGTGAGCCGGGCCAGCATCATGCGGCGATCCTGGGTTGAGCGACGCCGCTCGATCAGGCCGCGGCCTTCCAGGCGCTTCAGCACGTCCGCCACGTTGGTGCGGTCGATGCCGAGCTCGCGGCCGAGCGTGTTCTGGTCGATGTCCGGGTTGGTCGCCAGCGCCGTCAGGAGCCCGTACTGCACGGGCGTGATCTCGTAGCCGGCGCATTCCTCGAGAAACAGCGCGTACTGGATCTGGTGCAGGCGGCGGATCAGGTAGCCGGGTCGGGCCCAGAGCGGCATCTGGGTCTCAAGCAGGCTCGCGGGCTGGTTCGGCGCCCCGCCGCGCGTGTCGGCACCCCCGGCCTCGCTGTCGGGCCGGCGGCGAATGGCACGACTCATGGAATTGCTCTGTCCGGCCGTTCATGTTTGCTGATGCTTACCCGCACTCGGCCGCTTTCCCAATGGCGCCACCCGGACGGTCCACCGCCTTCGGGCGCGACATGGCGAAGCTTGTGCGAGCCAGGACGCTCCCTGCCCCGCCTTGACGAGCGCCCGTGCCCCTCTCCAGACTTTCGGCCGAGCTCCAAAGGACTCCCCTCATGGCCGACACCACCGCCGGCGCGAGCCTCTCCGACGCGCCGGCCGTGTTCAGGTATTCCAAGCGCGAACACGAGCAGACCATGTGGGTGCTGCTGGTCTTGGGCCTCGGCACCGGGCTCTACGGTTAGGTGGCCGCGGAGGAGCCGGCGATGCGCTGGATCATGGTCGGCATCGGGGCCCTCATGAGCCTCCTGGCGGCGGCCTATCTGGCCCGCGGCTTCGGCAGTGCCTGGGCCCGGAGCTATCTGGTGACGTTCGACCGCCCAGGCCTGTTCTGCCCCAAGCTGTTCCGGGACAAGGTGCCGTGGTCGGCGATCGAGCATGTGGGGCTGCGCCGAACCCGCGACCTCGACAGCTACCTTGTGGTGAGCGTGCCGGATTCGGTCCGCTACCCGCCGGTTCCGGGCCGTGCCCTCCAGGCCGCCTCCGTGCTGAAGACCGGCGACCCGCTCAGCCTCGACGTCGGCCCCCTCGAAGGCACCCCGGCCGACATCGAAGCGGCCATCCGGCACTTCGCGCCGCGGCCCGTCTCGGGGCCGCCGTCCTGACGAGACCGGGGCGCTCCGGCCGCAGCCGGCGGGCCTTGCGGTCTGCCGACGCTGTGCCAGAAGGCACCCCGGAAACGCCCGCTCCCGGGCGCAGAGGTCGGCGGCTTTGAAGGACATCGCGGTCGAGGGCATCTCCAGACGCTGGGGCGAGGCGGCCGCCGTCGACGACGTGAGCTTCACGGTCGCGGCCGGCACCCTGGTCGCGCTGCTCGGTCCGTCCGGATGCGGCAAGTCGACGACGCTGCGGCTCATCGCCGGGCTCGACCAGCCCAGCGCCGGCCGCATCCGGATCGGCGGCGCCGACGTGACCGGGCTGCCGCCGGCCCGGCGCGGCATCGCCATGGTGTTCCAGAGCTACGCGCTGTTTCCGCACCTCTCCGTCGCCGAGAACATCCTGTTCGGCCTCAAGGTGCGACGCGTCGAGCCGGCGGAGCGGGCCGACCGCCTGAGGCGCGTCGCCGATATGCTGGGGCTCGCCGCCCTGCTGGACCGCAAGCCGTCGCAGCTCTCGGGCGGCCAGCAGCAACGGGTGGCGCTGGCTCGCGCCATCGTGGCCGAGGCGGCCGTGTGCCTGATGGACGAGCCGCTCTCGAACCTGGACGCCCAACTCCGGCTGGAGATGCGGCGCGAAATCCGGGCGCTCCAGACCCGCCTCGGCATGACCATGATCTACGTCACGCACGACCAGTCGGAGGCCATGACCATGGCCGACCGCATCATCCTGATGCGGGCCGGACGGATCGAGCAGAACGCCACGCCGGCCGAGATCTATGGCCGGCCTGCGACCGGCTTCGCCGGCCGCTTCGTCGGAACGCCGCCCATGAACGTGATCCCGGCCGCGGCCGCGGCGGGCCTTCCCGGCCTGCAGCCGCCGGCCGGGCCGCACACGCTGCTGCTCGGGATCCGCCCGGAAGCGGTTCGGCTCGATCCCGCAGGCCTGCCGGCCGAGGTCGTGGCGGCCGAGTATCTCGGGGCCGACACCCTGGTCGAAACCCGCCTCGGCGGCTCCCCCTTCGTGGCGCGCTTCGCGGGCCGGGTGGAGGCGCGGACCGGCGACGTGCTGCGTCTCGGCTGGGGGCCCGAGGCCGCCCATTGGTTCGACACCGGCACCGATCGGCGTATGAATTGAGGCCAGGGCGTCACGCAGGCGAGACATGCGGCCGCTACGACGAAGCCCGCACCGACAGCGGGCCGGATCGAAGGGAGAGCACCATGGACAGACGTCACTTCATCGCCGGAACGGGCGCGGCGCTCGGCCTCGGTCTGTCGCGGCCGGCCTGGGCCCAGGCACCGACGGAGGTGTCGTTCTATTTCCCCGTCGCGGTGGGCGGGCCGATCACCAAGATCATCGACGGCTATGCGGCCGACTTCAGCAAGGAGAACCCGTCGATCAAGGTGACGCCGACCTATGCGGGCACGTACCAGGAAACCATCGTCAAGGTCCTGACCGCCCATAAGAGCGGCACGCCGCCGACGCTCTCCGTGCTGCTGTCCACCGACATGTTCACCATGATCGACGAGGACGCGGTTTCGCCCTTCGACAGCTTCCTGAAAGGGCCCGACGACCAGGCTTGGCTGAAGGGCTTCTACCCGGCCTTCATGCTGAACAGCCAGACGGAGGGAAAGACCTGGGGCATCCCGTTCCAACGCTCGACCATCGTGCTGTACTGGAACAAGGACCTGTTCCGCGAGGCGGGGCTCGACCCCGAGAAGGCCCCCGCCACCTGGGCCGAGCACCTCGCCTTCGCCGAGAAGCTGACCAAGCGCGACGGCGCCGGCAACACCACGCAATGGGGCACGCAGATCCCGTCCACCGGGTTCGCCTATTGGCTGCTCCAGGCCATGGCGATCCAGTCCGGCGCCATCCTGGCCAACCAGGAGGGCAACCGCACCGCCTTCGACGACCCGGGCGCGCTGGAGGCTCTGACCTACCTCGTCGACCTCTCCCGCAAGCACAAGGTGATGGCGCCCGGAACCATCGACTGGGGCACGACCCCGCGCGACTTCTTCGAGCGCAAGACGGCCATGATGTGGACCACCACGGGCAACCTCACCAACGTCCGCAACAACGCCAAATTCCCGTTCGGGGTGGCCATCCTGCCGGCCAACAAACGGCGCGGCTCGCCGACCGGCGGCGGCAATTTCTACCTGTCCAAGAAGGCGAAGCCGGCCGAGCAGGAGGCGGCGGTGAAGTTCGTGCGCTGGATGACCCAGCCCGAGCGGGCCGCCAAATGGAGCATCGACACGGGTTACGTGGCGATCAGCCCGGCCGCCTATGAGACCGCGGCCATGAAGGATTACGCGGCCGCCTTCCCGCCCGCCGCCGTGGCGCGCGACCAGTTGCAATACGCAGCCGCCGAGCTCTCTACCCACGAGAACCAGCGCGTCACCAAGGCCCTGGAGGATAACATCCAGGCCGCGCTGAACGGCAGCAAGGCCCCGGACCGCGCCCTCAAGGACGCGCAGGCCGAGGCGGAGCGCGTGCTGAAACCCTACCGCTGACCTCGATGGCTGAACCCGTAAGGGGTGGGGTGGTCCGATCGTGACCACCCGCGCCCGCGACACCCTGATCGGCTGGGCGCTGCTGGCGCCCGCCATGACCTTGCTGGTGGCCTTCACGCATTGGCCGGCGCTGGCGAGCCTCATCGAGAGCTTCTACTCGACCGCTCGACCGCGCCGGCCGGCGCGGTTCGTCGGCACGGCCAATTACGAGCAGATCCTGGCCGATCCGGTGTTCTGGCAGGCCTTCAGCAACAACCTGCTCTACGCGGCCGGCACGATCCCGGTCTCAATCGCGCTCGCCATCCTGATGGCGGTCTGGGTCAACGACCGCATCCCGGGCCGCACCTTCGCCCGCGTGGCCTATTTCACCCCGACCGTGCTGCCGATGATCGCGGTGGCGAACATCTGGCTCTTCTTCTTCACCCCGGGCTACGGCCTGCTGGAACAGATCACCGGCGCCTTCGGCCTGCCCTCCCATAACTGGCTGGGCTCGCCCGAGACGGCCCTGGCGGCCGTAACGGTGGTAGCGATCTGGAAGGAGGCGGGCTTCTTCATGATCTTCTACCTGGCCGCCCTCCAGGCGATCCCGCCGGTCCTGGCGGAAGCGGCCAGTCTGGAGGGTGCCTCGCGCTGGACCTTCTTCCGGCGCGTGCAGTTCCCGCTGCTCATGCCGACGACGCTGTTTGTCCTGATCAACGCCGTGATCAACGCCTTCCGGATGATCGACCAGATCATCGTCATGACCCGCGGCGGGCCCGACAACGCCACCACCCTCGTCCTGTTCTACATCTACCAGGTCGGCTTCTCGTTCTGGGACACGGCCTATGCGGCCGCCCTCACCGTGGTGCTGCTGGCGCTGCTCGGCCTGGTCGCCTTTGTCCAGTACGGCATCCTCGAACGGCGGGTGCATTACCGGTGAGCGCGCCCGCCGCACGCTCCCCCTACGCGCCGACGGGCATCTGGGTCGGGATCGAAGCCGCCGGCGCGCTGGTGCTGGCCTGCCTGTGGATCCTGCCGCTGCTGTTCGCCGTCTGGGCCGCGTTTCACGCCACCGAGGACACGACCCGCTTCGCCCTCACGGCCCCCCTGACGCTCGAGAATTTCCGGCGGGCCTGGGAGGCGGCGCCCTTCGCCCGCTACTTCCTGAACACCTTCGTGCTCGTGACGCTGATCCTCGTTTGCCAGTTCGTGCTGTGCACGCTGGCCGCCTATGCCTTCGCGCGGTTCAGCTTTGTTGGGCGGGAGATCGCCTTCGCGCTGGTCCTGGCCCAGCTCATGATCATGCCGGACGTGCTCATCGTCGAGAACTACCGCACCATGAGCCGGCTCGGCCTCGTCGACACCATCCCGGGCATCGCCCTGCCCTATGTCGCCTCGGCCTTCGGCATCTTCCTGCTGCGCCAGACATTCCGGACCATTCCGCGGGAGCTCGACGACGCCGCCCGCGTCGAGGGCGCCAGCGCGCTGCAGACGCTCTGGAAGGTGTACGTGCCGCTCGCCCGGCCGATCTATGTCGCCTACGGGCTCGTCTCGGTCAGCTTCCACTGGAACAACTTCCTGTGGCCGCTCATCATCACGAACTCGGTCGAGGCGCGGCCCCTCACGGTCGGGCTGCAGATCTTCTCGTCGGGCGATCAGGGCGTCGACTGGTCGGTCATCTGCGCGGCCACGCTGATGACCTCGGCCCCCTTGCTGATCGGCTTCCTGCTGTTTCAGCGCCAGTTCGTGCAGAGCTTTATCCGGGCCGGGATCCGGTGAGGATCCTGACCTGGAACATCCAATGGGGCCTCGGCCTCGACCGCCGGGTCGATCTCGCCCGCATCCTCCGCCACGCCCGGGACCTCGCCGATCCGGACGTGATCTGCCTGCAGGAGGTGGCCGACAACATGCCGGACCTCGACGGGCAGGCCGGCACGGACCAGTTTTCCGAGATCGCCGCGCTGATGCCCGGCTACCGGGCGGTGGCGGGCGCGGGTGTCGAGACCCTGGACGAGGCCGGGCAGCGCCGCCGCTTCGGCAACATGCTGCTGTCGCGCCTGCCGGTCCGGCAGGTGCTGCGGCATGCCCTGCCCTGGACCGGCGAGCCGGGCCGCAACATGCCCCGGCTGCTGATCGAGACCAGCGTGGTGGCCGCGTTCGGGCCGGTGCGTGTGATGACCACCCATCTCGAATATTTTTCGGCCGCGCTGCGGAGCTCGGCCGTGGACGCGATCCGGGCCGCGCATGCAGCGGCCGCGAGCCGAGAGGCGCAGCCGCGCCAGGACGGCTCCGGCCCCTATGCCCGGCAGCCCGGCTCGCGCTCCGCCATTCTGACCGGCGACCTCAACATGCGGCCGCAGGACCCGACCCGCCTGCGCCTGCTCGACCCCTTCCCGGACGACACGCCGCCCTTTGTCGACGCCTGGACGCATCTGCGCGGCGAGGCGCCGCATCCGCCGACGTTCTGCATCGCCGACCAGACTTATGGCGAGCCGCATGGTGCCGATTACATCCTGGTGACGGCCGACCTGGCCCCCCGCCTGACCAGCATCCACATCGACACCGAGACGCGCCTGTCCGACCACCAGCCGGTCGCCGTCGAGCTCTCGGACGATGCCTGACCGGCGGGGCGCACCGGGGCGCGTGACCGCACGGCCTTCCCCGGGCTAAACGGGCCCGTGTTCTGCCCGCCGCATCGCCCCCGCCCGTGAGCTGGTCCCCGCAACAGGACGAGGCCCTGAAGGCGGTCGCGCGCTGGCTGGCCGTCGGCGACCGACCGATCTTCAGGCTGTTCGGCTATGCCGGCACGGGCAAGACGACGCTCGCCCGCCACGTCGCAGAGGGCGTGGACGGCGACGTGCTGTTCGCCGCCTTCACCGGCAAGGCGGCGCTGGTGCTGCGGGAAAAGGGCTGCCCGGACGCGTCCACCATCCACAGCCTGATCTACCGGACGCGGGGCGAGGGCGAGACCGGGCCGCGCTTCGTGGTGAACCGCCAGAGCGCGGCCGCCAAGGCGAAGCTCCTCGTCATCGACGAATGCTCCATGGTGGACGAGGATCTGGGCCGCGACCTCCTGGGCTTCGGCACGCCGGTCCTGGTTCTGGGCGACCCGGCCCAGCTCCCGCCCGTGAAGGGCGCCGGCTATTTCACCGAGCACCCGCCGGACGCCATGCTGACCGAGGTGCACCGGCAGGCCAAGGACGACCCGATCATCGACCTCTCCGTCCGGGTGCGCGAGGGCGGCACGCTGGCCCCCGGGCAGTACGGCGAGAGCCGCGTCATCTCCCGCCGCGAA
>NZ_JAQGKF010000175.1 GCF_028290205.1 Enterovirga sp. | reverse complement strand
GCCCCGGCGATGCCCGCCGCAACGGCGGCTGCCGCAGCCGCCTGGGCGGGCCGCGAGCGCAGGGTCAGCGGAATCATCGCCAGACAGAGAATCCCCGCCAGCACCGGTGCCGTGTGCAGATCCAGGGTGAGCAGGAGGTCGGCCGGCGTGGCGCGCCCGGCCGCGCGGCCGGCCCGCAGGAGGTCCAGCGCCAGCACGGCCGCCGCGCCCGTATGCGCGAGGGCGACGAGGGCCGGCACGAGACAGGCCGCCCCGGCGAGCCGCGGCGAGAGCGCCGCGAGGGCGCCCCGGCGATCCGCCAGATGGAGGGCGAGGGCGAGCGCGCTCAGCGGTGCCGCCGTCGTGAGGTGGTCGGAGGCGAGCCATGCGGTCAGAAGCACGGCCAGGGTCAGCCGGCCGGCGGGGCCCCGACTCCAGAGTGCGACCGCGGCAATGGCCAGGCCGGCATGGCCGGCCACGGCCAGGAGCCACGTGGCCCGCCAGGGCTGCGCTTGCAGAACGAGCGTCAGCGGCCAGGCATCGCCGAACACGGCGGAGACCCCGAGGCCGAGCAAGGCGACGAGTGCCGCGGCCCACAAGACGCCCCGTGCCCGCCCCGCGAGAAGGAGACCGCCGAGCGTGGCCCCGGTGAGATCGCGGACCACCTGTCCCCAGGCCTGTTCTGGCCAGAGGCTCGGAAAGAGATAAGGGCTCAGCCGGACCACGGAGAGCCACTCCGCGTCCATCTCTCCCCGGCGGAAGGCGACGGCGATCAGAGCTGTTCCGACCACCGCGCCCGCCAGAACCACCGCCGCGCCGCGTCCGGGCCGATCCGAACCCCAGGCAAGCGCGGCGACGCCGATCCCGGCGGCAGCCATCAGGGGATGGAGCAGCAGGGCGAGGCCGAGCAGGGCGCTGCAAGCCACGAGCTGCCCCCGCACCAGCCCCGCAAGGGCGGCCATTACGGCGGCCTCGGCGAAGATGCGCGGGGTGGCCAGCACCTCGCCAAACACAAAGGCGCCGTGGCCGTAGCCGGCCGGCAGGGCCAGGAGGCAGGCGGCTGCGGCCCAGGCGGTCCGGCCAGAGGCGAGCGCCCGGCCCAGCGCCACCGCCGCCGCAAGCCACAACGCGCCGCCGGCGAGCGACAGGACCAGGGAGGCCTCCGGGGCCGGCAGCACGCCCAGCACCGCGCGGACCAGAGGCCGAAGCAGCGTGAAGCCGGTCTGCTGGTCACGCGCGAACATCAGGTCGAGCCCGACGCCGCCGGGATCGTGATCCGCCAAGCCGCGGCCGACATAGATGCGGCCGTCCCGGACCACGCCAGGATAGGGGTGGAGCAGGAGAAAGAGGAGCGGCAGCGCCGCCCAGAGCGAGGCCTGGACGGGATCCACCGCCGCGAGCCGGCGGCCCAGACGGGCGGCGCGTGCGCGAGCCCGCGACGGCTGCCCGGGCGACCCGGAACCGGGGCGCGCGATCGAGTGGTCCACGTCGGCAGCCCCGGCTAGCTCGCGGCCCGAGACCCTGGCCGGCCCCCCTTACCGGACGGTTACCGGCCGGCCGGTCGGGCCGGGAGGGGCCCCGGACCCGGCTCGCCGGGGATTTCCGCCCTCCCGGACCGGGACCGTGATGCAGGCGCGCCACGCCTGTCTGAAACGAGTCGCACAGGGCTGCCATCCACAGCCCCGGGCGCCTGCCCGCCGCTCCGAAGGCCCCCGGACAAGCCGTTGAGAACGCTTCGGTAAGGGTTTAGAAACCGTGAGGTCAACACCATATATTGTGAGCGGGACGGGGATGGGCCCCTATAACTAGGAGCTGGGGAGCAATTGACGCTCGTCCAAGACTCGCTCTAGCGTCCGTTTCGTCGCGGTTGGAGGCCTTGTGCAGCCGCCCGCGACCTCTTCCTCAGTTCGCGCGTCCTGGCGCCCGGCGGCTTCCGTCCGGGAGGGGAATGGCGTGCGGGCGAGGGTCACTCGTCGGGCAGGCGCGGCCGCTACGGTCGAAGCGCGTTTCAGGGGCTTATGATGCGGATCGAGCGGCGGCACACCTCTCCCAACACCTCGCCTTATCAGGCGATCACCTTCCGCACGGCAACCAGCGAGATCCGCAACCCGGATGGCTCGACGGTGTTCCGGGCCGAGGGGGTGGAGGTTCCGGAGAGCTGGTCGCAGGTCGCGGCCGACGTGCTGGCGCAGAAGTATTTCCGCCGCGCCGGCGTGCCGGCGCGTCTGAAGAAGGTGGAGGAGACCACCGTTCCGTCCTGGCTGTGGCGCTCGGTGCCTGACGAGGCGGCCCTCGCGGAACTGCCCGAGGGTGAGCGCTTCGGCTCCGAGACCACCGCCCCGCAGGTGTTCGACCGGCTGGCCGGCTGCTGGACCTATTGGGGCTGGAAGGGCGGCTATTTCTCCTCCGAGGAGGACGCGCACGCCTTCCACGACGAGCTGCGCTTCATGCTGGCCGCGCAGATGTGCGCGCCGAACTCGCCGCAATGGTTCAACACCGGCCTGCACTGGGCCTACGGCATCGACGGGCCGGGCCAGGGCCATTTCTATGTCGACCCCGAGACGGGCGTGCTGACCTCCTCGACCTCCGCCTACGAGCACCCCCAGCCCCATGCCTGCTTCATCCAGGGCGTGCAGGACGACCTCGTCAACGAGGGCGGCATCATGGACCTGTGGGTCCGCGAGGCGCGGCTGTTCAAATACGGCTCGGGCACCGGGTCCAACTTCTCGCGCCTGCGCGGCGAAGGCGAGAAGCTGTCCGGGGGAGGGCGCTCCTCCGGCCTGATGTCCTTCCTGAAGATCGGCGACCGGGCCGCCGGCGCCATCAAGTCGGGCGGCACCACGCGCCGCGCCGCCAAGATGGTGGTGGTCGACATCGACCATCCGGACATCGAGACCTATATCGACTGGAAGGTGCGCGAGGAGCAGAAGGTCGCCGCCCTCGTCACCGGCTCCAAGACCGTCCACAAGCACCTCAAGGCGGTGCTCAAGGCCTGCCTCAATTGCGAGGCCGAGGGCGACAGCTGCTACGACCCGGAGAAGAACCCGGCGCTGAAGCGCGAGATCAAGCTCGCCCGCCGCGCCCAGGTGCCGGACAACTACATCCGCCGGGTGGTGCAGCAGGCCCGCCAGGGGGTCACCGAGCTCGACATCCCGATCTTCGACACCGACTGGGATTCGGAGGCCTACCTCACGGTCTCGGGCCAGAACTCCAACAATTCCGTCTCCCTGACCGACGACTTCCTGCGGGCGGTGGAAGCCGATGCCGACTGGAACCTGATCGGCCGCATCAGCGGCAAGGTCGTGAAGACCGTGAAGGCGCGCGACCTGTGGGACCGCATCGGCACGGCCGCCTGGGCCTCGGCTGATCCCGGTCTCCACTTCAACACCACCATGAACGACTGGCACACCTGCCCGGCGGGCGGGCGGATCCGGGCTTCGAACCCGTGCTCCGAATACATGTTCCTGGACGACACGGCCTGCAATCTGGCCTCGGCCAACCTCCTGACCTTCTATGACCGGGCCTCCCGCCGCTTCGATGTGGAGAGCTACGAGCATCTGTGCCGGCTGTGGACGCTGGTGCTTGAGATCTCGGTCACCATGGCCCAGTTCCCCTCGAAGGAGATCGCACAGCTCTCCTACGAGTACCGCACGCTCGGGCTCGGCTTCGCCAATATCGGCGGGCTCCTGATGACCATGGGCCTGCCCTACGATTCCGACGAGGCCCGCTCGCTCTGCGGCGCCCTCACGGCCATCATGACGGGCGTCAGCTACGCGACTTCGGCCGAGATGGCCGGCGAGCTCGGCGCCTTTCCGCGCTACGCCGAGAACGCCGAGTCGATGCTGCGGGTGATCCGCAACCACCGCCGGGCCGCCCATGGCGAGACCTTCGGCTACGAGTTCCTGCAGCAGAACCCGGTGCCGCTGGACCGCGCCCATTGCCCGCAGGTGGACCTCGTCCAGCACGCCGCCATGGCGTGGGACCGGGCCCTGGTGCTCGGCAAGCAGCACGGCTTCCGCAACGCCCAGGCGACCGTGATCGCGCCCACCGGCACGATCGGCCTGGTGATGGATTGCGACACCACCGGCATCGAGCCCGATTTCGCGCTGGTGAAGTTCAAGAAGCTCGCCGGCGGCGGCTATTGGAAGATCATCAACCAGGCGGTGCCGGACGCGCTGCGGACCCTCGGCTACCGCGAATCCGAGATCGCCGAGATCGAGGCCTATGCGGTCGGCCACGGCTCCATGGGCCAGGCGCCGGCCATCAACCCGGGCTCGCTCCGGGCCAAGGGCTTCACCGACGAGGCGATCGCAGCCGTCGAGGCCGGGCTGAAATCGGCCTTCGACATCAAGTTCGTGTTCAACAAGTGGTCGCTCGGGGCCGATTTCCTCACCGGCACCCTCGGCGTCCCGGCCGAGAAGCTGGACGACCCGAGCTTCGAGCTGCTCCCGTTCCTGGGCTTCTCCAGGGCCGACATCGACGCCGCCAACGTCCATATCTGCGGGGCGATGACGCTGGAGGGCGCACCGCATCTGAAGCTCGAGCACTACCCGGTCTTCGACTGCGCCAACCCCTGCGGCCGGCTCGGCAAGCGCTACCTCTCGGTGGACAGCCACATCCGCATGATGGCGGCGGCGCAGCCCTTCATCTCGGGCGCGATCTCCAAGACCATCAACATGCCGAACGACGCGACCGTCGAGGATTGCAAGCGCGCCTACCAGCTCTCCTGGCGCCTCGCCCTCAAGGCCAACGCGCTCTACCGCGACGGCTCCAAGCTGTCGCAGCCGCTGAACTCGTCCCTGGTGTCCGATGACGAGGACGAGGTGGAGGATGCGGTGGACGCGCTGCTGGCCCAGCCCAACGCGGCCCGCACCGCGCAGGTGGCCGAGCGCATCGTCGAGCGGGTGATCGAGCGCGTCGAGCGGGTCGAAATCGAGGTCCGCAAGCGCGAAAAGATGCCCGACCGCCGCACCGGCTACATCCAGAAGGCGGTGGTCGGCGGCCACAAGGTCTACATCCACACCGGCGAGTACCGGGACGGCCGCCTCGGCGAGATCTTCATCGACATGCACAAGGAGGGCGCGGCCTTCCGGGCGATGATGAACAACTTCGCCATCGCGATCTCGCTCGGCCTGCAATACGGCGTGCCGCTCGAGGAATACGTGGAGGCCTTCACCTTCACGCGCTTCGAGCCGGCCGGCTTCGTGTCGGGCAACGAGCGCATCAAGAACGCAACCTCGATCCTCGACTACGTGTTCCGCGAGCTGGCCGTGTCCTATCTCGGCCGCACCGACCTGGCGCATGTGAACCCGGAGGAGATCGGGCACGACGTCCTGGGCTCGGGCGAGAGCGAAGGCCGCCCGGCACCCGCCGGCGCGTCCGACCGGGACGGCGGTCCGGCTGCGGCTCCGCTCGCGGCTCCGGCACCGGTCTCGACCGGCTTCGTGCGCGGCAAGACGGGCGCGTTCCAGCTCATCGACGGCGGCCGCACGCTGCCGGCCGGCTATGCCACGGCGGGGGCCACGGCGCTGAAGAGCGAGCCGGACACCCCGGTCGACCTGGCCACGGGCCAGCTCGGCTTCCTGGCGGTCTCGGAGACGCCGCCGGCCTCTCGCGCCTCCGCCGCCCAGGCAACAGCCGCGGACCGGCGCAGCGAGGCCCGCATGAAGGGCTACGAGGGCGAGGCCTGCCCGGAATGCCAGAACTTCACGCTGGTCCGGAACGGAACGTGCCTGAAGTGCGACACCTGCGGCTCGACGACCGGCTGCAGCTGAGGTCCTGAACACAACAAGGCCCGCAAACCTGTGTTTGCGGGCCTTGTTGCAGGTGAGTGCCTGACGGGTGCTTCCACCGGCCGTGCGTGCTTCGAGACGGGCCTTCGGCCCTCCTCGGCATGACCAGCGTGGTGGATGTGATCGGCCCGGCTACGGCCGCTCTTCCGCTGGCCCACCACCCAACCTCGTCATGCTGAGGAGCGCTGCAGAGCAGCGCGTCTCGAAGCACGCACCGTCGGTGTGGGCGTGCCAACAGGGGCGGCTGTCCTGCGTGCTTCGAGACGGGCCTTCGGC
>NZ_JAQGKF010000161.1 GCF_028290205.1 Enterovirga sp. | reverse complement strand
GCCCGAGGCCGCTGCGCCGATCGCCGCGCCCGTGGCGCCGCCGAGAAGCGCGCCGCCCGCCGCGCGGTCTCCGGGCGAGTAGCAGGCGCCGACCGAGAGCGCGAGCGCGCCGGCCAGGGTGGCAGAGATCACCTTCTTCATCGACATCGACCTTCCCAAAAACGACACCGTCCCCGCCCGCTGAGCATGCAGCCGAGCTTGACCGTAGACAAGCCGAACTCGCGGGCCTCGGGAACGTTCCCGCGCGCCGTACGGCAATGCCCTCCGGGTCCGGCCGGAAGCGGACGCTTGACGGGCGGGGCGGCGGCCAGCACACCCGGCCGGTCAGTCGGCCGGGCGGCCGCTTCGGCGCCGGCTTTGCCGGCCCGGGGAGGAAAGTCCGGGCTCCATGGAGACACGGTGCCGGATAACGTCCGGCGGGGGCGACCCCAGGGACAGTGCCACAGAGAACAAACCGCCCGCGGGTTCGCCCGCGGGTCAGGGTGAAAAGGTGCGGTAAGAGCGCACCGCGGACGCGGCAACGCGGACGGCACGGCAAACCCCACCGGGAGCAAGATCGAATAGGGGCGGCAGGGTGCCGAAAGGCACCGGGGCCTGTCTTCAGCCCGCCGCCCGGGTTGATCGCTCGAGGCGGCCGGCAACGGCCGTCCCAGAGGAATGGCCGCCACGTCGGGGCGCTTCGGCGTCCCGGCCCTACAGAACCCGGCTTACAGGCCGACTGACACCTTTTCGCCGTCGCGCCGCGCCCCGCTCAGCCCCGCCCCGTCCTCGGGGGCGAGGGCTGCGCCGCCACGCCTTCTCGGAAGCCGCCCGGGCCCGCGTCGGCGCCCGCCGGGAGGCGCCGGACCGGCCCGACGATCACCCATAATTAACCCTGCTGAGGTCTGAATGCGGCTCCCGCGGCAGCCTTCGCGTCCGCCCGCTCTCGATTGACGCCCATATAGGCCCATGATACCCCATGGCATCCCGTTAACGAGGGGCTGCGCTCAGCCTGTCGGACACCGCTGGGGCTGCGGTGAGCCGGCATGCGTCGGCGACGCGCGCCCTGTCGCGGCGGGTCGCGGCGGCTCTGCTGCCGCCGTGCGGCGTAGGGCGTGGAGAGCGTGGGCGCCGGCTGATGGACCGCTTCGTGTCCAACTTCACCAACCGGCTGGACGCCAAGGGCCGCGTGTCGATCCCGGCGCCGTTTCGGGCCATCCTGGCTCGCGACGGGTTCGAGGGTCTCTACGTGCACCCTGCGCTGGATGCGCCGGCCTGCGATGCGGGCGGTCACCGGTTGCTGAGCGAGATCGACGCGTTTCTGTCGGGCTTGCCGGCCTATTCGGACGAGCGGGATCAGCTCTCGACGGCGTTGTTCGGAACGAGCGAGATCTTGAAGGTGGATCAGGAAGGGCGTGTCGGCGTGTCGGAACAGATCCGGGCGCATACGGGGCTGACGGATGCGGTCACCTTCGTGGGGCTCGGGCACAAGTTCCAGCTGTGGCGGCCGGACCGGTTCCAGGCGCATCTCGCGGAGGCTCGGGATCGCGTGCGGGAACTGAAACGGAGCTTCGGCCGGGAGGCGCGCGCGCCAGGAGCGCGGGAACAGTGACGGGCCGCGGCGAAGGCGATGCCGACGCCGCTGGCGGACCGGCCCCTCACGTCCCCGTGCTTCTGGCCGAGTGCTGCGCCGCGCTCGCCGCCGAAGCAGGCGGGGTCCATGTCGACGGCACCTTCGGGGCCGGGGGCTATTCCGTGGCGCTGCTGGCCGCCAACCCGGCCACCCGCGTGGTGGCGATCGACCGCGATCCGGATGCCGTCGCCCGTGGGCAGGCGCTGGTCACCGGATCGGCCGGACGGCTTACCCTGGTCCAGGGCCGCTTCGGCGAGCTCGACCGCATCGCGGAGGAGGCCGGCCATGCGCAGGTCGACGGCGTCGTCCTCGACATCGGCGTCTCCTCCATGCAGCTCGACCAGCCGGAGCGCGGCTTCTCCTTCCGCCACGACGGACCGCTGGACATGCGGATGGAGCAGGCCGGCCCGAGCGCCGCCGACCTGGTCAACGAACTGCCCGAACAGGATCTGGCCGCGATCATCTTCCATCTCGGCGAGGAGCGGCGCTCGCGCGCCATCGCCCGCGCCGTGATTGAACGCCGCCGCCGTGCGCCCCTGCGGACCACGGCCGAGCTGGCCGAACTCGTCGCCCGGCATGTCCGGTCCGAGCCGGGCCACCATCCGGCGACCCGCACCTTCCAGGCGCTCCGCATCGCCGTGAACGACGAACTCGGTCAGCTCGTGGACGCGCTGCACGCGGCCGAGCGGGCCCTCAAGCCTGGCGGCCGGCTGGCCGTGGTGACATTCCATTCGCTCGAGGACCGGCTGGTGAAGCTGTTCCTCCAGGCGCGGGCGAGCCGCAGCCCCCGCGCCTCGCGGCATCTGCCCTCGCCAGAGCCGGTGGCGCCGGGCTTCACCCTGCTCGGCCGCGGCCCGACGGTGGCCGGCTACGGCGAGGTCTCCCGCAATCCGCGCGCGCGGTCCGCCAAACTCAGGGCGGCGGTGCGGACGGACGCGCCCGCGCCGGACCCGCTGACCGAGCTGTACGAACGGACCCGGCTCGCCGGTCTCCCGGGCCAGGAGGGCGTGTCGTGATTCGCTTGCTGCACGCGGTGGCGATCAGCCTTCTGATCGCCTCGGCCGCCTATGCCTATTCCACCAAATACGAGACGCTGTACTATTCGGAGACGCTGGCCAAGACAAAGGCCAAGCGGGACCGCGAGCGCGAGGCCATCGCCGCGGCCAAGGCCGAATGGGCCCTGCTGACGCGGCCGGACCGGCTGCAGCGCATGGTCGATCGGCATCTCGACCTGAAGCCGATGGGCATCGCCCAGCTCGCCCGCCTGTCCGAGCTGCCGGTGCGGCCGTCGAAGGGCGACGCGATCGGGGCCAAGCTCGAGACGCTGGGTATGGAGCCGACCGCGACGGGCAGCCTGAAGACCGGATCCCGCCACGATCCGATCGGAACGAAGCTGGACGAGATCCTGCGCGGCAGGCCGGCGCTGGCGGCGCAGCCGAAGGCGTCCGCCGAGACCCGCTCTCCGTCGAAACCGCCGGCGAGGTAAGCCCGCATGTCCATCCCGATCGAACGCGACGAGCCCCAGTTCGACGAGGGCGCTCCCGACCTGCCGACCCCCGAGCGGGCCGAACGCCCGCCGCTGGCCGCGCGGCTGGCCGGCGGCCTCAAGGCTATGTTCCGGCTGCGCTTCGACCGGAGCGCCGCCCGGATCGCGGTGGTCATGGGCTGCTTCGCGGCGCTGTTCCTGGCGATCTCCGGACGGCTGGTCTACCTGGCCGTGGCCCCGGCCGAGCCGGAGAGCATCCGGCGTTTCGCGTCCAGCGCCAGCGTGGCGGCTCGCCCGGACATCCTCGATCGCAACGGCGAGGTGCTGGCGACCGACGTCCGCACCGTGTCCATCTTCGCCGAGCCCCGCAACATCATCGACAAGGACGAGGCGGTCGAGCTTCTCACGGCCGTTCTGCCCGATCTCAATGCGGCCGAGCTTCGGACCAAGCTGAACAAGAAGCGTGGCTTCGTGTGGGTCAAGCGCGAGGCCACGCCGAAGCAGCAGGCCGAGGTGCATCGGCTCGGCATCCCGGGCGTCGGCTTCGTGCCGGAATCGAAGCGCGTCTACCCGAACGGCGTCGCCGGGGCGCACGTCGTCGGCTTCGCCAATATCGACAATGTCGGCATCGCCGGCATCGAGAAATACATCGACAGCCAGGGGCTTCAGGACCTGAACGGGCTGGGCTTTGCCCGCACGGCCAGCGACCTCAAGCCCGTGCACCTGTCCATCGACCTGCGCATCCAGCACGCCATGCGGGACGAGCTGCTCTGGGGCATCGGCCATTTCCGGGCCAAGGCCGCCGCCTCCATGCTGCTCGACGTGACCACGGGCGAGGTCGTCTCCCTCGTGTCGCTGCCCGATTTCGATCCCAACAACCCGGTCGATGCACTGGAAAAGGACCGCATCAACCGCATGGTGGTCGGCGTCTATGAGATGGGCTCGACCTTCAAGGCGCTGACGGTCGCGATGGCCCTCGATGCCGGCAAGGCGACCATCAATTCGAGCTTCGACGCCCGCTCCAACCTCCAATACGGCCGCTTCTCGATCGGCGACTACCACGCCCAGCGCCGCATCATGACGGTGCCGGAGATCTTCATCCATTCGTCCAATATCGGCACGGCCAAGATGGCGCTCGCCGTCGGCGTCGAGGGGCACAAGTCGTTTCTGCGCAAGATGGGCCAGTTGGACCGGCTGCGGACCGAGCTGCCCGAGAGCGCACTGCCGATTGTGCCGGCCAAGTGGGGCGAACTGAACACCATCACCATCGCGTTCGGCCACGGCGTCGCGGTGGCGCCCATGCAGTCGGCGGCCGCGGTTGGGGCGCTGATGAACGGCGGCTACCTGATGCGGCCGACCTTCCTGAAGCGCTCCGAGGAGGAGGCGAAGGCGACCGCGGTGCGGGTGATCAAGCCCGAGACCAGCGAGGCCATGCGCTACGTGATGCGGCTCAACGCCGTGAAGGGATCGGCCGCGAAGGCCTCCGTCGCGGGCTATTTCGTGGGCGGCAAGACCGGCACGGCCGAGAAGGTGATCGGCGGCCGCTATTCCAAGAACCGGCTCTTCACCACCTTCATGGCGGTGACCCCGGCCGATAACCCGCGCTACCTGTTCGTCACCGTCTATGACGAGCCGCAGGCGGCCCCGGAGACGGGCGGCTATGCCACCGCGGCCTGGAACGCCGGTGAGACCACGGGCCGCATCCTGGAGCGCATCGCCCCGATGCTGTCCATTCCGCCGCGCTTCGACCCTCCGGCCAATCCGTTCCCGCTGATGGCCCGCCTGGGTGCCTGGGGCACGAAGTGATGGACGCCCGGCTCGCAGCCATGCCCTGCGGCCCCGCCGGAGGGGGAAGCCTTGGCGCCCCGGCCGGGCTAAAAGGCGCCATGCCGAGCGGCCGCCCGACCTCCCTCGCCGACCTGTTTCCCGATGCCGCGGGCGCCAGCGCGCCCGTGCCCGTGGTCGGCATCGCCGAGGACAGCCGCCGGGTCCGCGAGGGCTTCGTCTTCGTGGCCGTGCCGGGCACCAAGGCTGACGGCGCTGGCTTCATCGGCGATGCGGTGGCGCGCGGCGCCGTCGCGGTGGTCGGGGAGGCCGAGCGACCGGCGAGCCTGCCGCCCGAGATCCACTATCTGCGCGTCGGAGATGCCCGGCGGGCCCTGGCGCTGGCCGCCGCGCGGCTCCATCCGGGCCAGCCCGAGACCATCGTCGCGGTGACCGGAACCAGCGGCAAGAGTTCCGTCGCCGATTTCACCCGGCAGCTCTTCGCGACCCTCGGCCAGGAGAGTGCCAGCCTGGGCACGCTCGGCATCGTCAGCTCCCGGGGTGCGAGCTACGGCTCGCTCACCACGCCAGATCCGATCAGCCTGCACCGTCAGCTCGAGGAACTGGCCGGGCAGGGCGTCACCCACCTGGCGCTGGAAGCCTCCTCGCACGGTCTCGCCCAGCGCCGGCTGGAGGGGGTCCGGCTGTCCGCCGCCGCCTTCACCAATCTCGGCCGCGACCACCTGGACTACCATCCGGACCTCGAGGACTACCTCCAGGCCAAGCTGCGGCTGTTTCGCGAACTCCTGCCCGCCGACGCGCCGGCGGTCATCAATGCGGACGGGGCGGAAGCGGCCCGGGCCGTGGCGGCCGCCGGCGAAAGCGGCCGGACCGTGCTCACGGTCGGGCGCGCGGGCTCGACCCTCAAACTGCTCGAGCTGGTGCGGACGGGTTTTGCCCAGCGGCTCACGGTTCGGACGGCGCCCGCGCAGGGCCGTGGCGCGGTGGACGTGGTCGTGGACCTGCCGCTGGTGGGCGGCTTCCAGGTCGAGAACGCCCTGGTGGCGGCCGGGCTCGTCCTGGCCACGCAGCCGGGCCTCGCGCCGGAGGTGGTGCTGCGGGCTCTGTCCGGCCTGCGCGGCGTGCCGGGCCGGCTCGAGCGGGTGGGCGAACACCGCGGTGCGCTCGCCGTGGTGGATTACGCGCACAAGCCCGACGCCCTGCGGGAGGTCCTGGCGACGCTCCGCCCCTTCGCCTCCGGACGGCTCGTCTGCGTGTTCGGCTGCGGCGGTGACCGCGATCGCGGCTAACGCCCCCTGATGGGCGCCATCGCGGCCGAGGGCGCCGACGAGGTCATCGTCA
>NZ_JAQGKF010000155.1 GCF_028290205.1 Enterovirga sp. | reverse complement strand
GCATGTCCTCGTCGAAGCGGAGGTCGGTTTCGATCATCCGTCGACGGACGAGGCTGCCGGCTTCGCTCAGATTCACGACGGAGGCCGCGTAGGCGTTGAAGCTGCCGCTGTAGTCGTTGAAGAGGCGCAAGCCGAACATTCGGATATCGGGATAGAACCAGTCCGCGTCCGGCAGCGCGACGAGCGCCTCCTGCATCGCCGCAATGCTGTAGGGGGCCAGCATGTTGTCGGCATCGAGGAAGTAGATGCCCTGCGCCTCCGGCAGAGCGCGCAACGTGAACTCGATGCCGCGATTTCGGGCCGCGCTGAGACCGCTATTCGCCTGACGGACGTAGTGAAGGTTGCTCCACCGCGCAGCCAGGAAGGTGAGGGTCGCGTAGGTCTGAGGGTCGGGACAGCCATCGTCCACAAGCACCACGTCGACATCGGCAAAACCCGGCTGGCGGGCGAGGGAATAGATCGCCTCACGGACGAGCCCGCTATGCTTGAACACGGGCACCACCACCGCCAGGCGGGGCCGTGCGTCGGCCGGGCCCTCGCCGCGGAAGGCCGGGGAAAGCCTTTCGTCGATCATGCCTGCGACGGGTCCCTGACAGCGGCGAGATGCACGAAATGGGCCCAGGCGTGGTCCGTCGTGGACCCGGCCTTCCGGGTCGCCAGGAGGATGTCGAAACGCCCACGGAGCGGTGCGGGTGGCTCGAACGTGACCTGCCCCCTCTCACGCCCCTCCAGCCTCAGCCAAGCTGCGCCGTGCAGAAAGGCATCGGCCGGGTCGCCCCCCCCGGACAGGACGGCCTGCGCCTGACGGAGCCACTTCGGGCCCTGGTTCGAGCGCGAGGCCGCGCGGGGCGCCAGCTCGCCGGCCGGCGCCACGAGGAGGCCGAATTCGGTGGCAGCGGCGGCCTGATGGTCCAGCGCGACATCGGCCACGACCGCCCGGACGCCGTCCATCCACAGATTAGGGATCACGGCCACATGCGCCGTCTTCCCGGCCGGATGGAGCAGCAGGCCCGTGGACTCGTCGATAAAGCGCAGCAGCTCGGGTTGCGGCTTGGACAGCCCCCCGAAATACTGCGCCCGCTGCAGCAACTCGTCGAGCACGACCGCGCCGCCCTGCGCGTCGTCGTCCGCGTCGCCGTCCGCCCGCCTCCCCCAGCCATGGAACGGGAGCCTCAGGCCGGGCGCGCCCTCGTACATCCGCAAAGCGAGCGAGCGCTCGGCGGCCGTTCCGTCCGGCCGCACGTAGCCGAGCCGGGGATCCGCCGTGATCTCGCCGAGGCCGAGGCTCAAGCCCGGCGCGGAGCCCTGCTCCCACGTGATCCCGATCACCACCGGCTCATCCAGGGGCCGCGCCGTGAAGGGCGCGTCGAACCGGTTCCAGCCGACATCGAGTGTCGAGGCCGGGACTGTCCAGGTCCCGAGAAGCTGTCGTGAGTGGGCCGCCTCGAGCGTCACCACCACAGACCCCGCGCTGCCCGCCTCGACGTCGGCCAGGTGCAGTTCGAAAGCGTGCACGGCCCGGAATTCCCGCTTCGAGCCCTGGCGGATCCCCTGTGCGGGGGCGTCGGCAAGCCGCAGCGTTGCCCCGCTCGGCGGCAGGAAGACGCAGAGCTTCGGCTGCGGCGGCACCGATTGCTCGACAAAGCGCTGAGCCTCCTGGAGCGCCTCCATGTGGTCGTGCACGATGTGCTGCAGCCGCGCGATCTCGATCTGGCTGGAGCCGAGATCCGACAGAAACCGGCTCGACAGCCCGAAGGCCCGTGACAATTGCCAATCCAGCAACCCGGCAGATCCGGCCGACAGATTGTAGGTCGCATCCGTTCCGGGCACCTCGGGGGCGAGCTGCCCCAGCCGGATCACCACGTCCGGGTAGGTCCGAACGAACTCCTCGTCCAGGATGGCCCCCACGAGCGGGCGAGGCAGGAACCGGCTGTCCGGGTCCCGGTCGGCTGCGGAGAATTCGAACCCGCGCAGCGCCACGATCTCGCGCTCGGACAACTCGACGTAATGCTGCCGGCCGCCCGGTTGAGGCAGCCTGTCACGCAGGCGATCGAGGACCAGGAAGGCGTAGGCGGGTTCCGACGTGACTGAGGAGGCGGCGCTGCTCCCGGCCGGCGGGCTCGTGAGGTCATTCCGCATCGGCACCCCTAGGTTTTGCTTGGCCGACGCACTCGCGCAGCCCGACTTGCGAGTGCCTGTTTAGCGGGTTGTCTTCGCGGGACAAAATCGGCGCCCTGGTCAGGTCTTGCCGCGCACATTCACAGGGGGCCGCGAACCGCGCTGCAGCCGCCCCCGGCCTCAGCCCGCTGCGGCGGCCGGCAACGCCTCCCAGGCCTTCAGGAAGAAGTCCTCGGCGCCGAAATTGCCCGATTTCAGGGCCAGCGCGAGACGCGGCTCGGCGACGCTGAGGGTCCAGGGAACACCCGGGTCGATCTCCGGCCCGATCTCGAGCGCGGTGACGCCAAGCCCCGCCACCACTGCGCCAGACGTCTCGCCCCCGGCCACCACCAGCCGGGTCACCCCGAGATCCCGCACCAGCCCGCGGGCCACCTCCGCGAAACAGCTCTCGATCAGGGTGGCGGCGCGCTCGCGCCCGAGGGCCTGCTGGGCGGCCGCGACAGCATCCGGCTCGGCCGTGGAGTAGAGCAGGACGGGGCGGCCTCCATCCTGCTCCGCCGCCCAGACCAGGAGAGAGGCCGCGTCGAGCCGGCCCGACGCGATGTCGGCCGGAGAAACCTGTCGGGCCGGCAGGCCGGCCTGTCGGGCGCGGCTGACCTGGGCCCGCGTCGCCGCCGAGCAACTGCCGGCCAGGATGGCCGAGCGTCCAGGCGGCGGCGCCGCCATCTGGGCGCCGGACCGCTGCCGCACCAGCCCCCGGGCCCGGTATGCAGCCGGGAGGCCGAGCGCGAGCCCGCTGCCGCCGGTCACGAGCGGCATGTCGGCGACAGCCTCGCCGAGGTCGGTCAGGTGGCGATCCGTCAGGGCATCCACGACCGCGAAGCCCACCCCCTCGGCGGCCAGCCGGTCGAGCGCCTGGCGCAGGGCCGCCGGCCCGCCCTCCACCGTCCCGAACGGCACGAGCCCAACCGGTTTCCGCGTCTGCCGCCCGAGCACCGCGACGAGGTTCGCGTCGCGCATCGGCGTCAGGGGGTGGTCGCGCATCGGGCTGTCGGACAGGAGCTGGCGTCCGACGAAGAGGTGCCCCTGGAACACCGTCCGGCCGTTGGTCGGAAAGGCCGGCGTGACCACGGCGAGGCTCGCCCCCACCCGCTCCAGCAGCGCCTCGGCGACCGGGCCGATATTGCCCTCGTCCGTGGAATCGAAGGTGGAGCAGTATTTGAAGAAGAGCCGTTGCGCTCCGGCCCGAAGCAGGATGTCGGCACTCTGCAGCGACATCTCGACGGCCTCCGCAGCCGGTATCGTGCGCGACTTGAGCGCCACCACCACGGCGTCGGCGTCCCGCGGCAGATCCGCTTCGCTCGGCACCCCGGTGACCTGAACCACCTTCAGCCCGCCCCTGGCCAGGGTCAGGCCGAGGTCGGTCGCCCCCGTGAGGTCGTCCGCGATGCAGCCGAGGACGAGGCTCACGAGGGCACGTTGCCGTTTAGGAGGTCGTAGCTCCGGATGACCTGGCTGTCGTCCCGGCCTCCCTCGCCGCGGCCGGAGGAGGCGAGGAAGAGCTGCATGGCCGTGCTGGCCAGCGGCAGCGCGACCCGCTGCTCACGCCCGGCCTCCAGCACGATGCCGAGATCCTTGACGAAGATGTCGACGGCGCTCGTGACCGGCGGCTCGTCCTGCAGCATGCGGGGGCCCCGATCCTTCAGCATCCAGCTCGAAGCCGCCGACCCGGACAGGATGTCGAGGACGGTCTGGCCGTCGAGCCCCGCCTTGCGGGCCAGCGAGAAGGCCTCCGCCACGACCGCGATGTGCACGCCGCAAAGCAACTGGTTCACGGCCTTCAGCGTCGCGCCCTGGCCGGGCTCCTCGCCGACATGGAAGACCTTGGTGCCAAGACGCTGCAAGATGGGGCCGGCCCGGTCGAAGACCGCCTTCGGGGCGGCGGCCATGATGGTGAGCCCGCCCGCCCGGGCGCCCACGACCCCGCCCGAGACAGGCGCGTCCAGGAAGGGGCGTCCGGTCGCCTCGACGTCTCGGGCCAGGGCGGCGACGAGCTTGGGCGGACAGGTCGCCATGAGGATGACGAGCCCGTCGGGCGCGAGCGCGTCGAGCGCCCCTGCCTCGAACAGGACGGAGCGGGCCTGAGCCGCATCCACCACCATCAGGATCAGCACCTGCGCGTCGCGAGAAGCCGCAGCCGCGCTGGCCGAGGCCTCTCCGCCGAGGGTCGCCAAGGCCTCGCCGGCGGCGTTCCGGGTATCGAATCCTCGCACCGTGAACCCGGCCTTGGCCAAGTTCCCGGCCATGGGCAGGCCCATGGCGCCGAGGCCGACGAACGCGATGGTGGTCATGGCTGCTCCGTTTGGGGCGGTGCCGACGCCGCCTTGTGTTGGGGGCCGCAGCTTCGGGCGGGATGGGCGCGGGCCGGCCCCTCCCCGGGGCTCCTACTTCGAGGCCTGCTCGTAGGCCGCCATCACCGTAGAGGCGGGATTCTGGGCGCAGGTCCGGCCGAGCTTCTGGCCCGTGGCGATGATCTGGTCGAAGTCGATCACGGGATCATCGTCTTCGGCCATGGAATAGGCCGACAGCCACATCAGGATCTGGCCGTGGAAGTCCTTGTCCTGCTTGATGAACTCGTCGCATTTCAGCGTCCGCAGATCGAGCTTCTGTGCAGCTGCGGGAACGGTCGCGGCGAGGCCGAGGGCCAGACCGAGGGCCAAGGTGAACCGCATGAAACGTCTCCGCGCCAAGTGATGCCGCAGCAGCGTGGCACCGAACGGCACGCGCGAGAAGGGGCTCGGTCCGCGAGGGCCTAACGGGTCAAGGCGATGGCCGAGATCAGCCGCCCGTAATCAGGCTCGCCGCGATGAACCGAGCGCCGGTAGCTGAAGAAGCGCTCCTCGTCGGAATAGGTGCACAGGTCCGTCAGGGCGAATTCGCCGATTCCGGTCGCCTCCAGCCGCTGCCCGACATAGCGGGGAAGGTCGAACAGCGCGTGGCCGTCGCGCTCCGACGGCCGGAAGTGGCGGGCGTTCATGGAATCCTCGGCCAGGAACCGCTCCACGAATTCCGGTCCCACCTCGTAGCTGTTGCGCCCGATGGTCGGCCCGAGCACCGCCACGATGTCTTCCCGCGAGGCCCCGAGTTCCTCCATGAGGTCGACGGTGGCGTCCAGCACCCCGCCCAGAGCTCCCTTCCAGCCCGCATGGGCAGCGCCGATCACACCTGCGTGATGATCGGCGAACAGGACGGGACCGCAATCCGCGGTCGCGATCGCCAGCGCCAGGCCGGGCCGGTCCGTCACCATCGCGTCCGCCCGCGGCCGCTCCTCCCCTGGCCAGGGCGCCTGGACGTGGACCACCTCGGCCGAGTGGATCTGGTGCAGGCTGACGAGGTGATCGGGGCTGACGCCCAGTCGCTCGGCCATCAGGGCTCGGTTGCGCTTCACGCGGGCGGGATGGTCCGAGGAGCCGAGCCCGCCATTGAGGCTGCTGTAGATGCCGCCGGACTCCCCGCCCCGGCGCGTGAAGAAGGCATGGCGCACCGTGGGAAACGACGACAGTTCGGGCGCCTCGATCAGCATGCGGCTCTCGCCTCCCTGGCCGGATCCAAGTCTGCATCTCCTGGGCCGGCCGCGCGAGTCACCGGCTTGCCGCTGTCCGGAAACCCCGGAAGGAACGTGATGCGGGGGTCGGAGATCGCGATCGCCTGGAAGAGCTGGCCCATCTCTCCCTCACCCTGTCCGGTCAGGCGGGACAGAGCGGCCGCCACCTCCGCGCCGCCCGCCGCCTTGGAAAGGCGGCTTGCGCGCTCCCGGATGCCGAGCGCGCCCAGGAACTCGCCCTGCGGGACCGGACCGTGCACGCTGGCACCGGCCGCGACCGCTTGCCTGCTCACGGCGCCGAGATCGACATGGGCCGTCAGGTCGACCTCGCCCGGAGCCTCGAGAGGATCAGCCCGCCGGTGGCCTCGCACGGCCTGGAAGGTCGAGCCCGGGCGGGGCTCCGACGTTCCGTAATCCACGAACAGCGCGGCCCCGCCGCAGCGGACCAGGCGCTCAGACACGGTCCGGACAACGAGCGTCGCCGCAGCCCCGAACTCGCGGAGGTCACCGGGCCGGCCCGGGAGCTCGGCGAGGCGCGGCTCGGGGTCCGGCGCCATCCCGAAGGCGAGAGCGCCATCTGGCCCCAGGCCGACCATTCGCTCGTGCCATCCCGTTTCGGTCCGGACGAATTGGCGGATCGGCAGCGCGTCCAGAAACTCGTTGCCAAGAATGATCGCCGGTCCTTCGGGGATGCCGTCCAGCTCCTCGTGCCAGCGGATCGGCGCCCCGGCCCCCTCGAGCCGCGATTGCTGCCGCTGCCGCAGCACGGGGCTCGTTTCCACGAGATGGACGGAGGCCGCCCGGAGAAAGTCCGGCACCAGCCGGGCGGCCCGCAGGGCATCCGACATCAGGGTGCCGCGCCCGGGACCCTGTTCCGCCAGCACGAAGGGCGCCGGCCGACCCATGCGATCCCAAACGTCGCAGCACCACAGGCCGATGAGCTCGCCGAACATCTGGCTGATCTCGGGCGCCGTGGTGAAATCCCCCGCTCGCCCGAGGGGATCACGGGTCATGTAGTAGCCGTGAGCCGGGTGGCCGAGCGCCAGAGCCATGTAGCGGGCCACCGATATCGGCCCGTCTTCCGCAATGGCAGCCGAGAGCTGCCGCAGCAGCGCCGTCACACCGACGCGTCTCGCGCCGACACCGCACGGGAGCGGCGCGAAGCCGCCCAGATCAGCGCGATCCCGAGCAGCAGCAGGGGCAGCGACAGAAGCTGGCCCATGGTGACCCCTCCCCCGAGGGGGCCGAGCGCGGAGCCGAACAGGAATCCGAGATGCTCGTCCGGCTCGCGGAAGACCTCGCAGACGATCCGGGCGAGTGCATAGCCGCAGGCGAAGATGCCGGTCAGCAGCCCGGGCCGCCGGAAGCCTGCCAGGCGGACCGCGACAGCCATGACGACAAGGAGGAGGATGCCCTCCGCGAAGGCCTCGTAGAGCTGGCTCGGGTGGCGGGGAATGGACCCGGCGCGCGGAAACACCACACCCCAGGGCAGGTCGGGCGCCGGCCGTCCCCAGAGCTCGCCGTTGACGAAATTCGCCACCCGCCCCGTGAAGAGGCCGATCGGCGCCACCACGGCCGAGACGTCGAACAGGGACAGGAGGCGCAGCCCACGCGAGCGGGCGAACAGCGCAATGGCCACGGCGGTGCCGATCAGCCCGCCATGGAAGGACATCCCGCCCCGCCAGATGGTCAGGATCTCGGCCGGGCTCTGCAGGTAGCCTTCGAGGTCGTAGAACAGGACGTAGCCGATGCGGCCCCCGAGCACGATGCCGAGCGCCGCCCACACGATCATGTCGTCGATGTCGGACGGCTTCGGAGCCCGCAGCCCCCCCCACAAGGCCTCATTCGCGGCCAGGCGGCGGGCGTACCACCAGCCGAGCACGATGCCGGCCACATAGGCGAGCGCGTACCATCGGATCGCGAAGGGGCCGAACTCGATCGCGATCGGGTCGATATGCGGGAAAGGCAGGGCGAGAAGGGGCATCGGCACTGGCTGAGGACGGCCCGGTTTCGGCGCCGCGCGGCGGCCCGTCAACCCCGGCCCCGGGGCGCGGCGTTGCCTTCCGGCTGCGGTCGGGAGATGTAGGCCGCCGTGCCGCTTGGCGGCGGATGGGGGAGCGAGCCGATGCCCGCACGCCGATTTCTCGACGACGTCGCCCGCCTTGTGACCGACGCGACGGGGGTGGCCCAGGGTGCGCGCCGCGAGGTCGAAACCGTGGTCAGGAACCAGTTCGAGCGCCTGATTCGGGACATGGACGTCGCCACCCGAGAAGAGGTAGAGGTGCTTCGCGATCTCATCGCCGCATTGCGCGAGGAGAACGAGCGCCTCTCGACGAGGCTGGCGGCGCTCGAAGGGGAGCGCGGCGGCCGCGAGCCGCCGGGCTCCTGATGCCTCCCCCACCCGGCCCTGCGGATTCAATCGCAACCAGTGTGGCCTGCCCGCACTAGGCCGAACCCCGAGGCCCTGACATGCTGGGTCATCGGTTTTCCAAACGAGGGAATGACGTGAAGAAGCTCGCACTCCTCGCATCCGCATCGCTGGTGCTCATGGCTGGGGCTGCGGCCGCTGCCGACCTCCCGTCCCGCCGCGCTCCGCCGCCGGCTGCGGCCTATACCGCTGTCCCGGTCTTCACCTGGACCGGCTTCTACGTCGGCGGCAACGCCGGCTACGGCTTCAGCGATTCCAACCGCATCACCACCCGCGGCAATGGTCCCGTCACGGCTGCCAACGTGGCTGCCGGCTTCCGGCCCGGCTCGTTCGGCGCCAGCCCGAGCGGCTTCGTGGGCGGCGGCCAGGCCGGCTACAACATGCAGATTGGCGCGTTCGTGGTCGGCTTCGAAACCGACATCATGTACACGGACCTCGCCAAGACGACCCAGTACACGAGCTCCCGCGGTGACCGGGCGAGCTTCCGGTCCACGACCGACTACCTCGGCACCGTCCGCGGCCGCATCGGCTACGCGTTTGACCGCGTCCTGGTGTTCGCCACCGGTGGTTTCGCCTACGGCGACGTCTACAACCGCGCTGCGTTCTTCAACTTCGCTGCACCGCAGAACCTGCAGTTCGCCGGGGCCAAGGACGACATCGAGACCGGCTACGTGGTCGGTGGCGGCATCGAATACGCCATCCCGAACTACACGCTCTTCAACTCCGCTGTGACGGTGAAGGCCGAGTACCTCTATTACGACCTCGGCAACCGCAACATCGTGGTCGGCAACGTCGCGCCGACGGCGCCGAACTCCTACACGTCGCGGTTCACCAACGACGGCCACATCGTCCGGGCCGGCCTGAACTTCAAGTTCGGCGGCTTCTGACGCAACCGCGTTACGGGGACTTCGGAAAGGGCGGGCCAACAGGCCCGCCCTTTTCATGTGCGGCAGCAGCCCGCTTGCGCCCTGCCCCGTTCGGACCGATGACGCCGTCGGTTCTCCGGAGGCCCGGCCATGCTGACGTTCCACTTTAATCTGTCGCCGAACCCGATGAAGGTGGCGCTGTTCCTCGAAGAGGCGGAACTGCCCTACGAGCCGGTGCCCGTGGACACGCGGCGCGGCCAGCAATTCTCGCCCGCCTACCTGGCTCTCAACCCGAACGGCAAGGTCCCGGCCATCGTCGACGACGGCGTCCCGGTGTTCGATTCCAACGCGATTTTGCTCTACCTCGCCGAGAAGACTGGCCGCTTCATGCCGACGGACGCCGCGGGGCGCGGCGAACTCCTGTCCTGGCTGATGTTCGTTGCGACCGGACTCGGCCCGTTCTGCGGCCAGGCCGTGCATTTCCGCCATTTCGCGCCGGAGCCGGTCGCCTATGCGGATGCGCGCTACCAGTACGAGGCGGACCGGCATTTCCGCATCCTGGACGAGCGGCTCGCGACCCGCAGCCATCTGGTCGGCGGGGCCTATTCCATCGCCGACATGGCCGTGTGGGGCTGGGCCCGGATGGTGCCCTTCATCCTGGGCGACGGCGCCTGGGAGCGCTACCCGAACCTCAAGCGGCTCGTGGACGAGATTTCGGCGCGGCCAGCGGCGGCGCGCGTGGAGGCGCTGCGGACCACCTCCGGCCCGGCCTTCAAGGCTGAGTTCGACGAGGAGGCCCGCAGCCACATGTTCAAGCACTTGGCAGCCGCGGCCTGAAGGCCGCGGCGGGCGCTCAGCGGGCGCCGAGAAGCTCGACGTCGAAGATCAGGGTCGCGTTAGGCGGGATAACTCCGCCCGCCCCGCGGGCGCCGTAGCCGAGCGCGGCCGGGATGATCAGGATGCGCCGACCGCCGGTCTTCATGCCGGCGACGCCCTCGTCCCAGCCCGCGATGACCTGGCCGGCCCCGAGCTTGAAGCTGAAGGGTTCGCCGCGATCCCGGGAGGAATCGAACTTGGTGCCCCGCTGGCCGCCCTGGTCGAGCCAGCCCGTATAATGGACGTTGACCGTCTGGCCGGCCTTGGGGGCCGGACCGGTGCCGACGACTTCGTCGGTGTATTTCAGGCCCGAGGGGGTGGCGACGGGCTGGGCGTTTGCGACGGTGCTCATGGCGAGAAGGGCGACTCCGACGGAGAGGAAGAGGCGGCGCATGCGGGCTCCGTATCCTAGTGAGCGCGCGTCCTAGCACCGGCCGGCACGCGACAGAAGGGTCGCGGCGGGATCCGCGCCCTCCCCTGCCGCGCGCGAGCGGGCCCGCCCTGGCCGCGACATGATGCCGTCGTGGTCCGGACCGGGGCCTGACGAACCGGCCCGTGCGGGCTCGGGTTCCCCCGCAGGCCGTGACATCGGCACCCCGCGCGCCTAAGCCGGCGAACACCGGTTGCGAACCGCCGCTTCAGGGCCTCCATGCGCCTGCACCCGAACGCGTCACTGGGCGAAGACCGCAGGTCCGAGACGGAGTCCTATCTCATCCGGCCGGAGCCGGGCGACGCGCGCCTGACCCAGCCCGTGACCGGCATGGACCAGACCGGCGCCGCCATCCAGACGCGGGTCGTCGTCGAGCGACCGCTGACGCTCTACCTGAACGCACGCGAGATCGTCACCATGATGACGATCGGAGACCACCCGGACCTCCTCGCGCTCGGCTACCTGCTGAACCAAAACATGCTCCGGCCCGACGACGTGGTGACCGGCATCGACTATGACGAGGAGCTTGAGGTCGTGGTGGTCCGCACCGAGCGGACGACGGATTTCGAGAGCAAGCTGCGCAAGCGCACGCTGACCTCGGGATGCGCCCAGGGCACCGCCTTCGGCGACCTGATGGAGGCGCTGGACGGCGTCGTCCTGCCGAAGGCCGAGCTCCGGACCTCCTGGCTCTACGGTCTGACGCATCGCATCAACACCACGCCGTCGCTGTACCTCGAGGCGGGAGCCATCCATGGCTGCGTGCTGTGCCGGCAGGACCAGCCGCTCGCCTATATGGAAGATGTCGGCCGCCACAACGCCGTGGACAAGATCGCCGGCTGGATGTTCCGCGAACG
>NZ_JAQGKF010000136.1 GCF_028290205.1 Enterovirga sp. | reverse complement strand
CGCCGCTCCGGCCGGGCCGCTGTTGCGCCGGAGGCGTCGGGAAACAGCCGTGACCGCCGCGGCGTCGCCCGCCGCTCCACCCGGATGCGGCGCGAGCGGCCGGCGACCCCGATCATCAGCACGGCGTCCGGGCCGGTGGCAAGCGCGGGGTCGAGTTCGGTCCCGAGCGCCGCATAGGTGGTGGCGAGGATTCGGCACTCGGCGGCTACGCCCCGGCGGCGCCAGGCCGCGGCGCCGGCGACCGCCGCCGCCAGAGCCGCGCTTGGGTTGCGAGGCATGGTCGGGAAGGGCCCGAACCCGGTGACCAGCAGGCGCACGGTCACATCCCGAGCAGCGCCGCGATCTCGTCCGCGCCCGCCGTCGGGGAGAGGCGGGAGGCGGCGACAGCGGCCTCGATCTGCGGCAGCCGCTCGCGCAGGCGCGGCTCCGAGCGCAGCCGCGAACGCAGCCGCTCGTCCACCAGCGCCCACATCCAGCCGAGGTCCTGCCGGCGCCGCCGGGCGGTGAATTCGCCGGTCTCCTCCATGCGGGCACGGTGCCGCTCGACCCCGGCCCAGAGCTCACCGAGCCCCGTCTCGGCCAGTCCCGAGACCAGCAGCACCGGCGGCGTCCAGCTCGCGCCGGGCGGCACGAGAATCTGCAGAGCCGTCCTGTAATCGGCCGCCGCCATTGCGGCCCGCTCGCCCGAGGGGCCGTCGGCCTTGTTCACCGCGATGATGTCGGCGAGTTCGATCACGCCCTTCTTGATGCCCTGCAGCTCATCGCCGGCGCCCGGCAGGGCGAGCACCAGGAAGGTGTCGGTGAGGTCCGCCACGGCCGTCTCGGACTGGCCGACGCCGACCGTCTCGACCAGCACCACGTCGAACCCGGCCGCCTCGCAGAGGAGCATGGCTTCGCGGGTCCGGGCGGCCACGCCGCCGAGCGTTCCCGACGAGGGGGAGGGCCGGACAAAGGCCTCGTCCGCCACGGCGAGCCGGGCCATCCGGGTCTTGTCGCCGAGGATCGCGCCGCCGGTGCGGCTCGAACTCGGATCCACGGCCAGCACCGCGACGCGATGGCCGCGCCCGATCAGGTGCGCGCCGAGCGCATCGATGAGGGTGGACTTGCCGACCCCGGGCACGCCCGTGATGCCGACCCGCACCGCGCCGCCGGTCCGGCTCATGGCGCCGTCGAGCAGGACCCGCGCGGCGGCCCGGTCGTCGGGGTGACGGGATTCGACGAGCGTGATGGCACGCGCAAGCGCGGCGCGGTCGCCGGCGGCGAGGGCTTCGGGGGAGGGCGGGGTGCGCCGAGTCATGCCGCGTTGTGGCCTCCGCGCGGCGCGCCGTCGAGCCCGCTCACGCGGCCCGGCGCGCCGGCAGTGCGAGCACCAGCAGGGCCAGCACGGACAGGCCGAGGCCGACCCCGAACAGGGGCCCATGCGAGCCGGTCCAGGCGAAGAGCGCCGCATAGCCGAAGCCCGACGTGGCCTGCGCGCCTGCAAAGGCGGCCGTGGCCCGGACCCAGACCGCGCCGGCCTGCGGGCCGGCGATCTCCCGGGCTCGGGCGAGGGCGACGGAGGTCGCCCCGACGGTGGCGAAGCCGCCCAGGAACGCGGCCAGCAGCAGCGGCGGCAGGCCGGGCAGCAGCGCTGTGCCCAGCGCCGCCACCTGCACGGCGGCCCAGATGCTGAGTCCGACCGGGGCGCCCCAGCGGTCGGCGACCCGGCCGCCCAGCAACGGGCCGGTCAGCCCCCCGATCCCGAACATCAGCCAGGCCAGGGACGCGATCAGGGTGTCGTAGCCGCGGCCGCGCACCACGAGGTCCCCGAAATAGACCATGTGCGGCACGATGCCGGCGGCCGAGAGGCCGTAGGCGAGATAGAGCCTGCCGGCTCCGGCCGGGGGGCTGCCGGCCACCCGCGGCACGGGCGTCGCCGGAAACACCCGGCCGGCCGCCGCCCATAGCAGCCCGACGATCACGGCCAGGGCCAACCAGGCTTCCGAGATCCCCGCCCGGAGCAGCAGCGGCGCCGCCACGGAGGCGACCACCACGCCCGCGCCGACCCCCGTCATGACGATGCCGCCCGCCAGGCCGCGCCGGGCCGGCGACACGGCGCCCTGCACGGCCGGTCCGGCCAGAGCCATCAGGACGCCGCCCGCCGCGCCGGCGACGCCGCGCCATAGGGCCAGCCATTCCGCGCCGCCGTTCCAGGCGCAGGCTGCGAAGGAGATGGCGGCGAGCCCCATCCCGAGATGGAGGGCAGCCCGGGTTCCCGTGCGGCGCGCCAGCGAGCGCCCGCCGGCGACCCCCGCCAAGTAGCCGCCGAGGTTCACGGCCCCGAGAAGGCCGGCCTCGGCCCCGGTGACCCAGCCCGCCGCCACCATGGCCGGAAACAGCGGCACATAGGCGAAGCGGGCGAGGCCGATGCCGCAGAACGTCGCGCTCGCCCCGGCGAAGGCCGGCACCAGCGAAGAGTCGCCGGCAGGAGGTGTCAGGGCCGCGTTCACGCGTGCCGTTGTTCCGAACGGCGGCCGCTTCGTCCAGGGCGGCCGCGACATGGCTCGTGCGCGAACCTAGTTCGCCGCCTCGATCGGCACGCCGATCCGGCCCCAGCCCGGCAGCTTCAGGGCCGGCCGGCGGAGGTCGAAGCCGGTGACGAGCCCGAGAAAGTTGATCTCGAGCCCCTCCACCCAGCCCAGGCTGAGGCCGAGATAGCCGCCGAGCTGGAGCTGGATGCCGGTGCGGCTCGGGGTGAGCCCGACGAGGTCCCCGAAGGGATGGAAGTCCTTGCCCAAAGCCGTGGGCGGCATCGCGACCTGGAGGCCCGGCACCTGCTGCACCACGTGAGCCACGAAGGTGTTGGAGTTCGGCCCGGGCCACACCCGGTAATCGCCGCCGTGCCGATACGGGTAGTCCCGAACCGCGGCCCGGATCGCCGGGATCACCCGCTCGGCCGCCGCGCCATCGAGCGCGAGGACGAGCTGCGGGGCGTTCCCGAACCAGCGCGCATCGGCGGCCCACCCGTCCGTGCGGAGCGGCGAACCCCAGCCGACCTTGTCGAATCGCGTGTAGCGGGAGGCGCCCTCCGGCTTGATCACGATCCAGCTGTGATGGGCGAAGATCCCCTTCCAGCGGCCGGTCCGGGCGGCATAGATCCGCACCAGCGCCGCCGGATGCGCGGCCGGCTCCGGCAGGAGCTTGGCGCTGGACCAGTCGGCCCGGTTCCAGCTCGGCGCCACGTCGTCGCGCAGCGACCACCACACGGCGTGCGTTGCGAGGGGGAGGATGAACAGGGTCAGGACGGCGATCAGAATGGTCGACACGGCAGTCCTTCGGCGGCGCCGCAGGGGCGGCGGTCGCAGGGCCTCGACGGACAAGGCGGGCTCCGGCTGGCGGGGGGGCTGGCGGCACGTGACGCCTGGACGGTGACATGGGGACGGCGACCGCTTTTCGCGACCGCGGCTCGCCCAGCCGAACCCTGCGGCCGGCGCGGCCCGCTGACGCAGTTCAGGCCGGCACCCTCAGGCCGAGCGAAGCCGCGGATGCCGGAAGTTCTTACGCCAGAGCCAGGCCGCAACCGGCCAGAGCAGGGCTGCGAAGGTCATGGCGGCCAGCACCGCGGAGACCGGCCGCTCGAAGAAGGGCAGAACCGACCCGTCCGACTTGATGAGCGAGGTCACGAAGCTCTGCTCGACCATGGTGCCCATGACGATGCCGAGCACCATGGCGGCGACCGGGTAGCCGTTGGCCTCCATCGTGTAGCCGATCACCCCGAAGGCGGCGACGACCAGCACGGCGAACAGGTTGTTGCCGGTGGCAAAGGCGCCCACCGCCGCACAGATCAGCACCACCGGCATGATCGAGGCGCGGGGCGCCCGCATCACGTGGCTCGTGGCCCGGATCATCATGATCCCGAGCGGGATCATGATGATGTTGGCGATCAGGAAGATGATGTAGAGCGCGTACATCGACGAGGCGCGCTCGGTGAACAGCGTCGGGCCGGGGTTCAGGCCCTTCATGTACAGGACGCCGATGGCGATCGCCGTGATGGTGTCGCCCGGGATGCCGAACAGCAGTGAGGGTATCCAGCCGGAAGCGAGGCTGGCGTTGTTGGAGGCGCCCGCCTCGACGAGACCCTCCGGGTGGCCGGTGCCGAACTTCTCAGGCTCCTTGGAGAACCGCTTGGACATCGCGTAGCTGACCCAGGCCGCCATGTCGGCGCCCGCGCCCGGCAGCACGCCGATGATGATGCCCACGATGTTGCCGCGGGTCATCTGCCGCCAATAGGTCTTGGTCAGCGCGATCTGCCCGGCCATGATCGAGCCGTAGCGTCGGCGGGCGAGCTTCGGCGGCTCGGGCAGGAGCAGCGCCCGCATCACCTCCGACACCGCAAAGGCGCCCACCAGCGCCGGCACCACCTCGATGCCGCCGAGAAGGTCGGTCGAGCCGAAGGTGAAGCGCGGCACGCCGCCCGGATTCTCCATGCCGACGCACGAGACCAGGAGCCCGAGCAGCATGGCCGCGATGGCCTTCACGGGCGAGGAGCGGGCGACCAGGGTCGCGCACATCAGCCCCATGATGGCGAGCCAGAAATACTCGAAGGTCGAGAACGAGAAGGCGATCTCGGCCAGGAGCGGCGCCATGGCGACCAGCGAGATCGTCCCGGCGATGCCGCCCAGCGCGCTGAACCACAGGCAGATGCCGAGCGCGAGTTCGGGCTGGCCCTTGCGGGTCATCGCATAGGCCTCGTCCGTATAGGCCGCGGAGGCCGGCGTGCCCGGGATGCGCAACAGCGTGCCCGGAATGTCGCCCGAGAAGATCGCCATGGCCGAGGCCGAGATGATGGTCGCGACCGCCGCGATCGGCGACAGGTAGAAGGTCACCGGCACCAGCAGCGCCGTGGCCATGGTGGCCGAGAGCCCCGGCAAGCAGCCGACCACCAGGCCGTAGATCGAGGACGCCAGGATGGCGATGACGACGTCCGTGGCCGCGACGAGCCGGATGGCTTCCCAGACGGTGCTCATCTCACCACGGCATCGGCAGAAGCCCGGCCGGCAAGGGCACGCGCAGCAGCTTGTAGAAAACGGCGTGGACGAGGATCGGGGCGATCGCGGCGAGCCCGATGGCGAGCCGCACCGAGCCGCCGAAGGCCAGCACGATGGCGACCAGCATGGCGGCCGCGGTGGGCACGAAACCGAGTTGCTCGACGGCCAGGACGTAGAAGACCAGCAGGGCCGGTGGCAGCAGTGCCACGAGACCCCGCAGCAGGCCGGGGGGCGGCGCCGCCGCAAGCGCCTCGCGGCTGCCTTCGATGGAGCCGAGATCGGCCTCCGCCTCGTCCTCGAACGAGCGCCCGATGCCGGCCGCGATCATGATTCCGCAGAGCACCAGGCCGATGCCGATGATGGTCGGGAAGGCGCTCGGTCCCACCTGCTGGCCCGGCACGGGCGGCAGCTGGGACCCGGAATAGGCTGCTGCCGCGCCGAGCGCGGAGAGGGCCAATCCGCTGACCCGGTCAGAGACGAGCATCGGGCGGCCCGATCTCGGCCGCGGCCTGCCCGGTCAGGCCTTGGCCAGGCCGGCCGCCTTCATGGCGACCCCCATCTTGCGGTCGCCCTCGTCCATGAAGGTTTCGAACCCGGCAGCGTCGGCCCAGGTCATGCCGAAGCCGCGGTTGTTCATGAACTCCTTGTAGGCCGGGCTTTCGTAGACCTTCTTCAGCGCGGCCCCGAGCTTGGCCGAGACCTCGGCCGGCAGATTCTTCGGCCCCGCGATGCCGCGCCACGCTCCGGTCGCGTAGTCGATGCCGAGTTCCTCCTTCAGGGTCGGCACGTTCGGGAATTGCGGGTTGCGGGCGGGCGCCATGATGGCGAGCGAGCGGGCCCGGCCTGCGTCCAGCATGGCGCGCGCCTCCGGCACCGAGCAGGGCACGATGTCCACGCCGCCGGCGGCGAGGTCCTGCATGCCGGGCGCGGCGCCGTTGGACGGCACCCAGGTGACCTGGTTCGCCGGCAGGCCCATGGCCTGCATCCAGCCGACCAGCGCCAGATGCCAGATGCCGCCTTGGCCGGTTCCGGAGGCCTTCAGCTTGCCGGGCGGGCTCGCCTTGATGGCGTCGGCCAAGTCCTTGACGGTCTTGTAAGGCGAGTCGGCCTTCACCTGGACCCCGGGCGGGTCCTCGTTGACGAGCGCCAGCGGCGTGTAGCTCCGCGGCGTCAGCTCCGTGAGACCCTGCCAGTGCATCATGCTGATCTCGACCGTCAGGATGCCGAGCGTGTAGCCGTCCGGCGCGGCGCTCGCGATCGCCTGGTGGCCGACCACGCCCGAGCCGCCGGTGCGGTTGACGACGTTGACCGGCTGGCCGAGTTCCTTCTCGAGGAGAGACGCCACGATGCGGACGGTCGCGTCCGTGCCGCCGCCGGCGCCCCAGGGGCAGATCATGGTGATGGGCCGGGCCGGATAGGCCGCCTGGGCCTGAGCGAGCTGTGGAGCCGCCAGCGCCACAGCACCGGTCGAGGCCACGAATCCGCGCCGTGTGAACCTGCTCATGGCGTCCTCCCTGGCCGCTCGCACAGAGGTGGCGACCTGTGTTTTGGGAAGCGTAGCATCGGGTCCGCGACGATCTCAACGCCGTTTCGGCCCTTCACGCCTATCGTCGTAGGCGCAAGCCCGGCAGATTGGCCGTGATGTCCCGCAGCACCGGCCCCGCCCCATCCCACCACAGAGCGGAGCCTCGGCCCGGCAGGCGCGCGGCCCGGTGAAAGCGCCTCTCGTTCGCATTCGGC
>NZ_JAQGKF010000111.1 GCF_028290205.1 Enterovirga sp. | reverse complement strand
GTTGCATCACCGTGGATCCCGTCGAAAACAACAAATTGATCAGGCGTCTCGAGGGAGGACTGATTTATGTCGCAGTCGGAGATACACCGATTGAGCAGTATTTATAATAATCTCTTTGCGAGATCACTGATCGACGAAGCGTAATCTTCGTTGCCTGTCGACCGAGGCGCGCACCCGAACTGGATCGTACGGCAGGGTCGAGTAGAGGCTCCTGCCCACCACGACGGACTGGGTGCGACGATCCCGAGGAAGTCTCTGTCTCGTCGCGACGTTGCGACGGCGTTCGGGCCGAGGTTGCCGTTCGCCCCTTAGGATCGCGCCTCACGGTCGCTTAGCCGGCAAGAATGCCCCCCGGCCGACGATGGAGGAGGGCACCGCTGAATGGCACGTCACTCAAAAAGGGCGACGGCACGGATCGGGCTGGCGGTCCCGCCTCGAATCTTCAGTGGCAGGCCGATGAAGCGGAAGCGCCCGCGGCCGACCACCGCCTCCAGATTCGCCAAACACTCCATGTGGGTAATGCCGCGCTCAGCACAGGCCATATGTGCGCGGAAATTCAGGGCGCCCTCGGGGGACGGGCTGATCGCCTCCACTCCGAACATGCCGATGCCCTGGTCCGCGAGCCAATGGATCGCCTCGATCGACAGGCCTGGAAAGTCGTGGCCGTAGCCCGGCTTGCCAAGGAGCCGCGCGTTCGTGCCGAGCAGGATCAGCACCGTGTCGCCCTGCCGGATCGTCTCGCCGGACGCCTTCACGGCGCCCTGCAGCTCCTCCACCGTCACGGCATGTTTCAGGGGCACGTCGCGCAGGTCGACGCAGAAGGCCGAGGTGATGAACTTCTCCAGCGGCACCTGGTCGATGGACAGAGCGCCCGGCCGGGGGTCGAAGTGCACGGGCGCGTCCACATGCGTGCCGGCGTGGTCGCTGAACGCAATGGAGAGCGCCTTGCTGGAAAACACGACGTCGCCCGCGACCTTCTTCTCGGAATGGTCGTTCCAGACCGTCATCACGACCGGCGGGTGCGAGGGATGGGTCTGTGTGCGGTGGAAAAGCTCGCGGCTGAGGTCGACGATTTCCATGTGTGCGCTCTCGTGAGTTGTCGGACGCCGAGTCCGCAAGGTCAGGTCGGCCGGATGCCGGCGCTGCGGATCACCTCGCCCCAACGCCGGCGGTCGCGAGCGATGTACTCGGCGAACCCTTCGGGGGTGAGGTTAAGGGGCTCCATGCCCTGCTCGGCCAGCTTGCGGACCATGTCCGGCTCGGCCAGCACCCGAGCGATCGTGTCGCGCAGGGTGGCCAAGATGGCCGCCGGAACGCCGACCGGAGCGAAGAAGCCGTAGTAGCTGACGGCCTCGTAGCCTGGGACGCCTGCCTCGGCCATCGTCGGCACGTCCGGGAGTGCCGGGTGGCGCTGCGGCGTGGTCACGGCCAGAGGCCGCACCGTTCCCGCCCGGATTTGCGGCAGGCCGGTCGTGATGACGTCGCACAGCATGTCGATCTGGCCAGCCAGCACGTCCGTCGTGGCCGGCGCGGTGCCGCGATAGGGGACGTGGACCATCTGCACGCGTGCCATGCTCTCGAGCAGCGCCATGGCGAGGTGGGAGCCACCGCCATTGCCGGCTGAACCATATGTCAGCTTGCCCGGCTCCCGCCGGGCCCGCTCCAGCAGCTGCGGAAAGGTGGAAACATCCAGGCTGTTGCGAACGTAGAGCACGGACCCGACCCCACCGACTGCCGCCAAGGGCACCAGGTCCTTCGCGGGATCGAAGGGCAGGTTCGTGTAGAGTTCGGGATTGATGGAGTTCGTGGCCTGGCTGCCCGTGAAGATCGTGTAGCCGTCGGGCTCGGCTCGGACCGCCGCCTCGGTGCCGAGGCGCCCGCCGGCGCCCGTCCGATTATCGATGACGACCTGCTGACCCAGGGCTCGCGACAGGGGCTCGCCCACAAATCGCGAGATCACGTCCGCCGCGCCCGCAGGTGGGAAGGGCACGACGAGGCGCACGGGGCGGGACGGGTACGCCTGCGCCGCCGCATGGCCGGCCGCGGCGAGCCCAAGGCCAGAGAGCAGCAGGGCGCGTCGAGTCGCGCCATGGCCCAGAACGACCCGTGTCTTTTCGTAAGCGGTCATGACCAACGACCCTGACTCCAACGCCGATGCGCCCGGCGGGCCGCAAGTGGCATGGTCGCGGTCGGGGAGACAAGCCACTTGCCATGATCGTTCCGCAAGGTAGGCCGTCGCCTGCACCATTGTTCCGGACTGAAGCCAACCCTAGCGTCCCGGTGCCCGTGGTCCGCCGGCGGGGTCGTCGCCCTGCGTCATCCGGCGAAGCGCGGCGCCGTCTCCCGCCCAAACGCCTCCCCAAAGGAGCTCCGTCGTGACCGATACCGAAGCCGGGCCGCTCTCGGCCGCCGAGATGTCCCTCCAGCTGGCCCGGGGGAACACGACCCCGGAGGCGCTCCTGGCCGATACACTGGAGCGGATCGAACGGGCTAACGCGGCCCTCGGTGCATTCGTCCACGTCGACCCCGAAGGCGCGGCCGCTGCGGCCTCGGCCGCGGGCCGGCGGCAGGCAGCGGCCGCCCGTCTCGGCGCGCTGGACGGGGTGCCGGTCGCCGTGAAGGACAACCTATGGGTTGCCGGTATGCCTGCCCGGTGGGGCAGCAGAATGTGGGCCGACTTCGTCCCGCCCGCGGACGACATCGCGGTTGAACGTCTGCGGGCGGCAGGCGCCGTCATCGTCGGCAAGACCAACACGCCGGAATTCGCGCTGTCCGGCCGCACCGACAGCCCACTCCACGGCCCGGCCCGAAATCCCTGGGACGTGCGGCTGACCCCGGGCGGGTCGAGCGGCGGTTCGGTCGCGGCCGTGGCGGCCGGGATGGTGCCCCTGGCGCTCGCCACCGATGCTGGGGGATCCACTCGGCTTCCCGCGAGCTATACCGGGCTGTACGGGATGCGGCCCAGCACCGGCCGCATCGCCCGCCGCCACGGCTTTCCGCCCATGGCGCTGGACTTCCAGTCTGTGGGGGTGCTCGGCCGTAGCCTCGCCGACATGGAGCTGCTCCTCGAGGCAGTTGCGGGACCGGACCCCCGCGATCCGTCCTCGCTGCGGGTTCCGGCTGAAATGATCGCCGAACGGCCTCTCAGTGTCGGCTGGTTCGCAGCGATCGGAGACGAAGCGGTAGACCCAGAAGTCGCTGATGCCGTGGCGGAATGCGCGGCATCGCTGGCGGATGCGGGATGCAGGGTCGTGCGGCGCGATGCGCCCTACGATCTCGGTCTTGTCCGGCAGGTCTGGGCAACCCTCAGCGCCGCTGGGGCGGCACGGGCGGCGGAGATGCACCCGGAGCGCTGGCGCGCGGAGGCCAGTCGGCCCATCGCGGCCCTGGCGGAGCGCGGGCTGAGGCTGACGGCCGTCGACATGGTCCGGGCATTGGACGGGCTGGCGGCCATCAGGACGGGTGTGGCGGAGACATGGGGAGATGTGGATCTCTTTCTGTGCCCCGCTGCCGCTTCCCCCGCATGGCCGCTGAATCAGGAATATCCCGAGCGGGTGGCGGGCCGGCCCGGACACGCGGCGGTGCAAAACTCCTTCGCGACCTGGGTCAACGCCGTCGGCCATCCCGCCCTATCGGTGCCGGCGAGGCCCCACGCGGACGGACGGCCCCTCGGCGTCCAAATTGTTGGGCGGTTCGGCGGTGACTGGACCGTCATCAAGGCGGCCCGGATCCTAGATGGCCACAAGCGGTGGCCAACATCAGCTTTCCCGCGCTGGTGACCACTCGCTGGATCGCCCCCTGCCTGCCAAGTGGGATGGCGTCTGCTCAGCTCGCCTCCGGCATCCGCCTCAGCAACTTGTCGAGCGTGATCGGATAATCGCGCACCCGCACGCCCGTGGCATTGTACACGGCGTTGTTCACCGCTCCGGCCACGCCGCAAATGCCGAGTTCGCCCACGCCCTTGGCCTTCATAGGCGAGGAGATCGGATCGGCCTCGTCAAGGAAGATGACCTCCTGGTGCGGAATGTCGGCGTGGACGGGCACCTCGTAACCGGCGAGGTCGTGATTGACGAAGAACCCGCGTCGCGGATCGACGTCCAGCTTCTCCATCAGCGCCGAGCCGACCGCCATCGTCATGGCGCCAATCACCTGGCTGCGAGCCGATTTCGGGTTGAGGATGCGGCCGGCCGAGCAGACCGCCAGCATGCGTCGGACCCTGACCTCCGCTGTCCAGACATCGACGCCAACCTCGACGAAATGTCCGGCGAAGGTCGATTGCTGGTAGCGCTTGGCCAGATCGCCGTATTCGATCGCGTCCTCTGCCGCGAGCTCGCCGCCACGCGCCGCCTCGGCGAGCGGGACGCTGCGGCTGCCGGACCGGACCTCGCCGTCCGCGAAGACGGCCTCGGCGGAAGTGAAGCCGAGCCTCTGGGCCACCGACTCGCGCAGCTTCACGCAGGCCGCATAGACGCCGGCCGTCGAGTTGTTGGCGCCCCATTGCCCGCCGGAGCCGGCGGAGACCGGGAAGGCCGAGTCGCCGAGCCGCACGACCACCTTGTCCAGCCCGACGCCCATCATCTCGGCCGCGGTCTGGGCGATGATGGTGTAGGTGCCGGTGCCGATGT
>NZ_JAQGKF010000097.1 GCF_028290205.1 Enterovirga sp. | reverse complement strand
GGCCGGCCGGCCCGGCCCGACGACAAGGGTGGATGTGATGACGCCGATCGAGCTTGTGACGCCGGCCTGGCTGGCGGACCGCCTGGGCCAGCCCGGCCTCGTCGTGCTGGACGGGTCGTATTACCTGCCGGCCATGAAGCGGGACCCCGAAGCCGAATACCTGGAAGCCCGCATCCCGGGCGCGATCCGGTTCGACCTCGACGCGGTCAAGGACCCGTCCTCGCCGCTGCCGCATATGCTGCCGAGCCCGGACGAATTCGCCGCCGCGGTGGGCGACATGGGCATCGCCGATGACCACCTCATCGTGGTCTATGACGGCATGGGCCTGTTCGCGGCGCCCCGCGTCGCCTGGACCTTCCGGACCTTCGGAGCCGCCCGGGTGGCGGTGCTGAACGGGGGGCTGCCGGCTTGGCGGGCCGAGGGGCGGCCGGTCGAGAGCGGGGCGCCCGCGCCCCGCGACGCGCAGGAGTTCAACGCCCGCTACGATGACCGGGCGGTGGCCGCGATCGACGATGTCCGGGCCGCCCTGGCGGCCGGGACGGCACAGGTTTTGGATGCCCGCTCGCCCGCTCGCTTCACGGGCGAGGAGAAGGAGGCGCGGCCCGAGCTGCGCTCCGGCCACATGCCGGGCGCCATCAACCTCCATTACGGCTCGCTCTTGCGCAACGGCTGCCTCGCCGACCGCAAGGCGATCGAGGCGGCGTTGGAAGCGGCCGGTGTGGATCCGGCCAAGCCGGTGGTCACGACCTGCGGCTCGGGCGTCACGGCCGCCATCCTGCTCCTGGCGATCGAGCGGACCGGTCGGCCCGCTCCCGCCCTGTATGACGGCTCCTGGGCCGAGTGGGGCTCCCGGCCGGACACGGAGGTGGCGACAGGGCGCCCGTCCGGGCCGTAGCCCGACGCCTCGGCTCCCGCGCCGGCCGGAGCCTCAGTGCAGGATCTGGCTGAGAAACAGCTTGGTGCGCTCGTGCCGCGGGTTCCGGAAGAACTCGTTGGGCTCGTTCACTTCGACGATCTGGCCGGCATCCATGAAGATGACCCGGTTCGCGACCTGACGGGCGAAGCCCATTTCGTGCGTGACGCACAGCATCGTCATGCCCTCGTCGGCGAGCCCGACCATGGTGTCCAGCACCTCCTTGACCATCTCGGGGTCGAGCGCCGAGGTCGGCTCATCGAACAGCATGATCTTGGGCGACATGCAGAGGGAGCGCGCGATGGCCACGCGCTGCTGCTGCCCACCCGAGAGCTGGCCCGGATATTTGTGCGCCTGTTCCGGTATTTTCACCCGGGTGAGGTACTTCATGGCCACCTCTTCGGCCTCGCGCTTCGGCATCTTCTTCACCCAGATCGGGGCGAGCGTGCAGTTCTCGAGGATCGTGAGATGCGGGAACAAGTTGAAGTGCTGAAACACCATGCCGACATCGCGGCGGATCTCGTCGATCTTCTTGAGGTCGTCGGTGAGCTCCGTGCCCTCCACGACGATGCGGCCCTTCTGGTGCTCCTCCAGGCGGTTGATGCACCGGATCATGGTCGATTTGCCGGAGCCGGACGGCCCGCAGATGACGATGCGCTCACCGCGCCCGACGGTCAGGTTGATGTCGCGCAGCACGTGGAACTCGCCGTACCACTTGTTGACCCCGAGCAACTCGACCATGGGGCGGTCGCCGGAAGCCGCCTCCGGCGCGGTCCGGGGAAGGGGGGTGGTCGCAATCGACATGGTGCTCACCGTCGTTGTCCGGCCGCGAGCCGTCGCTCCACCATGAGCGAGTACCGCGACATCCCGTAGCAGAAGACGAAATAGAACAGGCCCGCGAAGGCGTAGCCCGTCATCGACACGGTGGGGGCCGCCCAGACCGGGTCGACGCGCGACGCCTCGATCGTGCGGACGAGGTCCAGCAGGCCGACGATCGACACCAGCGTCGTGTCCTTGAACAGGCCGATGAAGGTGTTGACGATCCCCGGGATCACGATCCGCAGCGCCTGCGGCAGGACAATGAAATACATCATCCGCCAGTAGCCGAGCCCCAGCGACATCGCGCCCTCGTACTGGCCCTTGGGCACCGCCTGCAGCCCGCCCCGGATCACCTCCGCCATGTAGGCCGAGGCGAACAGGGCCACGCCGACGAGGGGGCGCAGGAGCCGGTCCACGCTCATGCCCGCCGGCAGAAACAGCGGCAGCATGGTGTTGGCCATGATCAGCACGGTGATCAGCGGCACGCCACGGACCACTTCGATGAAGGTGACCGACGCGAGCCGCACGACGGGCAGGCGGGAGCGCCGCCCCAGCGCCAGCAGCACCCCGAACGGAAGCGACAGCACGATGCCGACCACCGACACGATGATCGTGACCAGGATGCCGCCCCAAAACGCGGTCGGAACCTCGGGCAGGCCGATCCGCTCCGAACCGGTCAGCAGAAGGAAGGACAGGACCGGAAACACGATAAAGAAATAGGCCGCGCCGAGGCCCCGTCGGGGGGCTTTCAGCCACAGCATCCAGACCGCCCCGACCGTCAGCAGCGCGAAGAAGGTATCAACGCGCCAGCGCTCCGCCGGCGGGTAGGAGCCGTAGACGAAATAGCTGAGCCGGTCCCAGACGAAGGCCCAGCAGGCCCCGACCGGCCGGCCGATCACGTCCTCGCGGCACGCATTGCGGTCGCTCCCGGTCCAGACCGCGTCGAAGATCATGAAGCGCAGGAACGGCGGCAGCGCGATCCAGAGCAGGAAGGCGACCAGAAGCGTGAGCGCGATGTTGAGAGGGCTCGAGAACAGGTTCTCGCGCACCCACCCGACGGGCCCGCGGACGGCGGTGGGCGGCGGCGTCGCCTCGACCGGCGCCGTCCGAATGAAAGAGAGGCTCTGCACAGCCATCGGGCGCCCTACCGTTCCACCAGCGCTTTGCGGCTGTTGTAAATGTTCATGCCGGCCGACGTGATGAGGCTGATCGTGAGATAGACCGCCATGGTGATGGCCACGCATTCGATGGCCTGGCCCGTCTGGTTCAGCACCGTGCCCATGAACACCTGGACGAGGTCCGGATAGCCGATCGCCACTGCCAGCGACGAATTCTTGGTCAGGTTCAGGTACTGGCTGGTCAGGGGCGGGATGATCACCCGCATGGCCTGCGGGATGACGACCAGCTTCAGGGTCGGACCCGATCGCAGGCCGAGCGCGTGAGCGGCCTCGGACTGCCCTTTCGAGACCGCCAGGATTCCGGCCCGCACCACCTCGGCAATGAAGCCGGAGGTGTAAACCACCAGCCCGAGCGTCAGCGCCACGAATTCCGGGATCACCTGCAGGCCGCCCCGCAGGTTGAAGCGCTGCTGCTCCGGCATCTCAAAGGAGATCGGGTTGGCGGTGACCAGGCCGAGCACGAGCCAGACGAGCAGCGGCAGCCCGAGCACCAGGGCGAGGCTCGTCAGCACGACCGGGTATTGCTTGCCCGTCTGCTCCTGGGTGCGGCGGGCGAAGACCGCGAAGGCGACCGAGCCGACGATCCCCACGGCCAGGGCTGCCCAGACCAGCCAGGCATCGGCCGCGAACAGGGGACGGGGGACGAACAGCCCGCGATTGTTCAGAAAGAAGCCGGCGCCCATGCTGACGGAGTTGCGGGCGTCGGGCAGGGGCCGCAGCACCGCGATGTACCAGAACAGGAGCTGCAGCAGCAGCGGCAGGTTCCGGATCACCTCGACATAGACCATGGCGGTCTTGGCCACGATCCAGTTCGAGGACAGGCGGGCGATGCCCATGGCGAAGCCCAGGAAGGTCGCCAGAATGCAGCCGATCACGGCCACGAGCAGCGTGTTCAGCAGCCCGACCAGGAAGGCCTGCCCGTAGGTCGAGGTCGCGTTGTAGGGGACCAGGGTCTGGTTGACGTCGAATCCTGAGGTCGAGCTCAGGAAGCCGAAGCCGGACGCGATGCGGGCGGCGCGGAGGTTGTCGATGGCGTTCGTGGTTGCGAGATAGAACAGCAGTCCGATCCCAACCACGAGAGCGCCCTGGTAGACGAGGCCGCGGACCTTCGGGTCGTAGAGCATCGAGGCCTTCGAGCTCTCGGGCGGCACGGTGGCAGTGGTGGACACCGGTGATCTCTGGTTCGGATGGGAGCGGGGGTGACGAGCGAGCCTGGCCCCGTCGCCCCGGGGCAGTGACGGCAACGGCAACGAGGCGCCGGCCCTGATCGGCCGGCGCCCGCGGCGGACTCAGCGGATCGGAATGCCGTATTGCAGGCCGCCCTGGGTCCACAGCGCGTTCACGCCGCGCTTGATCTTCAGCGGCGAGCCTTCGCCGACGTTCCGATCAAAGACCTCGCCGTAATTGCCGACATGCTTGACGATCCGATAGGCCCAATCCTTGGTGAGCCCGATCGCCTCGCCGAAGCTGCCCTCGGCCCCGAGCAGCCGTTTGATCTCGGGGTTCGGCGACTTCATCATTTCGTCCACATTCGCCTTGGTGACCTTGTACTCCTCGGCGTTCAGCATGGCGTTGTGGACCCAGCGGACGATGTCGGCCCACTGGTTGTCACCGTGCCGGACGGAGGGGCCGAGCGGCTCCTTGGAAATGATCTCCGGCAGCACGAGATGGTCGTCCGGCGTGGCCGAGATCAGGCGCTGTGCGTAGAGGCCGGAGGCGTCCGTCGTGAAGGCGTCGCAGCGGCCCGTGTCATAGGCCTTGAAGGTCTCGTCCGCGGTGGCGAAGGCAACGACCTCGTATTTCAGATTGTTGCCGCGGAAGAAGTCGGCGAGGTTGAGCTCGGTCGTGGTGCCCTGCTGCGTGCAGATGGAGGCGCCGTTGAGCTCCTTGGCCGAGGCCACGCCGAGCTTCTTGCGGACCATGAAGCCCTGGCCGTCATAATAGTTGACCACCGGGAAATCGAGGCCGAGCTGGGTGTCGCGCGACATCGTCATCGTGGAGTTGCGGGCCAGGACGTCGATCTCGCCCGATTGCAGCGCCGTGAAGCGATCCTTGGCCGACAGCGGGATGAAGCGCACCTTGGTCGGGTCGTTGAAGATCGCGGCCGCGATGGCGCGGCAGAAATCCACGTCGAGGCCGGACCACTCGCCCTGCGCGTTCGGCACGCCGAAGCCGGCGAGCCCCGGATTGGACCCGCATTGGAGGAATCCCTTCTGCTTCACGTTGGCCAACGTGGCCTGCGCGGCGGCCGGGCTCGTCGCGAGAGCGGCCCCGACAAGGCCGGCCCCCAGGGCCAGCGCAATCTGCGTCATCCTGCTTTTCATGTGTCCCTCATGTTCCGCCGAGGCGTTCGTTGCGCCTTTCGGCCTGCGTAGCGCGGGCTCGGGAAGATGCCCTCTGGTACGCATCATTGATGCCATCGAAATCCGCAATCCACAGCGGGGTCAAGCGGGGCACGCCTCAACCTCAGCTTCAATCCCTGCGGCTTGACCGCGCTCTTGCCGCCGGCGCAAACGGACCCCCCGTCCGGAGCCCTCGCCCATGTCAAAACCCCCGCTTTCCCGTGCCGGTCTGGGCGCCAGCACCCGCCTTGTGCATGCGGGCCGGGATCCCTTTGAACAGCACGGCTTCGTGAACACGCCGATCTATCGCGGCTCCACGGTGCTCTATCCGAACACGGACGACTTCCTCCACCGGCGCGCCAAGTACACCTACGGCACGCAGGGGACGCCCACGACGAACTCGCTCCAGACCGCCTGGACCGAGCTTGCCGGGGCGGCCGGCACGGTGCTGACTCCCTCCGGCCTCGCGGCGGTGACCATCGGGCTGCTCGCCTGCCTGAAGGCCGGCGACCACCTTCTGGTGGTGGACAGCGTGTACCGGCCGACCCGGATCTTCTGCGACGGTGTGCTGAAACGGTTCGGCGTCGAGACCACGTATTACGACCCGGCCGTCGGCGCCGGCATCGGCGACCTCATGCGGCCGAACACCGCCGCCATCCTGACCGAGGCGCCTGGCTCGCAGACCTTCGAGATGCAGGACGTGCCGGCCATTGCGGACGCGGCCCATGCCCGCGGGGCCTGCGTCCTGATGGACAATACGTGGGCCACACCGCTGTTCTTCCCGCCGCACGAGCGGGGCGTCGACATCTGCATCGAGGCCGGCACCAAGTATCTGTCGGGCGGCTCCGATCTCCTGCTCGGACTGACCTCGGCCAACGCACGCTGGTGGCCGAAGCTCCAGGCGACCTTCTCCGCCTTCGCCATGTGCGCCGGGCCGGAAGACGTGTTTCTCGGTTTGCGCGGTCTGCGCACCATGGCGCTCCGGCTGCGCGAACACGAGAAGCAGGCGCTCGAGATGGCGCGCTGGTTTCAGGGGCGGCCCGAGGTGGCCGAGGTGCTGCATCCGGCCTTGCCGGACCATCCGGGCCATGCGATCTGGCAACGGGACTTCTCCGGCTCCTCCGGCCTGTTCTCGATCGTGCTGAAGCCGGCCAGCCAGGCCGCGGTAGCCGCCATGGTGGACGGGCTCCAGCTCTTCGGCATCGGGGCATCCTGGGGCGGGTTCGAAAGCTTGGTCCTGCCCTTCGATGCCGCGACCTACCGGACGGCGACGCGCTACGCGCCCGCCGGCCCCTCGCTCCGGTTCCATATCGGGCTCGAGGACCTGGACGATCTGAAGGCCGACCTCGAGGACGGGTTCGAACGGCTCAGGGCGACCGTCTGAGGGCGGCTTTTCTGCCGCAGGGCAGCGAGCGCCGCGGGCAGCGGGCTGGTATTTGCGACCGGCCAGGGAACCGACCCCGTCCGGCCGCGTTCTGATCTGGATCTAAGAAGGTAATAGATGCTTCCGACCATATCGCGGCAAGACGTGGGCTCGCCCTCCGAGGCCGGAGATTACGTGTACGGAGAGGCAACCGTTCGGGTCGAGGGTCGCCATATCGCGGTCTGGACCGTTTCGCCCGAGGCGCGGTTCAACGCCATCCTGTGCACCAGGGTCGGCGACCGCCGCCGCAGATACGCGCTCGGTCAGCCAACCGCCTGAGTTCCGGCACGCCTCAGGGGTCGGATCCGGATTCGGCCCGGGCGCTCGTTCCGGATCGCTCCCGGAAAATCAGCACCAGGTTGCGGGCATAGATGAACAGCGAGAGCGCCTGCCCGATGATGATGACGGGCTCGCGCCGAACGAGGCCGTAGACCAGCGTCATCAGGCCGCCCGCCATCGAAAAGAACCAGAAGGCGACCGGCATCACGCTGCGGCCGGCCTTTTCGCTCGCAATCCACTGCACGATGAAGCGCATCGCGAACAGGATCTGGGCGCCGAGCCCGAAAGCGAGCCACAGGTCGAACCGCGCCACGAACACGTCGTAGAGGTAGTCGCCGAGATCGCGCGACAGCTGCACGATCATGGTCGTGTCTCCACGATCCGGGGCACACGGCGGCGGCGGCGCAGGAGCCACCACACCCCGAACAGGTCGAGCAGGCCGCTCCAGAGCCGGTCGAAGAAGCCGTAATGGGACGTGCCGGCCGTGCGGGGGCGATCGATCACGTCGACATGGACCACGCCGTAGCCTTCACGCTTCACGAGCGCCGGCAGGAAGCGGTGCAGGGCGTCGAAGAAGGGCAGTTCCAGGAACACCTGCCGCCGGATCACCTTGTGGCCGCAGGCGGTGTCGCGGGTGTCGTCGGCCAGAATGGCCTGGCGGACCCGGTTGGCGATGCGCGACTGGAACTTCTTGAAGCCGCCGTCGCCGCGTCGGAGCCGCTGCCCGACCGCGAGGCCGACCGCCGGCCCGCCGCGCTCGAGAGCCTCGACCAGCGGGATCACATAGGCCGGATCGTTCTGGCCGTCGCCGTCCAGGGTGGAGACGATCTCGGCCCGGGCCGCCCGAATGCCGGTCAGGAGGGCGGCGCTCTTGCCGCAGCTCTCGGCGTGCCGGACCACCCGTAGCCACGGCCGGGCGGCACGGGCCAGCACCGCCGACGTGTCGTCGGTGGAGCCGTCGATCACGTAGACGACCTCGAAGGGCGCGAGGGGCGCCAGGACGCGCTCCAACTCGTCCAGTTGCTCCACGATGGACCCGGCCTCATTCTTGGCCGGAATCACAACGGAGAGGCGCGGCGGCGGGCCGAGCTGGGGCAGGGGTGCGCTCATCGGCTCAGCGCCGGACCATGTAGACGGCGAGCTCCACGCGGCGGCCTCCATTGATGTTGAAGCCCCGGATGCGGCCCAGCGTCTCGATCCGGTCCAGCCGGCCCTGCGCGGCCTCCTGGAAGGCGGGACCGAACCGGTCGTCGACGATGGCCACGCGACAGCCGGACCCGGCCAGGAAGCGGGCCGCCTCTTCGCCGGTCTCGACCATGTCGAGGCCGGTGCCGAGCAGGAGCACGAGGCTCGGCTCCCGGTAGCCGAGCGTGGCGAAGGCCGGCTCGGCGCAGGGCGCGGAGCGGGCGAGGGCCGCGAGGCGCGGGGACAGCTTCAGAGATTGCAGCACGGGCTGGGCGAGGCCGAACACCCCGATGCCCATCAGCACGGCCGATGCGATTCCGAGCAGGGCGGAGCGGGTGACCTCGTGACGGCAGAACACGACCCAGGCCGCGAGGGCCAGCGCCGACGAGGCCGCCATCACGGGAAGCGCGGCCCCCGGCAGCACGCCGTCCAGGTTCCAGGCCGCCAGCGGGATCAGGAGGGTGAGACCGACCGGGATCAGGGCCATGGCCCCGAAGCCGATCCGGGCGAAGGGCCGGTCGGGCCCCGTGAAGCCGCGTCCGATGGCCAGCACCAGGAGGATGGCCAGGGCCGGATAAAGCGGCATCACGTAATGCGGCAGCTTGGTCGGCACGGCCTCGAAGATGAGCCAGGTCGGCACCACCCAGGCGATCAGGAACGCGATGCCGTCGTCGCGCCGCTCGCGCCACGCAAAGGGAACCGCCGCCGAGGCCAGGATCGCGCCTGGCCAGAACGTCGCGAACACCGCGACCAGGTAGAAGCCGGGCGGTGCGAAATGATTCTGCTGGCCGGTCTGCACCTTGCCCAGCATGTCGTCGCCAACGGCCAGCCGATAGAACTCGCCGCCGCTCTTCCAGGCGATCGTGGCGAACCAGGGCGTCACCGCGAGCAGCACGAACAGGAGCCCGAGCCAGGGCCGCAGGCCCTTGAGCCAGCGCACCGAGCCCTCGCGGATGCACAGCACCGCGGCCGCGAGGCCGGTGAACATCACCACCATGGGGCCCTTGATCAGGATGCCGGCCGCCAGCGCCAGCCAGAAGATCGCGACCGTGCGGCCCGGCTGCCGCGACAGGCTGCGGCTCAGCCAGACGCGGGCCAGCGCGCCCATGGCCGCCACCGAACAGGCGAGCAGCATCGCGTCCGTCTTGGCGAGCCGCGCCTCCACCATCAGGATCAGGGACGAGGCGATCAGGGCGGCAGCCAGAAAGGCCTCGCGGCGCCCGGCAAAGGCGAGGGCGGCCCAATAGGACAGGAGCACGGCCGCCAGCGCGCCGAGGAGCGAGGGCAGGCGATACACCGCGATGGTGGTGCGGGCCTCCGGCACGCCCAGCGCCTCTGCCGCGGTCACGGCCGCGGCCTGCATCCAGTGAATGCCGATCGGCTTCTTGTAGCGGGCCTCGTCCTGGAAGCGGATGTCGACGAAATCGCCGCTCTCCAGCATCTGCTTGGTGGCCTGCGAGAAGCGCGGCTCGTCGCGGTCCATCGGATGGAGCGAGCCGAATCCCGGCAGGAAGCAGAGCAGCGACAGGGCCACCAGCACGACAGCCGCCCGCGCGTGGCTTCGCTCGACGAAGGCGAGGAGGCGCTCCGACCAGGAGGCCGGCGAGAATCGGGGCAGCGGTCGGGTCGCGGCGATGCCGGGCACGGAAAACAAACCTCGCGGTCGCGAGCCGCGCCCTGTCGGCCAAAGAGGGGGCGAAGTCAAACCGCGCCCTGGTCGCGGAGCCCCCAGGCTGTCAAAGCTGGGCCGCCAGCGGGAGGGCAAAATGGCGCATCACAGGGTCGAGGCAGGGCGAAGCACGGTCCATTGGGGCTTCTTCGACGCGGCGCTGCCGCCGGTGCTGACGGTGGACAGCGGCGACACGGTCACCATGACCACGGTGTCGGGGCCGGCCGACGTGATGCCGCAGCCGCCCCTGGCTGTGCCGGACGCGCTGCGCGAGGTGCAACTCCACGTTCCGAACCGCCTGCCTGGGCATATGTGCACCGGCCCGGTCGCGGTCCGGGGCGCGAAGGCCGGGCAGGTGCTGCAGGTCGAGATCCAGGCGATCGAGCTCCATTATGACTGGGGCTACACCTTCGCGGCACCCCTCAAGGGCGCCCTGCCGGAGGAGGTGCAGGAGCGCCACCTGATGCACATCCCGCTGGACCGCGCCCGCATGACGGGCCGGCTTCCCTGGGGGCTGGAGCTGCCGCTGAAACCCTTCTTCGGCGTGATGGCCGTCGCGCCGCCGCCCGGCTGGGGCATGGTGTCGACCCTGCCGCCCCGTCGCAACGGCGGCAATCTGGACAACAAGGAGCTGGTGCCCGGCACCACCCTGTATCTCCCGATCCAGGTGGACGGGGCGCTGTTCTCGGTCGGCGACGGGCACGGCGTCCAGGGTGACGGCGAGGTCTGCGTCACGGCCATCGAGACGGGGCTCGTCGGCACCTTCCGGCTCACGCTGCGGGACGACATGCAGCTCGGCTGGCCCATGGCGGAAACGCCCACGCATGTGATGACGATGGCCTTCGATCCGGATCTCGACGACGCCTGCCGCATCGCGCTCTCGCTGATGATCGACCTCGTCGTCGCCCGCGCCGGGCTGACCCGGCCGGAGGCCTACATGCTGTGCAGCCTGGCGGCCGATCTCCGGGTCACGCAGCTCGTCAACGGCAACAACGGCATCCACTGCATGCTGCCGAAGACCTGCCTGGTCGGCCGGACCTGAGAAGAGGCAGCTTCGCCCGATCCGCGCCTCGGCCAGCTTGACGGAGCCGGTGCCCGCCGTGTACGGGCAGTCTCGGATATGGGAGCGGCAAGATGCCCGCGAAGCTCATTGTAACGGAGGCGCCACTAACGGAGCGGGTCTGACCCGTCCATCCGATTGGTGGCGCATGCAGGGTCCCTCGGGGCCCTTTTTTATTGCCTGAAAGGCTGCCCGGGCGGGTGGCGGGCCGGCCGAGCCGGCAGGAGGGGACCATGGGCGAGATGATGACCGGGGCCGAGATGGTCGTGCGGGCGCTCCAGGACCAGGGAGTGGAGCACATCTTCGGGTACCCGGGCGGGGCCGTGCTGCCGATCTACGACGCGCTGTTCCACCAGGACACGCTGCAGCACGTGCTGGTGCGCCACGAGCAGGCCGCCGTGCATGCGGCCGAGGGCTACGCCCGCTCCTCCGGCAAGGTCGGATGCGTGCTCGTCACCTCGGGCCCGGGCGCCACCAACGCGGTCACCGGCCTCACCGACGCGATGATGGATTCGATCCCGCTCGTTTGCATCACCGGCCAGGTGCCGACCCATCTCATCGGCACCGACGCGTTCCAGGAATGCGACACGGTCGGCATCACCCGGCACTGCACCAAGCACAATTACCTCGTGAAGTCGGTGGCGGACCTGCCCCGCATCCTGCACGAGGCCTTCTACGTCGCCACCAACGGCCGCCCGGGTCCCGTGGTCATCGACCTGCCGAAGGACGTGCAGTTCGCCTCCGGCCTGTACGAGCGGCCGACCGACAACCAGCACAAGACCTACCGGCCCAGGGTCGAGGGCGACGCGGAGAAGATCCGGGCCGCGGTGCGCATGATGGCCGGCGCCCGCCGGCCCGTCTTCTACACGGGTGGGGGCGTCATCAATTCGGGTCCCCGGGCCTCGGCGGCTCTGCGCGAACTCGTCCGGCTGACCGGGTTTCCGGTCACCTCCACGCTGATGGGGCTCGGCGCCTACCCGGCCGCCGGCCCGGGCTGGCTCGGCATGCTGGGCATGCACGGGACCTACGAGGCGAACCACGCCATGCATGATTGCGACGTCATGGTCGCGGTCGGTGCGCGCTTCGACGACCGCATCACCGGTCGGCTCGATGCGTTCTCGCCCGGGTCGCGGAAGATCCATATCGACATCGACCCGTCCTCGATCTCCAAGAACGTGAAGGCCGATATCGGCATCGTGGGCGATTGCGCGCATGTGCTGGAAGCCATGATCGCCGCCTGGCGCGAGCTTGCGCCGCAGCAGGATCGCGAGGCCCTGGCCGGCTGGTCGCGCCAGATCGACACCTGGCGGGCGCGCGACTGCCTGGCCTTCCGGCCCTCCGAGCGGACCATCAAGCCGCAACACGCCGTGCAGCGCCTCTATGAGCTGACGCGCGGGCGGGAGACCTACGTCACCACGGAGGTCGGCCAGCACCAGATGTGGGCCGCGCAGTATTTCAAGTTCGAGGAACCGAACCGCTGGATGACCAGCGGCGGGCTCGGCACCATGGGCTACGGCCTGCCGGCCGCGATCGGCACGCAGCTCGCCCATCCGGAGGCGCTGGTGATCGACATCGCCGGCGAGGCCTCGATCCTGATGAACATGCAGGAGATGTCGACCGCCGTGCAGTACCGCCTGCCGGTCAAGATCTTCATCCTGAACAACGAGTACATGGGCATGGTGCGGCAGTGGCAGGAGCTGCTGCATGGCGGCCGCTACTCCCAGAGCTACTCGGAATCGTTGCCGGACTTCGTGAAGCTGGCCGAGGCCTATGGTGGGGTCGGCATGCGGTGCCACGATCCGGCGGAGCTCGACGACGCCATCCGGGAGATGATCGCGGTCGACCGGCCGGTGATCTTCGACTGCCTGGTCGACAAGTTGGAGAACTGCTTCCCGATGATCCCGTCGGGCAAGGCCCATAACGAGATGCTGCTCAACGACTTCGCCGGCGACGGCGAATCGACGCAGGATATCGGCAACGTGATCTCGGCCGAGGGCAAGATGCTGGTCTGAGCCGGCCCGGCCGGCCCGGAGGGGACCACCGATGAAGATCGGCATCCTGGAGACGGGCCGGCCGCCGGCGGACCTCGCGGCCCGGTTCGGCCGCTACGACGCCATGTTCGCCGATCTGATCGGGGACGGCTTCACCACGGTCACCTACCGGATCGCGGAGGGCGAGCTGCCGGAGCGGCCGGAGAGCTGCGCCGGCTACCTCGTCACCGGCTCTGCCGCGGGTGTCTATGACGACCTGCCCTGGATCGGGCCCCTGTCCGATTTTCTCCGCGCCGCCCGCGGGCGGGCGAAACTGGTCGGCATCTGTTTCGGCCACCAGCTCATGGCGGAGGCCTTTGGGGGCCGGGCCGAGAAATCCGCCCGGGGCTGGGGGCTCGGCCTGCACCGCTACGAGGTGCGCGAGCCCCAGAGCTGGATGGACGGGGAGGGGGCATTCGCGCTGCCGGTCTCGCATCAGGACCAGGTCACCGTGCCGCCGCCCGGCAGCCGCGTGGTGGCCGGCAGCGCCTTCTCGCCGTTCGGCATGCTGGTCTTCGACGAGATGTCGATGTCCATGCAGCCGCATCCCGAATTCGCGCCGGCCTATGCCAAGGCGCTGCTCGCGGCCCGCCATGCCGCCCGGCTGCCGGCGGACGAGTTCGGACAGCTCACGGCCTCGCTCGACGGCGCCAACGATTCGGCCCGGGTGGCCGGCTGGATCGGGCGGTTTCTTCGGGCCTGACCGGGGTCAGTGCTCGGCGAGGTTGATCACGAATTCCGCCCGCTTGCCGGCACCCCGGACCGAGTAGGTCATCTCATAGGGTCCCCAGGCGCTGACGGCGTCGCGCGCTGGGCTGGCCTCCGACCGCAGCGCGGCGACCAGGTCGGCGGCCTGGTTCAGGGGCAAACCCTCCTCGAACGCGACCAGCAGCGCGGCAACGGGCGCCAGAAAGGCGCGCAGGCTCGCGGCCTCGTCCGGTCCGGTCACCTGCCTGAGTTCGACCCGGTTCACCACGCCCTCCAGGCAGGTGATCCGCGCCTCCACGTCGGGCAGGTTGCCGACCCGCTCCTGCCCCGGCGCACCGTCCGGGACCGGCACAAAAGCCAGGTCCGGTCGGGCCGGGTCGATCTGCCTGACCGTCTCGCTCCAGCGGGTCTTGGTGGCGGGGCAGTGACGCACCGTCTCGGCCGCATGGCCGGCGGCGCCGGACAGAACAAGGGCCAGGAGACCGGCCGCAGCCGGGCCTGTGCGGCGACGCATCTCGGGCTTGAGCATGGCCGAACGTCTCATTTCGGCGAGACGGAGGCAATCGCCGGCACCGCTGACGTTGGCAGCGGGCGCCGCCGGGGCTATCACCGGCACCCCTGACCCGAGCCCGGCCCGATGACCGAGACCCTGCCTGACCGTCTGTCCACCGACCCCAAGAGCCCGCATTACGATGCGGACCTCCTGGCCCGCGGCATCGGCATCCGGTTCAAGGGCGTCGAGAAGACCAATGTCGAGGAATATTGCGTGTCGGAAGGCTGGGTTCGCCTGGCGGCCGGCAATGCCAAGGACCGGTTCGGCAACCCGATGACGGTGAAGCTGAAGGGGCCGGTCGAGCCCTACCTTCGAGACGTTGCCGAGGAGTGATGGCGTGGGCGGGGCCGGTGGACGGGATCCGGGCGGCGCGCCGCCCCGCACCCCTCCTGGGCCTCGCTCTCTGGCTCGGCGCCCTGTCGGCCGGACCCGCGGTTGCGCACGGCTATGCGCCGATCGGACCCGCCGAGGCCTGGCGCTTCTGGAGCCTCGATCCGCTGGCGACCGTGCCGCTTCTCGCCGGGCATCTGCTGTACGGTCGCGGCATGTCGGCCTTTCGCCGGCGGCTCGGCCATCTGCCCAGGGCCCTCCCGGGCTGGCGCGTCACGGCCTTTCTGGCCGGCGAACTCATGCTGGTCGTGGCCCTTCTCTCACCGGTGGACGCCGTCGCCGAGACGATCCTGTCCGCCCACATGCTCCAGCACGTGATCCTGATTGCGGCCGCGCCGCCGCTGCTGGTGCTGGGCCGGCCCGAGATCGCGTGGGCGGCCGGCACGCCCGGGTCCTGGCGGCCCGTGCTGTTGGGCGCGGCCGCGCGGCCGATCTACCGGGCCGTCGGCTGGCTCGCCCGCCCGCTCCCGGCCACATTGCTGCACGGGGCGGCGCTGTGGCTCTGGCACGTGCCGGCGCTGTTCGAACTCGGGCGGGGGGACGGGCTGATGCACGCCTTCGAGCATCTCTGCTTCTTCGGCACCGCCCTTCTGTTCTGGCGCGCGGTGATCGGGGCCGCCGCGACGCCGCGCCGGGCGCTTGTCGGCATGGCGGCCGCTCTCGCCACGCTGGTTCATGGCGGCTTCCTGTCAGCCCTGATCAGCTTTGCCCGCGAGCCGCTTTATCCGGGCTCCACCATGTGGGCGCCGATCTGGGGCATGACGCCGCTGCAGGATCAGGAACTCGCCGGCGCCATCATGTGGGTGCCGGCCGGGGCGGCCTACCTGGCGGCCGGGCTCGCGCTCGCGGCGCGGCTGCTGTCCCGGCCGAACCCGACCGGACCGGCCGCTGCCCACCCGCCGGCGCTGGCGGCATGAGGGCGTCCATTCTCCTGCTGGCCCTGGGCCTTGCCGCCTGCGGACCCGCGGAGCCGCCGAAGCACCTGCGCATTCCGGGGGCGGATCGGGGCCGCGGCGAGGCGCTGGTGCTCACCCTCGGCTGCGGTGCCTGTCACGTCATTCCGGGCGTGGGTGGCGCCATCGGCCGCACGGGACCGCCGCTCGCCGGCTGGAGCGGCCGCAGCCTGATCGCCGGCCGCATCCCGAACACGCCGCAGAACCTCGTCGCCTGGCTGCTGGATCCGCCGGCGCTCGAGCCCCGCACCGCGATGCCGGCGCTGGGCCTTGAGGAGGCGCAGGCCCGGGACGTCGCCGCGTTCCTGTACGGGCTCGGTCCGGAATCGAGCCGGGTCGAGCCGCCGGCCTCTGGCCTGGACCCGGCCGACATTCCTCGCTCCCGCACCCTGCCCGGGCGGGGTCCCTTCGTGTCGGGCGGATGACCCCGTCCGCCGGTCGGGAGGCGTGATGCCGGCCCCCGATCCCGTGCTCAAGGCGGCCAGCCCGGACGAGATCGAGCGGGCGCTCGGGCGCAGCCTGCTGCTCGTCTCCGGCCCCGGCGACGCGGCCGCTCTGCGCCGCACCCTGGCCTCGCTGCGTGTGGCGGCCGAGCTGGTCGTGGTTCTCGGCGAGACCGGGCAGGAGTCTCATGCCCAGCCCTGCCGCGAGGCCGGGCTCGAACTTGTTGTCCTCGACGGTGCCCGGACCTGGCCGGAGCGCTGCAATCTCGGGCTCGACCTGGCGCGCCGGCGCGGGCGGGACACCCTCCTCCTCGTGGAAACCGGCACGCGCTTTGTGTCCGATGTCGTCCGCGACCTCCTCGGTGCGGCCCTGGCCGACCCGGCACTCGGCGCCGTCGCGCCCGCCCGGCTGGAGAGCGATGCCGGCGGCGGCACGCGCCGGCTTCGCGACGGCTGGGACCTGTCCCGTGTCGCCTTCGGACCCGACCGGCGGCCGCCGCCGGAAGGGGCGCTGCGGCTGGACGCGGATTATGGCGCCGGCCCGTGCCTGCTGCTGCGCGTCGCGGCGCTGGACCGGACGGGTCCCGCCGACCCGGCCTTTCGGCTCCTCGCCCAGGCGGATCTCGGCTTCCGGCTCCGGCAGGCCGGCTACGGCTCCGCCGTCCTCCCCGAGGCCGTGGTGGAGTGCGAGTCCGCCCCGGCCCCGGACGAGTCCGGGGCTGCGCTGGCGCAGGATCGGGACCGGTTCGCCGTGAAGCACCTCGGCTACGGCGTGCAACTATCTTCGGGGCAGGAGCGGGCGCCGCGGCTGCGGGCGGGGCGGTCCGACGCGCTGGCTTCGTGGATCGGCCGCCACGGCCTCCTCGATCCGAACCGCCCCGTGCTCGATCGCGGCGCGCCGCGCCCGGATGGCGGACGCTATCTCCTGCTCGGCCGCGACATGGTGGCCGTCCGGCCGGAGGACGTGACCCTGGTTGGGGCCTACCGGGCTGTGCTGGCGCCGTCGCGCTGGCATGCCGGGCTTCTCGGCGACGCGGCCGCCTGCCGGCCGGCCCTCGTCCCGCCCGGGCTGGACACGGACGTGTTCCACCCCTGGGCGGCGCCCCGGCGCCTCTACGACGAGCCGACCTTTCTGTGGCTCGGCGCGGAGGCCCTTTCGGCCGATCTCGCGGCCATGCTGGCCGCCTGGCAGCTCCATCTCCGGCAGCACCCAGGCTCGCGGCTGCTCGCGCTCGGCCCGGGCGTGTTCGCGGCGGCCGGACTGGGCCGCAGCGGCGGCCGCGACTGGCACGGCCTGACCCTCCTCGACGACCCGGACCGGCGCGTCACCTTCGCGGAGCCGCGCCGGGCGCTCGCGGCCGAGGACCTGGCCGGGCTCTACCGGGGCGTCGACGCGCTCGTCTGCCCGGGCAGCACCGGCGCGTTCCGGCTCTCCCTCGCCGAATGCATGGCCTGCGGCACGCCGGCCGTCGGCCCGGCCTATGGCGGCTCCCAAGACCTGTTCGCGCCCGGCATGCTGGGCCTCCAGGGCCACCCGGCCGACGCCCCGGGTGCGATGCCCCGGCCGGATTCCGACGACATCGCCGACGCGATGGGTCGGGCGCTCGGGCCGGACCGGCAGGCCGCCCGGGCCGCGGGTCTGCGGCAGGTGTGGGGCGGCTTCACCTGGCGGCACACCGCCTTCGCGCTCAGGGCCGCGCTCGTGCCGCTGCAGGAGCGGACGGATCTGCGGGCCGACCAATACGGCCACCGGGCGGCCGGGTCCGAGGACATCTTCGACCGCGCCCTCGATCTCGAGCGGGCCGAGGGGCCCCGGCCCCCTCGCCGCGGCAGGGCCACGGGGCGGGTGGCCGGGTTCGACCCAGACCATTACCGGACCCGCTACCCGGACATCGCGGCCGCCGGGGCCGATCCGCACCGGCATTATGTGGAGCACGGCTGGCGTGAAGAGCGCTCGCCTGCGCCCGACCTGACGACGCGGCACCTTGTGGAGCAGAACCCGGAGGCGCGCCGCCTCTTGCTGGAAGGCGCCTATCGGGGTCCGCCGCGGCGCCGCTTCGGGCTGCGGATCGGCACGCGACGGCCCGACGGCCCGACCCTGCCGCCGCTCGCCGACGGGGTGCGTCGGAAGAGCGGGGTCCTGTTCGGCGGCTATCTGGAAGCCGGGTTGGGCCTCGGCGAATCCGGGCGCACGCTCGCCCGGGCCATGATCGAGGCCGGCGTGCCGCTGGCGCTCTATCCCTACAACCGGCGCGTGCGCAACCGCCATGTCGGCCGCTTCATGGAGGAGCGCTACGACCTGTCCGCGCGCTTTGACGTGACGGTGCTCTACCTGTCCCTGGAGCAACTCCCCGAGGCCCTGCGCGAGCTCGGCCCGCGCCAGGAGGGCAGCTACGTGATCCTGCGACCCTATTGGGAGCTGGAGCGCTTTCCAGAGGCGTGGCGCGCGAATTTCGCCGGGGTCGACGAGGTCTGGGCGCCCACCGCCTTTGTCGCCGAGGCCGTGCGGGATGCCTTTGCCGGCCCCGTGACGCTGATCCCGCCGGCAGTCGACGCGGCTGCGCCCGCGCCCGTCCGCCGCGCCCATTTCGGGCTGCCGGACGGCCCATTCCTGTTCCTGTTCAGCTTCGACTACAACTCGGCAGCGTCGCGCAAGAATCCGCTCGGCGCCGTGGAGGCCTTCCGGGCGGCGTTTCCGGACCCGCGCGAACCGGTCGGGCTGGTGCTGAAATCGACGGGCGCGCCCGGGATGTGGCCCCGCCTGCGCGGCGAGATCGCGGCCGCGGCGGCAGCCGATCCCCGCATTCGCGTCATCGACGGCATGCTGCCGCGCGGCGAACTCGTGGCGCTGCTGGCCCTGTGCGACAGCTACCTGTCCCTGCACCGGTCCGAGGGCTTCGGACTCGGCATGGTGGAATCGATGATGCTCGGCAAGCCGGTGATCGGGACCGATTATTCGGGCAGCCGCGACTTCCTGTCGGCCGAGCGCGGCTACCCGGTGGCGTTCCGCCTGCGCCCGCTGCGTGACGGCGAATATCCGAGCGGGGAGGGCCAGAGCTGGGCGGAGCCGGACCTCGATGCCGCCGTGGCGGCGCTGCGCGAGGTCTTCCGGGACCCGGTCGGCCGGTGGCGCAGGGCAGAGGCGGCCCGGCGCTTTGTGCAGGACAGGTTCGGGCTCGACAATGTGGGCCGCCTCGCCCGCGCCCGGCTGGACGCGATCCAGGCCG
>NZ_JAQGKF010000115.1 GCF_028290205.1 Enterovirga sp. | reverse complement strand
GCGGGAACGCTGATGGTGGCGACGGGGACCGGCGGCGGCAGGCTGTTGCCGGGCAGCAGGCTGGGCTGCGCGGCCGCAATGCTGGACGTCGTGGTCGGCGTGTAGACCGAGCCGTCCGGCCGGACCGCGACCGTGCGGACCCGGCGCGGCTCGCCCAGAGCCGTGGTGACGGCGTTGGAGCCGTTGCTCGGCGCCGCGGGCGCGGCCTGGCCCGTTCCGGCCAGACGCTCGCCGGTGTCGACCGGCATGGCCGGACCAGTCACGGGCGCACGGGCCGACACGGCCGGGGCCCGATCGGCCGTGGACGGCATCGAGCGGACCGCCTCCTGGACATCAATCGGCTGCTCGCGGCCATCCACCACGCGGCTGCGCCCGTCGTCCGGCTTCTGGTCGTAGATCTGACGATCCTGGTTCGGCACTTCCATGCCACCGGGATTTTCCGGCGGCTTCTTCACCGGCGTGCGGTCGGCGGTGATCAGCGGGGGCGCTCCGGAGGGAGAGAACCCGCCGCCTGCCCGCTGCCAATAGAGCCCGCCGGCGATGGCCCCGGTGGTGACCAGCAGCGTCGCCGCCACGGCGGCGAGCTTGCCGCGCGAGCGCCGGGGCCGGAGCGGCTGCATGTCATCCTCGGCGAGAGCGGCATCGGGCGAGCCATAGACGTCAGCGACCGGATCGTAGCCGCCGGCCTGCGGCGACGTGTCACGCGATCCAAGCCGGTCGTCGGGCGCGAAATCGAGATTGCCGTACCCCCCTCCGGCCGCGGCGGCCGGGTCGGACGCGACCCGCGGGGCGCCCGACCGGCTCTCGCCGATGATGCCCCGGAACGGATCGTCCTGCCCGACGATGCGGGCCAGCTCGGCGAGCGGATCCGGCCGCGGGGCCGGCGCGGATTCGGCCGACCTGCGGAGTTCGCGCTCGATCTCGTCGATGTCGATCTCGAACCGCTGATGCCTGGCTTCGCTCATTAAAACGCCCTCCGACTCCGGCGCCGCCACCTCGAACCCGGTCCCGACCGGGACCCGGCCCGCGGCGGGCGCGCGCGCTCCAGCGAGGCGCGCCGTCAGCGCATCTCGTCCGGGGCCCTTACGCCCAAAACCGCTAGGCCCGACGCGAGCACGCCCTGCAGCGCGCCCACGAGCGCCAATCTCGCGGTTGTCGACATTTCATCTCCGTGTTTAACAAACCGTAATTGCGGCAAGTCTTTGCCCTTGTTCCAAAGGGCGTGGAACAGGCTGGCCAAATCGTAAAGAAAAAACGCCACCCGGTGAGGCTCATGCGCCGCCGCGGCGGCCTCGATCACGCGCGGATACTGGCCGATGCGACGCATCAGCTCGAGCTCGGCTTCGTCGGTCAGAATGGACAGATCCGCAGCCGCGAGTTCCTGGCGCGACGGCGAGCGGCCGAAGGCCTCCGCGCCCTGCCGGGCCACCGAGGCACATCGGGCATGGGCGTATTGCACGTAGAAGACGGGGTTGTCCTTGGACTGCTCCCTGACCTTGATCAGGTCGAAATCGAGCGGCGCGTCGTTCTTCCGGTAGAGCAGCATGAAGCGCGTCGAATCGGCGCCGACCTCGTCCACCACCTCGCGCAGCGTGACGAAATCGCCGGCCCGCTTGGACATCTTGACCGGCTCGCCGCCCCGCAGGAGCCGCACGAGCTGGCACAACTTGACGTCGAGCTCGCCCTGTCCGCCGCTCACGGCCCGAACCGCCGCCGACATGCGCTTCACGTAGCCGCCGTGGTCGGCGCCCCACACATCGATCATGCGCGAGAAGCCGCGCTCGAATTTGGACCGGTGATACGCGATGTCGGCCGCGAAATACGTGAACGAGCCGTCGGATTTCAGCAGAGGCCGGTCGACGTCGTCCCCGAATTGGGTGGCCCGGAACAGCGTCTGCTCGCGGTCTTCCCAATCCTCGACCGGCTGCCCTTTGGGCGGCGGCAGCCGTCCCTCGTAGACGAGGTTCCTGGCCCTGAGTTCGGCGATGGTCGCAGCGACCTCCCCGCCCCCGTTCTCCATCAAGGAGCGCTCGGAGAAGAACACGTCGTGCCGGATGCCGAGCGCCAGGAGATCCTGCCGGATCAGTTCCATCATGGCCGCGATGGCGGCGTCCCGGACCACGGGCAGCCACTCGGCCTCGGGCTGGTCGAGAAGCGCCCGGCCGTGCCGGTGGGCGAGATCCGCCCCGAGCGGCTTCAGGTAGTCCCCCGGATAGAGCCCTTCCGGGATGGCACCGATCTCGGCGCCCAGCGCCTCGCGGTAGCGCAGGTAGGCGGAGCGGGCCAGGACGTCGACCTGCGCGCCGGCATCGTTGACGTAGTATTCCCGCGTGACCCGGTAGCCGGCCACTTCGAGCAGGTTGGACAGGGCGTCGCCGAACACGGCGCCGCGGCCGTGGCCGACATGCATGGGACCGGTCGGGTTGGCCGAGACGTATTCCACATTGACCGGGGCGCCGGCGCCCTGGCCGCTGCGCCCGAACGCCTCCGGATCGAGCACGGCCGCCCGGACCACGTCATGGTGCAGCGCAGGCACGAGGCGCAGGTTGATGAAGCCCGGCCCGGCCACCGCGGCGTCCACCACGCGCGGATCCGTCCGCAGGTCCGCCACCAGGAGCTCGGCCAGCGCCCGCGGGTTCATGCCGGCGGCCTTGGCCACCGCCATGGCGGCGTTGGTGGCCAGATCGCCATGCGAGGGGTCGCGCGGCGGCTCCACCACGATCCGCGACAGGTCGAGCCCGGCCGGCAAGGTCCCGGCCGCGATCAGCCGCTCCAGCGCGTCCGCCACCCGGCGCTCGAAGAGCCCGAAAACGTTCATCAATTCCGATCCAGAGAGCGGGCGCGTCCCGGCCCGCAGCGCCGCCCCGCTTAGCAACCGGCACCGGGCCTGTCACCGCAGGCGGCCCGGAGGGCTCAGGCGAGCCTGAGATCGGGGCTGTGCGGGAACAGCCGCCGATGCTCCTGCACGGCGAAGCGGTCGGTCATGCCGGCAATGTAATCGGCGGCCCGCCGGGCGAGCTTGGCGTCGTCGGCGCCCGCGAGGCCGGCCTGCCAGCCCTCCGGCAGCGACGCCGGATCCGCCGTGAAGCGCTCGAACAGCTCCCGGACCACCGCCTCGGCCTGCCCGCGGACGGCCATCAGGCGCTCGTGCCGGTAGAGCTGCGGAAACAGGAAGTCCTTCACCGACCGCTCGGCCGTGGCCATGTCGTCGGAAAAGGCGATCACGGGCCGGCCCGCCCGGCGGATGTCCTGTGCGGTGGCGGGGGCCAGCGCCGCGATGCGCCGTCGCCCCTCGTCCACGACGTCTTCCACGAAGCGCGTGATCACCCGGCGGGTGAGTTCGTGGATCCGCTTGGTCCGGGGCAGCCCCGGATGAAGGTGGTCGATCTCGGCCAGCAACTCGGCCAGGAACGGCACTGCGGCGAGGTCGTCCAGCTCCAGCATCCCGGCCCGCAACCCGTCGTCCAGATCGTGAGCGTCGTAGGCGATGTCGTCCGCGATGGCGGCCGCCTGCGCCTCGGCCGAGGCGTGGTGAGCGAGGTCCAGCGGCCGCTCGCGATCGTAGTCCAGGATGGCGGTTGGGACACCGCGGGCCCGGGCTCGGCCGAGCGGGGAGCCATCTGGCGCGACGAGCGGGCCGTTGTGTTTGGCCAGGCCTTCCAGCGTTTCCCAGGCGAGGTTCAGGCCCGGAAAGGCGGCGTAGCGGTCTTCCAGCCGGGTCACGATGCGGAAGGCCTGGGCGTTGTGGTCGAAGCCGCCGAAGGCGCCGAGGCAGCCGTCCAGCGCCTCCTCGCCCGTATGGCCGAAGGGCGGGTGGCCGAGATCGTGCGAGAGGGCGAGGGCTTCCGCCAGATCCTCGTCGAGGCCGAGGGAGCGGGCCAGCGCCCGGGCGATCTGGCTCACCTCGAGGGTGTGGGTGAGCCGAGTGCGGACGTGGTCGCCCTCGTGGAACAGGAAGACCTGGGTCTTGTGCATCAGGCGCCGGAAGGCGGCCGAATGGATCACCCGGTCGCGGTCGCGCTGGAATTCCGTCCGGGTCGGCGACGGGCGTTCCGGGTGGACGCGCCCACGGCTGGCCTCGGGGTTGCAGGCCCAGGGGGCCCGCCAGCGCTCGCCGGGTGTCCGTGTCATGCGGCCTCGGATGCCGGCGGGTTGCGGCGCAGCACGGGGCGCCTTACCTTCAGGACCGGTCAACCGGCAATACGGTCGCCATGCACACCCACCCCAGTTCTGCCGATTTCCCTCCCGTGCCGCCGGCCGAGGAGGCTTCGCTCGCCGTCACGGCCCGGGCGGCGCGCCGCATCGGCGAGATCCTGGCCACGGAGCCGCCGGGCTCGATGCTGCGGATCAGCGTCAACGGCGGCGGCTGCTCCGGCTTCCAGTACGGGTTCGACGTGGATGCGAATCGCGGCCCGGACGATCTTCTGATCGAGCGTGACGGGGCCGGCATCCTGGTGGACGAGGTGTCGCTGCAATACCTCAAGGGCTCCACCGTGGATTTCGTGGACGACCTGATCGGCCAGAGCTTCCGGATCGAGAACCCGCAGGCGGTCGCCTCCTGCGGCTGTGGTACGTCCTTCTCTCTCTGACTCGGCAACGCGGCGGGCCCGCCGTGCGGCCTGAAGGTGACCGACATGCATGATGTGGCCCGATCCGGGTGGAGAGCCCTTGCGGTCTCCGCCCTGCTGTTCGCGTCGGCCACTGCGTCGCGGGCCGCCGATGTGGTCCTGGAAAATCTCCGCTTCCAGCTCGGCGAGATGACCTATGCGGCGCCGCGGGCCGAGTTCCGGGGCACGCCGCACGACCGCGCCGAGCTCACGGCGCTGTTCGATCCCAACGCCGCCGAACCGCTGGCCGCCCGCATCGCCCGCCTCCAGGCGGCCGAAATCGTCCTGCCCGAGATCCTGTCGGAATTCACCACGCCGCAGGGTCCGCAGGTGACCCGCTACCGCGGTATCGTGTTCACGCAGGTCGGCGGCGGCCGCATCGCCTCCGCCAGCGCGGCCGGCGGGTCCATCGACGCCAACGGGCCGGAGGGTAAGTCGCAAGGAAGCTTCGGCCGTCTCGCCTTGCAGGAGCTCGACCTTGGCCTCACCGTGGCGTTCTTCACCGAAAAGGCCACCGGCCCGGCCGAGCTGAAGCGGCTCTATGGCGCGGCCTCCGTTGAAGACCTGCAGCTCACCGACCCGTCGGGTGCGACCACCCGGGTCGGCCGCCTGTTCGGTCGCGATTTCGCGGCCCGGCCGACCGCGGAGGGCTGGCTCGGCACGGTGCAGGTCATGGGGCAGAACCCCGACCTCAAGGCGGCCCCGCCCGCCGAAAGGGCGCGTGTCACGGCCGCCATGGCGGACCTGTTCGGCGCCTTCCAGATCGGCGCCCTCGAGGCGATCGACATCACCTTCGCGGGCAAGGCGGCCGAGGACGGCAAGGGCAGGATCGCCCGCATCGCCTTTCAGGGCGCAACGGGCTCGCGCGCCGCCGAGTTGACCCTGGACGGGTTCGAGGCGTCCTCGTCGGACACGCGGGTGCAGTTCCGAAGCCTCGCCTTTTCCGGGCTGTCGTTGCAGCCGGTCCTCGACGGCCTGCGGGACTTCGGGGCGGCTGGCCCGGACGCGATGTCGCCAGCCACGATGCGGCGCTTCATCCCTCTGGTCGGCGCAACCCGCCTCACCGCCCTCGATGTCGACGTTCCCTCCGGAGCGAAGCGGCTCGCCGGCCTCGCCGGGCTGGAGCAGCCGACGGTGCGGGTCTCGGTCGCCCAGTTCGAGGTCCTGGCCGAGAAGCCGATCGAGGGCATCCCGACCGAACTCCGGGTGGGGCTGCGCAACCTCACCTTCCCGATCCCGGCCAACCCGGAGGACGACAGCCTGAAACAGCTCGCCGAACTCGGCTACGAGCGTGTGGACGGTTCGCTGACCACGCATCTCGGCTGGAACGAGGCGGGCCAGGA
>NZ_JAQGKF010000076.1 GCF_028290205.1 Enterovirga sp. | reverse complement strand
CTGGCCATCCGGGGGGCCACGGGCCACTGCCCCTACGGGCCGGTGCTGAAGGCTGACTCAGCGCCGGAGCGTATCGGCCAGGCCGGCTGAGCGCGGCTTGGCAACTGCCGCCTGCGGCGGCACCGGTTCAGGTCGGCGGCGTGCCGTTGAGCGCCAGCGCGTCGCCGGCCAGGTAGAGCGAGCCGCAGATCAGGATGCGGGGCGGGCTGCCGTAGACGGTGCTGTCGATGCCGTCGAGCGCGCCCTCGATCCCGGTCGCCACCGAGGCCCGGAACCCGGCGGCCGCTGCCACGCGGGCGAGGGTTTCGGGCGGGGTCGCGGCCACTTGCGAAGCCATCGGCACCGCGATCACCTCGAGCGCGAGCCCGGCGAAATTGGCCAGAAAGGCGGCCGCGTCCTTGGTCGCCAGCATGGCCGTGACCAGCACGAGCGGGGCGGGCGACCGCTCCTCGAGATCCGCCATGGCGGCCGCGACAGCGCGGCCTCCGTCGCGGTTGTGACCGCCGTCGAGCCACAGATCGGCCCCCTCCGGGGCGATCAGCGCTAGGCGCCCGCGCGACAGGTGCTGCAGGCGGCCTGGCCACTGCACCTCGGTGACGCCGCGCTCGAACACGCTCGCTTCGAGGTCGCCGAAACCGGCCGCCTTGATGGCCGCAATAGCCGCGCCGGCATTGACCAGTTGGTGACGGCCGGCGAGGCGGGGCAGCGGCAGGTCGAGCAGCCCGCCCTCGTCCTGGTAGACGAGGCGCGACCGCTCGGACATGACGGAAAAGTCCTGGCCGCCGATCAGCACCGGACGGGCACCGACCCGGGCTGCCAGCCGCTCCAGCGCCGCGTCGGCCTCCGGATGGTCCTGGGTCGCGATCACGGCCGGGCAGCCCGGCTTCAGGATGCCGGCCTTTTCCGCCGCGATCAGCGACAGCGTGTGGCCGAGATGCTCGGCGTGGTCATGGCCGATCGGCGTGATCACGGCCGCGGCCGGGGCGTCGATGACGTTGGTGGCGTCGGCCCGGCCGCCGAGCCCGACCTCGAGCAGGAGCACGTCCGCCGGAGCCTCGGCAAAGATGCCGAAGGCGGCCGCGGTGGTGATCTCGAACACGGTGATCGGGTCACCGGCATTCAGCTCGACAGCCCGGGTCAGCGCCGCCGCGAGGCGGTCCTCGTCGACGAGATGCCCGCCGCCCATGGCGCCGAGCCGGATGCGCTCGTGAAAGCGCACGAGATGGGGCGAGGTGTAGACATGCACCCGCAGACCGGCCGCCTCCAGAATGGCCCGCATGAAGGCGATGGTGGATCCCTTGCCGTTGGTTCCGGCGACGTGGATCACCGGTGGCAGGCGGCGCTCCGGATGGTGCATCCGGGCCAGAAGGCGCCGGATGCGGTCGAGCGACAGGTCGATGAGCTTCGGGTGCAGCGCCAGGCAGCGGGCGATGATGGCGTCGGACGAGTCCTGCGCGTTCCCCTCCGAGCCCCTCACGCGGCGGGTCGGATCGCGTCCGGCCCGGCTTCGGGCTGGGCCGTCTCGACAGCCTTCTGCTTGGTCAGGATCCGGCACAGCCGGGCCACCGTCTCCTTCAGCTCCCGGCGGTGGACCACCATGTCGACCATGCCGTGCGCCTTCAGGTATTCCGCCCGTTGGAAGCCCGGCGGCAGCTTCTCGCGAATGGTCTGTTCGATGACCCGGGGCCCGGCGAAGCCGATCAGCGCGCCGGGCTCGGCGATGTGGATGTCCCCCAGCATCGCATACGAGGCCGTGACGCCGCCCGTGGTCGGGTTGGTCAGCACCACGATATAGGGCAGCCGCGCCTCCTTGAGGCGCCGCACCGCGACGGTCGTGCGGGGCATCTGCATCAGCGAGAAAATGCCCTCCTGCATGCGGGCGCCGCCAGAGGCCGCGAACAGGACAAAGGGGGTGCGCTTGTCGAGCGCGGTTTCGGCACCCCGCAGGATGGCCTCGCCCGCCGCCATGCCGAGCGAGCCGCCCATGAAGGCGAAATCCTGCGCCGCGACCGTCATGGGCGTGCCCACGACCCGGCCGAATCCGACCTTGAACGCGTCCCTGGCGCCGGTCTTGGCGCGGGCGTCCTTCAGCCGGTCGGCATAGCGCTTCTCGTCCCGGAACTTGAGCGGGTCGGTCGCGACATCCGGCAGCGGCACGTCGAGCCAGGTGCCGCCGTCGAACATCATCTTGAGGCGCTGCGTGGCGTTCATGCGCAGGTGGTGGTCGGATCCCGGGATCACCCAGAGATTCGCTTCCACGTCCTTTTGGAACACCATCTGGCCCGTGTCCGGGCATTTCACCCAGAGGTTCTCGGGCGTCTCACGCTTGAACAGCGTCTTGATCCGCGGCCGGACGACCTCGCTCACCCAATTCATGTCGGTCGCACCAGCTCCAGGTTTCTCAGCTCGGCCATCGCGGCAAGATACGACCTGCGGCAGCGCGTTTCCAGGGCCCATGCCGCCGCGTGCCCGGGCCGCCGGGCCGCGCCAAAAGGCTGACGCCGCGGCGCTTGCGGCGGCGGCCCCGGCGCGGCACTCACGACCGCCGGCCTTGAGACCGGCCCGAAGGACACGCGCCATGGGGGAGAGCCGGTACCGCGAGGTCTACGAGGCCGCCGCCAACGACCCGGAACGCTTCTGGCTCGAGGCCGCGGCCGCCATCGACTGGATCACGCCGCCCAGCCGCGCCTTCGATCCGGCGGCCGGCATCTCGGGGCGGTGGTTCCCGGACGCGGTCGGCAACACCTGCCATAACGCGCTCGACCGCCACGTCGCCTCCGGCCGCGGCGACCAGACCGCCATCATCTACGACAGCCCGGTCACCGGCACGACCCGGCGTATCTCCTATGCCGAGATGCTGGACGAGGTCCGGGTGCTGGCCGGGCTGCTGGCCGAGCTCGGAATCGCGAAGGGCGACCGCGTCCTCCTCTACATGCCGATGGTGCCGGAAGCGCTGGTCGGGATGCTGGCCTCGGCGCGGCTCGGCGCCGTCCACTCGGTCGTGTTCGGCGGCTTCGCGTCCCGCGAACTGGCCGCCCGCATCGAGGATGCCGAACCCAAGGTGATCCTGGCCGCCTCCTGCGGCCTCGAGCCGAACCGGGTGGTGGCCTACAAGCCCCTGCTCGACGAGGCCATCGCGCTGTCGCGCCACAAGCCGGAATCCTGCCTCGTCCTGCAGCGTCCGCAGCTCGCGGCGGCCCTCGTGCGGGGCCGGGACCGCGACTGGCGGGAGGCGGTGGCCGAGGCGCGCGGCCGGGGCGTTTCGGCCGCATGCGTGCCGGTCGCCGCGACCGACCCGCTCTACATCCTCTACACCTCCGG
>NZ_JAQGKF010000066.1 GCF_028290205.1 Enterovirga sp. | reverse complement strand
GGCCATCAGGCGACCGCCCGCATGGGCCGCCACCAGGGCGGCGGCCCCGGACAGGAGGTGGAGACCGGACAACGCCGCGACCTGCAGGGCGAGCGCGGCCAGCACCGCGAGCACGCCGAAGGTGCCGAGCCGGGAATCCTTCATGATCGCCAGCCGGCTCTCGCGGGTGGTGCCGCCGAGCGCGTCGAAGCTGTCGGCCAGGCCGTCCTCATGCAGCGCGCCCGTGACCAGCAGGCCGGCGAGCAGGGCCAGGATCTCCGGCACGGGCCGTGCCCAGAGCGCGCCCGCCGCCAGCAGCATTGCGGCGGCCAGGAGCCCGACGAGCGCGCCCACCGCCGGAAGGTACTTGGCGCAGCGCGGCAGCCAGTCCGGCTCGATCTCGACCCGGGGCAGCGGAAGGCGCGTCAGCAGGGCCGCGGCCGCGACCAGCCGCCCCCGCTCGCGGGCCCGTCTATCCGGCACGGGCCAGGACCTCGGCAAGATCGTCCACGTCCGTGAAGATGCGGCTTGCCGCCCGCAGCAGCGGCAGGGCCAGAAGCGCACCGGTCCCCTCCCCCAGCCGCAGGCCGAGGTCGAGCAGCGGCTCGGCCCCGAGCGCATCCAGGATGACGCGGTGGCCCGGCTCGGGCGAGCGATGCCCGAAGACGCAATACGGGAGAGCCTCGGGCACGAGCCGGATCGCCGCGAGGGCCGCCGCGGCCGTGATGAACCCGTCCACGAGGACCGGCCGCCGCGCCGAGGCCGCGCCGATCACCGCCCCGGCCATCATGGCGATCTCGCAGCCGCCGAACTCGCACAGCACGGCGAAGGGATCGCTGGCCGGGGTGCGGGCGGCCGCGCGCTCGATGGCCTCCCGCTTGCGGGCGAGACCGGCGGCGTCGTGCCCGGCGCCCGGCCCGATGCAGAGGTCGAGGGCGGCAGGCGCCAGACGGTGCGTCACGAGGGCGGCCGAGCTCGTGTTGCCGATCCCCATGTCGCCGAGCAGCACCGCGTCGGCGCCCTTGGCAACGGCGTTTCGGGCCAGCCGTGCCCCGGCCGAGAGAGCCCGGCGCGTGTCCTCGGGCCCGAGCGCCGGAAAGCGGGCGGCATTCGCCGTTCCGCTCCTGATCTTCTCGGCCACGAGTTTGGGATGGGCTCCGAGATCGGCCGCGACCCCCGCGTCGATCACCACCAGCTCGGCCCCGACGGTCGCCGCGAAGGCGTTCGCGGTGGCCCGTCCCCGGAGCATGGTCTTGACCATCTCAGCCGTCACGGAGGCCGGATAGGCGGCGACCCCCTCGGCCACCAGGCCGTGGTCGCCGGCGAACAACAGCAGCGTCGCCCGGTCGAGACGCGGCGCGAGGCTGCCCTGGATGAGCCCGAGCCGCAGCGCGAGATCCTCCAGCCGGCCCAGGGCGCCGAGCGGCTTCGCCTTGCCGTCGATCCTGGCCCGGAGCTCCGGCGCAAGCCGATCGTCGACCGGAAGCACGGCCGGCAGTTCGAGGCGCGTCTCAACCACCATCAGGCCACCTCGGGATGCTGTTCGTCAGCGGGGCCGGCCAGTCGAGGGGACCGACCGGCACCGCCGTCCGGGACCGCACTCGCGGCCCCGATTGCTGGGTCAGTTGGTGATCCGCAAGCCCGCGAAGGCCGAGGCCCCGGGCCGCAGAAAACCGGTCGGATCCTCGATGCGGCGGTCGAACAGGTTGTCCACCCGCGCAAACACGGTGAGCTGATCCGTGGCCCGGTAATTCGCAGTCAGGTTAACGAAGGCATAGGGCTGCGTGCGCAGGCGGGGAACCGAGAAATCCCGATTGCCGTCCACCTGCGAGCCCACGAACACGGCCGTGCCGGACAGCGTCAGACGCTCCAGGGGCGACCAATCCACCGTGGTGGCGACCTTGTGCCGGGGCCGGCGCAGCAGCTCCTGGCGGTTGATCTCGTCCTTGGTCGAGGTGTTCGTGTAGCTGAGCGTGGCCTGCAGGGCGTCACTGAACTGGAAGCTGAAGAAGGCCTCGGCCCCGTAGGCACTCGCCCGTCCCACATTGTCGATGCGGGTCACCGCCCCGCGCTGCGCGGCCTGGATCAGGTTGCGGATGCTGGTGTCGAAATAGAGCGCACCGACACGCACCCGCCCGCCCGGCAGCGGCTGCTCGAAGCCCGCATCCCAGCCGAAGCTCTCCTCGGGCCGCAGGTTCGGATTGGCGTAGAAGTTGAACGCCGGGTAGCTCTGGAAGAGCTGGCTGAGGGTGGGCGCCTTGAAGCCCGTTCCGACGCTGCCCTTCAGCTTGGTTTCGGTGCCCGGCAGGATCACGGCGGGGGCCACACGGTAGGTCAGCGCCTCGCCAAAACTGTCGTTCACGTCGTAGCGGACGTTGGACACGAGGAACACGCGCTGGGCCCAGTCCTGCTGCAGCTGGACGAAGCCGGCGCTGTTGCCGTTGGTGGGCCGGATCGTCTTGTTGGACAGGGTCTCGTCCTCGCGCTGCGCGCCGAAGACGAGCCGCTGCCCGTCCGCGATGAGGAGATCGCCGCGGTAGTCGTACTGCGTCCTGAGGCCGATGCTGCGGCTGACCGGGGACGGACCGGCCAGCGTCGGGGCGTCCCGGACGTCGGACATCAGGTTCGAGGACGCGACCCCGAAGACGTTCTGGAAGCGGCCGTCCAGCATGTTGACCACCACCTCGCCGCGCTGGAACGAGGACAGCTTGTCGAGCTGCGACCTGAAGGCGTTCGGCCGTGACGGAAAACCGCCGTCGGTGGTCGCCAAAAGCGTCGAATCGATCAGCCGGCCGACATAGTTGAGGCTGATGAACTCGTTGACGTCATAGCCGAGCTTGGTCGTGAAGCTCGCGTTGTCGTGGAGATTCGGGTTGCGGCGCTGGCCCGGCACGACCAGTTCGGCCGGCGTCACCGGGGTCTTGTCCGAGCGGTAATGCTGCACGCCCAGGAAGTAGCTGAACCCCTCTCGGGAGCCGGAGATCGAACCGAACTGGTTGAAGGTGCCGTAGGAGCCGCCCTCGGTCTTCAGCGTCACCCTGGGCGGGCCCTCGCCGCGCTTCGTGGTGACCGAGATGACGCCGCCGATCGCATCCGCGCCGTAGAGGCCGGATTGCGGGCCGCGCAGCACCTCGATGCGGTCCACATCGTCGGTGAGAAGCTGACCGAAATCAAAGGACCGGTTCGGGGTCGAGGGGTCGGACACGTCGATGCCGTCGATCAGCACCTTGACGTGATTCGCGTTGCTGCCGCGGAGAAACACCGAGGTCTGGCCGCCCGGCCCTCCCGACTGCACCACGTGCAGCCCGGGCACCCTCTGGAGGGCGTCGGGGACCGTGCGGCGCTGCTCGCGCTCGAGGTCGGCCGCGGTGATCACGGTGACGGTGCTGGCGATCTCGGCGACGGACGTCGCATTGCCGGTGGCTGCGACAGTGACCGCCTCCGCGGTCGGGGCGGGCCTGATGTCGGGGGTCGGGGCGGCCACCGAGGCCGGCACCGGCCTGGACGCCTGCGCCCGGGCGCGGTGCGCAGGTGCCGGGCGGGTGGCCGC
>NZ_JAQGKF010000019.1 GCF_028290205.1 Enterovirga sp. | reverse complement strand
GGCCGGCGAGGCCGAGCGCCGGGCCGTGGAAGCGGCGGAGCGCGACGCCTTCGCCCGCGGCCTCGCGGCGGGACGCGAGGAGGCCGCGGACGAGACCGCACGGCGGCTGGCCGACGCCACGGAACGGCTCGCCAACGGCATCGTGCTCGCCCTCGACGACGTGGATCGCCGGACCGCGGCCATCGAGGAGGACGCGCTCGGCTTCTTCGACGCCCTCGCCCGCAAGCTCGCGGGCCGGGCCATCGCGACCGAACCGCTGGCCGCCGTGCAGGAGGCTGCGGCCGAGGCCTTCCGGCATCTGCGCGGGGTGCCCCATCTCGCCGTGCGCGTGAACGAGGGGCTGGTGGACGACGTCGAAGCGCGGCTGCGGGCCATGGCCCGCGAGCGCGGCTTCGAGGGCCGCGTCATCGTCCTCGGCGAGGCCGACCTCCTGCCGGGCGACGCCCGGCTCGACTGGGCGGACGGCTGCGTCTCCGGCGACCGCGCCCGCCTGGAGGCCGCCGCCGACGCGGTTCTCGCCCGCGCCCCGTCGCGACCGACCCATCCCGTCACCCCGCCCGACGAGCCCTTCGCATGAGCGCCTCCGACCTACCCCTCCCAAGCCTCGGCGGAAGCGAGGTCGATTTCGGCGGCGCCGCTCCGGTCCGCGAGGCTCCCGTTGCCCGGGTCCCGGCGGATCTGGATCGCCTCCTCGACGTACCGGTCACGGTGTCGGCGATCCTGGGCCATGCCCGGCTGCCGATCGGCCAGCTCCTCAAGATCGCGCCCGGCGCGCTGCTCGAACTGGACCGGCGCGTCGGCGAAGCCATCGACATCCGGGTCAACGACCGGCTCGTCGCCCGGGGAGAGGTCGTTCTCGTCAATGACCGGCTCGGTGTGACCATGACCGAGATCGTGGTCCCGACGAGCTGAGCCGAAAAGGAATTCACATGCGCCTTCTCATCATCGGCCGGCTCTCGGGCGAGCTCGTCGCCGCCTCCCGCATCGCCATGAACCGCGGCGCCGCCGTGACGCAGGCCGACAGCGTCACCCAGGGCCTGGCCGTGTTGCGCAGCCGCGGCGCCGACCTTGTGATGATCGATGTCGCCTTGTCGGTGCGCGACCTCGTCGGCGCGCTCGAAGCCGAGCGCATCCGAACTCCGGTCGTGGCCTGCGGTACGGCCACCGACGCGCGCGCGGCGGTGGCCGCCATCCAGGCTGGGGCCAAGGAATACATTCCGCTGCCGCCGGATCCGGAACTGATCGCGGCGGTGATCGAGGCGGTTGCCTCGGACAGCCGCTCCTTCATCTGGCGCGACCCCGCCATGGAGAGCGTCGTCAAGCTCGCCGATCAGGTGGCCCGCTCCGAGGCCAGCGTGCTCGTGACGGGCGAGAGCGGAACCGGCAAGGAGGTGCTGGCCCGCCACCTGCACGCGAAATCCGGCCGCCGGGACAAGCCCTTCGTGTCGGTGAACTGCGCGGCCATCCCCGACAACCTCCTGGAATCGGAGCTGTTCGGCCACGAGAGGGGCGCCTTCACGGGCGCGATCGCGCGGCGCATCGGCAAGTTCGAGGAGGCGAGCGGCGGCACCCTGCTGCTCGACGAGATTTCGGAAATGGACGTCCGGCTGCAGGCCAAGCTGCTGCGGGCGCTGCAGGAGCGGGTCATCGATCGCGTCGGCGGGTCGCAGCCGGTCCGGGTCGACATCCGGGTGATCGCGACCTCCAACCGCAATCTCGGCGACGAGGTCCGCAAGGGCACGTTTCGCGAGGACCTGTTGTACCGCCTCAACGTGGTGCACCTGCGCATCCCGCCCCTGCGCGAGCGCCCGGCCGACATTCTGGAACTCGCCGGGTTCTTCGGGCGCCGCTACGCCGATCTGAACGGGGTGCCGGCCCGGCCGCTGTCGCTCGAGGCGAAGCGGCTGATGACCCGGTCGGCCTGGCGCGGCAACGTTCGCGAGCTCGAGAACACCATGCATCGGGCCGTGCTGCTGGCCGTCGGCGACACGATCGACGTGGAGGCGATCCGCACGCCGGATGGCGAGAGCCTCTCGGGCGGCGCGGCCGATCCGGCCGCGCGCGCCGCGGCCACCGCCGAGGCGGTGACCCGGACCCTGGTGGGCCGGACCGTGGCCGCCGTCGAGCAGGACCTGATCCTGGATACGCTCGACCACTGCCTGGGCAACCGCACCCATGCCGCCCGCATCCTGGGCATCTCCATCCGGACGCTCCGCAACAAGCTGGCCGAGTACATCGCGACCGGCATCCCGGTGGCCGAGCCGGGCGGCACGCGCTCCGCCGCCTGATCCGGCGCAGCCCGGCCGAGCGCGGCCGAGCTCCCCTCCCCGCCGAGCAGCACGGTTCCGGCGCGCCCCCGCCGGAACGGCCCTGTCTGCGGACCGTTGTGTCCGGACAGGCGTGGGCGCAACGCCCCGCTCACCACGTGAGGAGGGGTCAGATGGGCGATCAGGATCGTTGGGGGGGCGAGCGCGCCGGCGACCGCCTCCGCGAGGGCGAGCGCAGCGGCTGGGAAAGCGGCCGGCGCTATGAACCCGATTACGACCGCGGGCGGCGATCCGAGCAGGGCCGGCGCGATCAGGACGTCTATGGCCGCGGCAGCCACGACGAGTTCGGCAGTTCCCTGGGCTGGAACACCGGTTACCGGAGAACGGGCGACCTTTACGGCGGCACCCCGGATCGGGGCGGCCTGCGGGAGGACCGCGACGCGGCTTACGGGCGGCGCGACGGCGGCTATGCCCGCCGCTACGGCGGCGGCATGGAGCGGGATCGGGACGACCTCCGAGGCCGCAATCTCGGCGATCTGGCCTTCGGGCGCGACACCAGCGGGCGCGACCACGACGATGGGTCGAACGCAGGCTATCGCGGCCGCCCCTATGGGCGCGGCGATCGCCAGGACCGCGGCTTTTTCGAGCGGGCCGGCGACGAGATCGCGTCGTGGTTCGGGGACGACGACGCCCAGCATCGCCGGCGGGAAGACCGCGTCGACGAGATCAGCCACCGGGGCCGCGGGCCGAGAAGCTACCAGCGCTCGGACGAGCGGATCCGTGACGACATCAACGACCGCCTGACCGACGATTGTTACCTCGACGCCTCCGACATCGAGGTGACCGTGCTCGATCGCGAAGTGACGCTCAGCGGCACCGTGGGGGCGCGCTCGGACAAGCGCCGGGCCGAGGACATCGCCGAAGCGGTTTCGGGCGTTCAGCACGTCCAGAACAACCTGCGCGTCCAGGCGGGCGCCCGGGAGCGTCCGGCCGAAGGCAACAGCTGGGGCGGCGGCTCGCGCCCCGACTCAGCCGGTTCTTCCGCGGCGTCGGGCTCCTCGGCCGCCAGTTTCGGGCGGCCGGGCTTCGGAACGACTTGAAGATCTGATGCGGCTGCGGGAGAGCGTCCGGGACGCTCTCCCGCAGGTCCGATGAATTACCGACATGCCTTTCACGCCGGCAATTTCGCCGACGTGATGAAACACGCCCTCCTGTGCCGCATCCTGCTCCATCTCGGCCGCAAGGAGGCGCCGTACCGCTTCATCGACACGCATGCCGGGATCGGGCTCTACGACCTCGGCGGCGACGAGGCCTCCCGCACGGGAGAGTGGCGGGACGGGATCGGCCGCCTGGATGAACCGCTCGATGAGGAGGCCGAGACGCTGCTCGCCCCTTACCGGCACGCGCTGGCCGAGGTGCGGGCCCGCTACGGGCCTTCGAGCTATCCGGGATCCCCCCTGGTGGCCCGCGAACTCATGCGCCGGCAGGACCGGGCCATCCTGGTCGAAAAGCACCCGGAGGACGCCGCATTGCTGGCGAGCACGGCCCAGGCCGCGCGGGCCGGCAAGGTTCTCCCCATGGACGGATGGACCGCCCTCGGCAGCCTCGTGCCGCCTCGGGAGCGGCGCGGCCTGGTCCTGGTCGACCCGCCCTACGAGGAGCTGGACGAGTTGGCCCGGGGTGCCGGGCGCCTGGCGCGGGCCCATCGCAAGTGGCCCACGGGAATTCTGGCGCTCTGGTATCCGGTGAAGCGCGAGCGCGAGGTGGAGGCGGCACTGGCCCGCTTCGTGGAGATCGCGGCGCCGGCCCCCTCCACGGCGCTCCGGCTGGAGCTTCGGCTCGAGCCAGCCGACGATGCCCGGCTGACGGGCAGCGGCCTCCTGGTCGTGAACCCGCCCTGGACCCTGCAGGGCGAGGCCGAGATCCTGCTCGGCGCCCTGGCCGAGCGGCTGGGCCGGCGCCGGCCGAGCTGCCGGATCGAATGGCTCGGCGGCGGTGCCGCGCCTCTCGGGGCGGGCGCCTGAGAGCCGCCGGCGCCCCCAGCCCGGCCTCCCCGGGCCGGGAGGTCAGCGGGTGGCGGCCGTGATGCCGCCATCCACCACGATCTCGGTCCCGGTGACGTAGCGGGCTTCGTCCGACGCCAGGAACAGCGCCGCGTGGGCCACGTCCCAGGCGTCGCCCATCCGGCCCATCGGCACCTGATCGTGCCGCTTCTGCACGAAGCCGTCGTAATCCCCGGCCGCGTATTTGTCGGCCAGGCGGTTGACCAACGGCGTGTGCATCAGCCCCGGCACGACGCAGTTCAGGCGCACGCGCTTCGGCGCGTGGATCACGGCCGTGGTCTTGGTGAACTGAATCAGCGCCGCCTTGGCGGCCGAGTAGCCGACCTGCGGCTTGCCGATGTAGCGCAGCGCGGCCACCGACGACACGTTCACGATGGCGCCGCCGCCCTGCCGCTCCATGATCGGGATCACGTGCTTGCAGGCCAGAAAGGCCGTGGTCGCGTTCAGCTGGAACTGCGCCTCCCAGACCTCCTCGGCCATGTCGACCGGGCCGCCGGGCTCGGACTGGCCGACATTGTTGACCAGGATGTCGATGCGCCCGAAGCGGGCGTGCGTCCTGCGGATGAAGGCCTCCACGTCGCTGCCGCGGGTGGCGTCGCAGCTTTCGACATGCGCCTCACCGCCCTCCTCCGCGATGATCCGGGCCGTCTCCTCGGCGGCCTGGATGTTGCGGTCGGTGCCGACCAGCGTGGCGCGCTGCCGCGCGAACAGAACGGCCGTGGCCTTGCCGTTGCCCCAGCCGGGGCCCGACGAGCCGCAGCCCATCACGATCGCGACCTTGCCTTCCAGGCTAAGCATGCCGCCTTCTCCTCTCCCGGGCCGGGTCGGTGATGACACGCGGCCGAAGACCCCTTAATCCGCGGGACGGGATCGGGGAAAGGCGGCGCGCCGATCGCGCTGTAAAACGGGTCGTGCGATGGCGGGGCATTCCCAGTTCAAGAACATCATGCACCGGAAGGGCCGCGTCGACGCGGTCCGCTCGCGCGTGTTTTCCAAGCTGGCCCGGGAAATCACGGTCGCGGCCAAGATGGGCATGCCCGACCCGAACATGAACCCGCGCCTGCGCGCCGCCATCCTGGCCGCCCGGGCCGAGAACATGCCCAAGGACAACATCGAGCGCGCCATCAAGAAGTCCCAGGGCGGCGACGCGGAGAATTACGAGGAGATCCGCTACGAGGGCTATGGCCCCGGCGGCGTCGCGATCATCGTCGAGGCCCTGACGGACAACCGCAACCGCACGGCGTCGGATGTGCGCTCCGTCTTCACCAAGGCCGGCGGCAACCTGGCCGAGACGGGCGCGGTCGCCTTCATGTTCGACCGGGTCGGCATCGTCGAGTTCGACGCCAAGGTGGCGGATGACGACGCCATGCTGGAGGCCGCCGTCGAGGCGGGCGCCAACGACGTCGAATCGGATCCCGAGAGCGGCCACACCGTCTATTGCGACCAGGCCGCCCTCGCCGAGGTGGCGAGAGCCCTCGAGGCGCGGTTCGGCGAGCCCCGCAAGTCCGCCCTCGTGTGGCGCCCGCAGAATTCCGTCGCCGTGGACGACGAGGCCGGCGAAAAGCTGCTCCGCCTGGTCGAAACGCTCGACAGCCACGACGACGTTCAGCACGTCTACGGGAATTTCGAAGTTTCGGACGCCCTCGTGGCCCGCATGGGGTGACGGCAGCGGTCCGCATCCTCGGTCTCGATCCCGGCCTGCGCCGCACCGGCTGGGGGCTGGTCGCGGTCGAGGGGACGCGGCTGTCCTACCTGGCGAGCGGCGTGGTCGAATCCTCCGACAAGGCGACGCTGGCCAGTCGGCTCTGCCAGATCCACGCCGGGCTCGTCGCCGTGATGCGGGACCACCTTCCGGACGAAGCGGCGGTCGAAGAGACCTTCGTCAACACCAACGCCCAGTCCACGCTGAAACTCGGCCACGCCCGCGCCGTCGCGCTGCTCGTGCCGGCCCTGGCCGGGCTGCCCGTCGCCGAGTATGCGGCCAACCTCGTCAAGAAGACCGTCGTCGGAGCCGGGCATGCCGACAAGCGCCAGATCCAGGCCATGGTGCGCGTCCTCCTGCCGCGGGCCGATCCCGCCTCGGACGATGCTGCCGACGCGCTCGCGGTGGCGATCACGCATGCCCATCATCGGCGCATGCGGGCGCTGGTGGGCTGACAGGCGATGATCGGAAAGCTCAAAGGCATCGTCGACAGCTACGGCGAGGATTACGTGATCCTCGACGTGCAGGGCGTCGGCTACGTGGTGCATTGCTCCAGCCGCACGCTGCAGCATCTCGCCCCCGCCGGTGAGGCCGCCACGCTGTCCATCGAGACGCATGTCCGCGAGGACATGATCCGCCTGTTCGGCTTCCGGTCCGACGCCGAACGGGAGTGGTTTCGTCTGCTTCAGACGGTCCAGGGGGTGGGCGCCAAGGTCGCGCTCGCCATCCTGTCGGCGCTGGATCCGGGGGGGCTGGCGACCGCGGTGGCCACCGGCGACAAGGCGGCGGTGGCCCGCGCGCCCGGGGTCGGGCCCAAGCTCGCCGCCCGCATCGTCGCCGAGATGAAGGACAAGGCTCCGGCTTTCGGCGCGATCGATTCGGCGTTGGCCCGGCTCTCCGGCGCGGTTGAGGACCGGACCGCCCCGCCCGCGGTGGCCGATGCCGTCTCGGCGCTGGTCAATCTCGGCTACGGACAGCCGCAGGCTTCCGCCGCCGTGGCGGCCGCCCTCCAGCTCGCGCCCGAGGGCGCGGAAGCCCCGGCGCTGATCCGGCTGGGCCTGCGGGAGCTCGCCCGCTAGGCGCAGCCGCGCGGCCGGGTCGCGCCCTTACGGCCGCTTGGTGACAGCGCCCCAGGGACGCCCTAATCACCGCAGCGATGGCCGCTCCGAAGCCGAAATCCTCGCTCGCTTCGCCCGAGCGCCGCCCGGACGATCCCGATTCGTCGTTGCGTCCGCTGCAGCTCGCCGAGTTCGTGGGCCAAAAGGCGGCGCGGCAAAACCTCGCCGTGTTCATCGAGGCGGCCCGGACACGGGGCGAGGCGCTCGACCACGTGCTCTTTGTCGGCCCCCCCGGCCTGGGCAAGACGACGCTCGCCCAAATCGTGGCGCGGGAACTCGGCGTGAATTTCCGCTCGACCTCCGGTCCGGTGATCGCGAAGGCCGGCGACCTCGCGGCCCAGCTCACCAATCTCGACGAGCGCGACGTGCTCTTCATCGACGAGATCCACCGCCTGAACCCGGCCGTGGAAGAGATCCTCTATCCGGCCATGGAGGATTACCAGCTCGACCTGATCATCGGCGAAGGGCCGGCCGCCCGTTCGGTGAAGATCGACCTGCCGCGTTTCACCCTGGTCGGCGCCACGACCCGGGCCGGCCTCCTGACCACGCCGCTGCGCGACCGCTTCGGCATCCCGATCCGGCTCGAATTCTACGAAACGGCCGAGCTCGAGCTCATCGTCAAGCGGGGCGCCCGCGTGCTCGGCATCGGCATGACGGAGGACGGCGCCAACGAGATCGCGCGGCGTTCGCGCGGCACGCCGCGCATCGCCGGGCGCCTGCTCAGGCGGGTCAGGGACTTCGCCCTGGTGGACGGCGCCGCGACCGTGACCCGCGAGATCGCCGACGGGGCCTTGCGGCTGCTTGATGTCGACCCGGTCGGGCTCGACCTGATGGACCGGAAGTACCTGTCGATCATCGCCCGCAACTATGGCGGCGGCCCGGTCGGGGTCGAAACCATCGCGGCCGCCCTGTCCGAGCCGCGCGACGCCATCGAGGAAATCATCGAACCGTTCCTGATCCAGCGCGGGCTGCTGGCCCGCACGCCCCGGGGCCGCGTTCTTACCCCGCACGCCTTCCGGCATCTCGGCCTGCCCGAGCCGAAGCGGGACCCCGCCCTGCAATTCGGGCTGTTCGGAGAGGGCGAGGCGTGAGCCTCCGGCCCGCTGGACAGCTGCCGTGATCCGCAGGACCCTGCCCCGAACGGAGGGAGCCAGCATGCGAAAAGTGATTGCCCTGTGCCTCGCCCTGAGCCCGGCCCCGGCCGCAGCCCAGGGCTTGTCGATGATCGAATGCGCCGCCTACGGGCCGGTGCTGATCGCCGGCGGCGAAAGCGTGAAGGGTCTCGCCAAGGTGGCGCGCGACATCGACCTGTCCTCGATCAAGACCAAGGTCGACGAGGAGACCCGGCGCGCCATCGCCCGGCTCGAGGACGCCAATGTGAACCTGCAGCCCGTGATGCAGGAATGGTCGGCCGCGGCGTCCGACCTCGCCGCCAAGCTCAAGACCGCGTGCGGCCGTTGAGGGACGTCGCGGCCCGGGGGCGGCCCGCCGGATGAGCGCGCCGCATCTGCTCCAGCTCCGGGTCTATTACGAGGACACCGACTTCTCGGGCGTGGTCTACCACGCCAGCTACCTGCGCTTTCTCGAGCGCGGCCGCACCGAGCACCTGCGTGAGGCCGGCGTCGACCAGTCGCGGCTGCATGCCGAGGGGGCGGGGCAGAGCTTCGCCGTCCGCCGCATGCTGGTGGACTGGATCCGGCCGGCCCGGATGGACGACCTGATCACGGTGGAGACCCGGACCGCCGCCGTCCGGGGCGCAACACTCGACATCGAGCAGCGCATTCTGCGCGGGGATGAGGTGCTGCTGACCGCGACCGTGCTGGTGGCCGCGCTCGCCGGCGGACGTCCGGTCCGCATTCCGGACTGGCTTCGTCCGCTGCTGCTCGGCGGCGAGGCGGCGGCGCGGCCCGCTACTTCGCGCAGACCAGCGTGAACGGCCCTGTCCGGCAGGTGGCCGCCTTGCCGGAGGGAGCATCCGGATCGTCAAACAGGAGCGGCTGCGAATCGGGCGGGCAGAAGGCCGACAGCAACGTCTCTCCGGGCGCGCACCGGGCCCGCGGCGTGAGGCGGAACTTGCGGTACACGACCTTGATGCCGGTGCCCGGCAGGCTCGATTCCGAAGCGCTGATCTGCGGATCGGCGGGGCCCGACGGGGCCGGCGCACCCTGCGCGGCCACGCTTCCGCCCCACCCTGCCAGGAGAAGCGGTGCGAGGAGAACCGCGGCCAGCGTCGCGTGTTTCATGTCCACACCCCTGCCACCAGACGAGCCCATGCCGCCCCTGACCCGATCCGGATTGACGCAAGGGCGGCCTCCCCGCAACCGTCACCTCGCCTGGTGCGTCGCCGTGGCGCTGCTCGCCTCCGGCCCGGCCGCCGCGGCCGCTCCCGCCGCCACCGCCGCCAGCCCGCCCTCCGGGTGCCGGGCAGCCGTCCACGACGGCGCGAGGTACACCGTCTGCACCTTCGACCTCCGCCGCTATGCGATCCGGCTGTTCCACGCCGACCGCGAGGGGCGCCCCTTCGGCAGCCTGCAGCAGCTCGTGCGCGCGCCCGAGGGCGCCCGGCTGGCCATGGCCATGAATGCCGGCATGTACCACCACGACCTTTCGCCCGTCGGCCTCTATGTCGAGGACGGGCAGGAGCGGAAGGCCCTGAACCGCAGCGGCGGGCCGGGCAATTTCCACATGCGGCCGAACGGCGTGTTCTATGTGGCGGGCGGGCAGGCCGGGGTCCTGGAGACGGGCGCCTATGCGAAGCGGCGGCCCAAAGCCGCCTTTGCGACCCAGAGCGGCCCCATGCTGGTGATCGACGGGCGCCTCCATCCCCGGTTCTCCGAGGAGGGCCCCTCGCGCAAGATCCGCAACGGGGTCGGCGTGCAGAGCGGCAACCAGGTCGTGTTTGCGATCTCCGACGAGCCGGTCAGCTTCGGGGCTTTCGCCCGCCTGTTTCGCGATCAGCTCGGCTGCCGCAACGCCCTGTTCCTGGACGGCTCCATCTCGGCCCTGCACGCGCCCGATCTCGGCCGCACCGACATCTCGTTCAAGCCGCTCGGCCCGATCGTCGCGGCGGTGGCCCGGTAATCCGTACACCTGACCTTAACCGAAACCGGGCGTTAACTCGCCGCTCACCATGCGGGAGCCGGTCGCACCCGGAACGCTCTTACTTTCGACAGATTTTTCAGCGATCCAGACAGGGTTCCGCCGAGATCAGATCGACAGGAAGGTGGCCGTCGGAGCGACGGCCATCCGCCATGAGGACATGAGCCCACGATGAACCCGGCCGACGCCATGGCGGCCATGCCCGCCGCCGCCGCTCACGACTTCTCGCTGTGGAGCCTGTTCTGGAACGCCCATATCGTCGTCAAGGCGGTGATGATCGGCCTTCTGGTCTCCTCGGTCTGGTGCTGGGCGATCATCATCGACAAGACCCTGCTGTTCCGACGCACCAAGGCGGCCGCGACCCGGTTCGAGGATACGTTCTGGTCGGGGCAGTCCCTTGAGGAGCTTTACCGGGCGCATCAGGAGAACCCAGATTCCGGCCTCGCAGCCACCTTCGTAGCGGCCATGCGGGAGTGGAAGCGGAGCTTCGAGGGCTCGGGCCGGCAGGTCGCGAGCCTGTCGCGGCGCATCGACAAGGTGCTCGACGTCACCATCCAGCGCGAGGTGGAGCGGCTCGATTCGCGCCTCCTGTTTCTCGCCTCCATCGGCTCGGCCGCGCCCTATATCGGGCTGTTCGGCACCGTGTGGGGCATCATGAACGCCTTCACGTCCATTGCGGCGTCGAAGAACACGAGCCTCGCCGTGGTCGCTCCGGGCATCGCCGAGGCGCTGTTCGCCACGGCGATCGGGCTGTTTGCGGCCATCCCGGCCGTGCTCGCCTACAACAAGCTCCAGGCCGAGGTCGCGCGTCAGCAAGCCCGGATGGAAGGTTTCGCGGACGAGTTCTCGGCGATCCTGTCCCGGCAGATCGACGAGCGGCTGCCGATGGCGGCCTGAGGATCGCGCGATGTCGCTGTCACAGGGCATGGGCCAGAGCAGCCGCCGGCGGCGCCGGGGGCGACGCACGAACGTGATCAACGAGATCAACATGACGCCGTTCATCGACGTCATGCTGGTCCTGCTGATCATCTTCATGGTGGCGGCGCCGATGATGACGGTGGGCGTGCCGCTCGACCTGCCGCAGAGCCAGGCGGCTCCGCTCAATTCCGACCAGAAGCCGATCACCCTCTCGATCCGGCAGACCGGCGAGGTCTATCTCGCCGAGGCCGCGATCAGGGACGACGAGATCGTGCCGCGGCTGAACAGCGTGGCCAAGAACGGGGCCGAAGAGCGGGTGTTCGTCCGCGGCGACAAGCGCGTGGAATATGGCCGCGTGGCGCAGGTCATGGCGATCGTGACGGGCGGCGGCTTCCGCCGGGTTGCGCTCGTGACCGAGCCGGACTCCCGGTAGCGGCGGCGCAGTCGGTGGCGCTCTCCTTCAACAGATCGCAGCCGGGCTTCTGGCTTTCCAGCGCCGCGCATGTCGGATTGCTGGCGGCCGGCCTGGTCGCGGTCACCGTCACAAAGCTGCCCGACGCCCATGAGGGCATTCCGGTCGAGGTCATCACCGACAGCCAGTTCTCCGAAATCACCCGCGGCGAACGGACCGCGGCTGAGGTCAGGCCGGAGCCGAAACCCCGCGCCGAGCGCCAGGCCGAGACCCAGGTCCAGCGTGCCCCGGGCGAGGCCAAGGACGACGCACCGGCGCCACCAAAACGTCCGGCCGAGATGAAGCTCGCCGACCAGGAGGTCGTGCCCGCGCCGGAGCCGCCGAAACCCGTCGAGGTCGCAAAGCCCGAGCCGACGCCGACTCCTCCTGCCCGGCCTGACCGGCAGGAAGCCGCGGCCAAGGCCGAAGCCGCCGCCAAGGCTGAAGCCGCCAAGGCCGAGGCTGCCGCCGCGAAGGCCGAAGCTGCCGCGGCGGCCAAGGCCGAAGCCATCAAGCTCGCCCACCGCGAGGCGGCCGAGGAGAAGGCCGCCGCCGAAAAGGCGGAGGCTGACAAGGCCCGCGCCGAGGCCCGGGCGAAAGCCAAGGCTGATGCCGAGGCGAAGGCCGAACTCGACCGCAAGGTGAAGGAGGCCGAACTCAAGGCCAAGGCGGACGCAAAGGCCGAGGCGGACGCCAAGGCCCGCAAGGAAGCCGAGCGCAAGCGCATCGCGGAGGCCAAAGCCAAGGCGGAGGCCGAGGCCAAGGCGCGCCGCCAGGCCGAACTCGCCGACAAATTCGACCCGGGCGACATCTCCCGCATGCTCGCCTCCCGCGAGCCGTCGCGCTCGTCCGGCTCGACCGGGCGCGAGGTGCATCGCACCGCGTCCCTCGGCACCGAGACCGGCAACGCGCCTCGGCTCAACCAGAGCCAGCGCGACCAGATTGCCGGGCTGATCCGCGACCAATTGGTCCGCTGCTGGCAGCCGCCCATCGCCGTGCAGAGCGCCGCCCGGCCGCCCACGGCCCAGGTACGCGTCGGCCTGCGCCAGGACGGGTCGCTCTCCGGCGAGCCGTCGGTGATGAATTCCTCGTCCGACCCGCTGTTCCGGCCGGTCGCGGATTCGGCGCTCCGCGCCGCGCGCCGCTGCTCGCCGCTGCGCATCCCGGCCCAGTTCGCCCCGTTCTACCAGGACTGGAAGGATCTCGTGGTCGATTTCGACCCTAGGGAGATCGGCTGATGCCCTGCCCTCTGCTCGCTTTGCACCCCGCCGCACCGCCCGGCGCTTTCGCCTGAGGAGCGCCGCCGCCCCGGCTTCCGCTCCCGCATGCCGGAGCGGCCGAGCCTCGGCGGGCCGCCCAGCCCGCACCCCATCCGCCTCGCACACGCGACCGACAGACCCGCCACCATGATGATCGCCCGACGCTCCCTCCTCCTCGCCTCCTCCGCCGCAATCGCGTCTGCGGCGCTGCCGCCACTGGTTGCGCCGGCGCGGGCCGAGCTCGTGGTCGACGTGCGCCGCGGCAATTTCCAGCCGATCCCGATCGCGGTGGCCGATTTCGTCGGCGACCCGGAGGCCGCCACCCTCGTGTCCGGCATCGTGTCCGCCGATCTTGGCCGCTCCGGCTACTTCTCGCCGCTCGACAAGGGCCGCTTTCCCGAGCGGCCGACCTTTGACGCGGCGCCGAATTTCGGGGCCTGGCGGCCGACGGGTGCGCAAGGCCTGGTCACCGGCCGGGTCACGCGAGACGGGTCGGGGCGGCTCAAGGCCGAGTTCCGGCTCTGGGACGTGGTGGCGGGCCAGCAGGTGGTCGGCCAGCAATACACGACCGGCGCGGCGAGCATGCGCCGCCTCGGCCACATCATCGCAGATGCGGTCTATTCCAAGATCACCGGCGTCGGCGGCTATTTCGACACCCGGGTCGCCTTTGTGGACGAATCCGGGCCCAAGGAGCGCCGCCGCAAGCGGCTCGCGGTGATGGACCAGGACGGCGCCAACGTGCGCTACCTCACCCAGGGCGACAGCAGCGTCGTGTCGCCGCGCTATTCCCCGGTCACCCAGGACATCGCCTTCATGTCGCAGCCGAGCGGCCAGCAGCCGCGCGTGCAGGTGATCAACCTGGAAACCGGCACCCGCCAGGTGGTCGGCGATTTCGACGACATGACGTCGAGCCCGCGTTTCGCGCCGGACGGGCGACGCCTCCTGATCGCGCTCCAGGAGGGCGGCAATTCCAACATCTACGCCCTGGACCTCGCCTCGAAGCGGACCACCCGCCTCACGAATTCCAGCGCCATCGACACCTCCCCGTCCTACTCGCCGGACGGTGCGCAGATCATTTTCGAATCCGACCGCGGCGGAAAGCAGCAGATCTATGTGATGGGCGCGGACGGCTCGAACCCGCGCCGCATCTCCTTCGGCCAGGGCAGCTACTCGCAGCCGGCCTGGTCGCCGCGGGGCGACCTCATCGCCTTCACCAAGCAGCAGCCCGGCGGCTTCGCGATCGGGGTGATGAAGCCGGACGGCTCGGGCGAGCGCATCCTCACCGAAGGCTTCCACAACGAGGGACCGACCTGGGCGCCGAACGGCCAGTATCTCGTGATCTTCCGCGATCCGGGCGGGCAGTCCGGCGGCAAGCTCTACATGATCGACATCACCGGCAAGGTGGAGGCCCCGCTGCCGACGCCCTCCTTCGCCTCCGACCCGAGCTGGTCGCCGCTTCTCGGCGGCGGCTCGGCGGGCTGACCGGGGGCCGCGTTCACGCTTCGTCAACCACGTCGCGGATGGCGGGCCGGGATTAAACTTCGAGAAAGCGTCTTCACGTCTTGTGAAGGTTACGGATCGGTCGTCGCGGGCACAGCCGGCGGCAGAGAAGGTGTCAGGAGACCGAAGATGAGGTTAGCAACAACGTCGGGCTGGAACGCGGCACTCAAAGTTGTCGCGGCGGCCGGACTGGCGCTCGCGATTTCCGCCTGTTCGAGCACGCCCGAACAGCTCGCCGACGGCAGCGCCGGCGGGATCGGCGGAGCCGGCGGCGGGATCGGCGCGGGCGGCCCCGCCACGCCCGGCTCCGCCCAGGATTTCGCCGTCAATGTCGGCGACCGGGTGTTCTTCGAATCCGATTCCTCGGACCTGACCTCGACCGCCACGGCGACGCTCGACCGGCAGGCCGCCTGGCTCGCCCGCTACCCGCGCTACCGCTTCCTTGTCGAGGGCCATGCCGATGAGCGCGGCACGCGCGAGTACAATTACTCGCTCGGCGCGCGCCGCTCGCAGACCGTGCGCGACTACCTCGCGTCGCGCGGCATCCCGGCCTCGCGGATGCGCTCGGTCTCCTATGGCAAGGAGCGCCCGGTTGCGGTCTGCAACGACATCTCCTGCTGGTCCCAGAACCGCCGCGCGGTGACGGCGATCGAGGGCGGCGCTTCGTCCTGAGCCCAAGCGGCGAAGAGGAGCCCGTGATGACGAGACCGGGCTGGGTGGTCGGCACGGCCGCGGCTCTGCTGCTCGCCCCGGCCGCGACCGCGGCCGCCGGCCCGCGCATCACGATCGAATGCCAGAAGAACCTGGCCACGGGCCGGGTGACGGTGGACGGCACCAAGCTGTCCGACGACGCTCGCTTCCGCGTGGTCAGCTTCCAGGAATACGGCAACCGGGGCGGCTGGGCCTATGGCGATTGCGTCATCGAGCTCACCCGCGGCCGCCGCCTCTGACACCGTCCGCCTTTGTGCCGCCGCGGTCGTCCGTATGATGGCGCCCGTGTTGTCCACGATTGCCCGCCCGATGATCCGTCGCCCCCTTCTCGCTCTCCTGCTTCTGATCGGCTCCGCGGGCGCCCTGCGCGCCCAGGACGCCACGGATTTCGTGGTCCGGCTGAACCGCGTCGAGGGCCAGATGCGGCAGCTCTCGGGCCAGGTGGAACAGCTCCAGTTCGAGAACCGGCAGCTCAAGGAGCAGCTCCGCAAGTTCCAGGAGGATGTGGAGTTCCGCTTCCAGGAGCGCGGCGGCAACAAGACATCGGCTCCTCCGGCGGCCGCGCCCGCCCCCCGGACGGAGAAGCCCAGCCGGCGCAGCGACGCCTTTGAACCCGACACCACCCCGGAAGCGCCGGGCGCACCGCGGCAGCTCGGCTCCACCCTGGCGACCCCGGAGCGGGGCGAGGCGCGTGGAGGCGGCTCGCCGCGCGGTGGCGGCATCGCGGCCATCATCGAAGAGGATGAGGACCGGCCGGGCTCCGGTCGCCCGCTCGACATCAGCCCCGGCGCGAGAGGCGGCGGGCCCGCCTCGCCGGCGCCGCGTGGGCCCGTGGTGGCGTCCTCGGGCGGCGAGGATTCGCGCGCCGATTACGACGTCGCCTATGCCTACCTGATGCAGAAGCAATACGAGCAGTCGGAGGCGTCCTTCCGGCGCTTCGTCCAGGCCCATCCCCGCGACCGCCTGCTCCCCGACGCCGTGTTCTGGCTCGGCGAGAGCCTGCTCCAGCGCGGGCGCCACCGCGAGGCGGCGGAGCAGTTCCTCAAGGTCTCCACCGAGCACGGGCGCAGCGCCAAGGCCCCCGACGCCCTGCTGAAGCTCGGCATCTCGCTCGCGGCGCTGGGCGCCAAGGACCAGGCCTGCGCCACCTTCGCCGAACTCGAGCGCAAGCACCCCGGCGCCTCGGCCTCCGTGAAACAGGGCGTCGACCGCGAGCAGAAGCGGGCGCGCTGCCCGGCGTGACGCGCGCTTCGGGCGACCAGCCGCCCCTCGGGGCGGCGGACTTCGCGGCTCTGTTCCGGCCGCTCGCCACCCTGCCCGGGCCCATCCTCGCCGCCGTGTCGGGAGGCCCCGATTCGACGGCGCTGCTGCACGGCCTCGCCGCCTGGTCGCGGGCCGAGCCGGGACGGCCGCCGCTCGTGGCCGCCACCGTCGATCACGGCCTCCGGGCCGCCGCACGCGACGAGGCCGAGGCGGTCGGGGCGGCCGCGGCGGCGCTCGGGGTTCCCCACCACATCCTGACCTGGACGCGGCCGGACGGCGGAGCCGTGTCGCAGGCGCGCGCGCGGGCGGCCCGCTACCGGCTTCTCGGCGAACTCGCGGGCTCGCTGGGCTGCGCGGCGCTCGCGACCGCGCACACGCTGGACGACCAGGCCGAGACGGTGCTGCTGCGGATGGCCGCAGGTTCGGGTCTGGCCGGCCTCGCCGCAATGCGGCCGATCACCGGCCGCGGCGCCGTCCGCCTGCACCGGCCCCTCCTCGCCGTCCCCAAAGCGCGGCTCGTCGCCACCTGCCGGGCGCAAGGCTGGTTCTTCGCCACCGACCCGAGCAACGCCGATCCGCGCCACGCCCGGCCACGCTGGCGGGCGCTGATGCCGGGGCTCGCGGCCGAAGGGCTCGATGCCCGCCGTCTGGCCCGCCTCGC
>NZ_JAQGKF010000008.1 GCF_028290205.1 Enterovirga sp. | reverse complement strand
TCGATATGCGAGCCGGCCAGCACCGGCGGCAGCTCGGGCTCGCGCCCCTCGAAGCGGAGAAACAGGTTGGCGCCCGCATCCGTGAAGGGCTTGAGGCCGAGGGCCCTCGCCCAGCCGACCAGTTCGGCCCGAGCGGCGATCTCAGGCTGCGTCAGGGTCTGCCGATCCACCCCGCCATCCGGGCGCGCCCCGAAGGCGGCGAGCGCCATGAGGCGGTCCCAGAGCCGGGCGCCATCGACATGGTCGGACGGCCGCAAGCTACTCGGTCCGCATGATCTGGGCGGGATTGGCGCGCGGATCGCGGGGGCCCCAGCGGCCGGCCTCGACCTGGGCGATGAACTCGGCCAGCAGGTGGTTGAACAGCCCCGGCTCCTCGAGATTCAGCGTGTGGCCTGATTTCGGGAACACGGCGAGGCCCGAGGCCGGGACGGTCTTCTTCAGGAAGATGCCCGGCTGCAGGCAATGGTCGTCCTCGTCGCCAACCATCACGAGCAGCGGCGCCGTCATGGCCTTGAACTCGGCCTCGAGGTCGTAGAGCGACGGCCGCTGCATCTGCACGCCCCGCATGGTGTTCGCGGCACCCGTGTCCGAATGCTGTGCCAGCCGGTCGGCGAAGAGCTGCCAGCCGCGCGGGTCCTTGTCCTGGAACTGCACGCGCGAGGCGCCCTCGGCATAGATCGGGCCGAAGACCTTGGCGGTCTTGCTCTCGAAATTGGCCGCGACCTGCTCCGAAATGCCCTTGAAGTAATCCTCGTGCGCCTTCTCAGCGCCGTAGCCCGCACCGGCTGCCGTGACCGACAGGACCCGGTCCGGATGCCGCAGCCCGGCATGCAGCACCGCGAACCCGCCCATCGAGAGGCCGACCAGATGCGCCTTGTCGATCCCTGCGGCCGTCATCACGTCGACGATGTCGTCGGCGGCCCGGGCCTGCGAATAGGAATCCGGGCTCTCCGGGATGTCGGACGGCGCGAAGCCGCGCGCCGCATAGGTGACGCAGAGGTGCCGGCGGGTGAAGAAGTTCATCTGCGGCTCCCAGCTCCAGTGGGATCCGCCGAATTCATGCACGAAGACGATCGGCGTGCCGCGTCCTGCGGTCTCGTAATGGAGCCGGACGCCGTCGCTCACGGTCGCGTAGGGCATGCGAAGACCTCCTCAAACCACCGAGCGGCGGGACGCGATGCCGCCATCGACCGTGATCACGGTGCCGGACGTGTAGCCCGACCGGTACGAGGCGAGGAACAGGAACAGATCCGTGATCTCGTGGATGTGAGCCGGCCGCTTCAGCGGATAGCGCTCGAGCAGCTCTTCGTAGCGGCCCGCATCGCCAAACTCGGTATCCGCCCACTTGCGGAGCATGTTGTAGATGCGGCTGGTATCGACCGGACCCGGGTTCACGCCGACGACGCGGATGTTGTCCTCAAGGCTGCGGCCGCCGAGCGCCCGCGTCATCGCCATGATGGAGGCGTTGCCGGCCGCGCCCTCGATGTATTGCGGATCGCAGACCTCGCCGCCATTGCCGATGTTGTTGAGGATGACGCCGCCGCCGCGGGCCTTCATGGTCGGGTAGACAGCCCGGATCATGTCGGCATAGCCGAAGCCCTTGAGGGCCCAGCCGTCGCGCCACTTCTTGGGGCCGATCTCGAACAGGTTGCCGCTCGGGATGACGCCGGCATTGTTGATCAGCACGTCGACCTCGCCAGCCTCGGCGACGATGCGCTCCACCGCGCCGTCCTCAGTCATGTCGGCGGCCGTGAACGTCACGGTGACCTTGTGCTCCGCGACGATCTCGCTGGCCATTGCCTCGAGCTTCTCGGCAGAGCGCGCCGTCAGGTGGAGATGGCAGCCCTCGTTCGCGAAGGCATGCGCCAGCCCCTCCCCGATCCCCTGGGAGGCGCCGGTGATGAGGACCTTCAGTCCTCCAAGCTTCAGATCCATGCTGTGATCCTGTGATCCAGGGAGCCTGAGGCTCCTAGAAGAGCTGGGCCGCTTCGTTGCGGCCCCGGGCGCGCTCGACCATCTCGGGCAGCAGCTCGACGAGCTCCTCGACCCAGGCGGTCGGCACGGTGGTCGAAATCTTGACGAACCGGTCGCCGAAATTCGGCGTGTGATAGGCACCCTGCCGGATCATGATGTTGCGCTCGGCATATTCCGCGACCAGCGCATCGGGCCGGATGCCGGCGGGGCCGCATTCCATGACGATGAAGTTGCCGTTCGAGGGATAGACCGCGATCGACAGGCCGGGGATGCGGTCTGCCGCTTCCTTGATCAGCGCCTGGTTCGCGCGCTGCTCGGCGAGCACGCCCGGGAACCATTCTGCCTTGATTTTGAGCCCGGCCATCGCGGCGCGCTGCGACAGAATCGAGGAGCCGAGATTGTTGGGCGGCGCGGCCGCGAGCCGCTCGACGAGGTCGGGATGCGCGACGATCGCGCCGACGCGCAGCCCGGCCAGGCCGAGCCACTTGGAGAAGCTGTAGACCGTGAGCGTCCGCTCCGGATAGCGCTTCGCCGCCAGGTGATGCTCGTAGGCAAAGTGCCGGTAGGTGCAATCGTGGATCAGGTAAGCGCCGGCGTCGCGCGCGGCCGCCGCGATGCCATCGATCTCCTCCGCCGTGCAGGCAGAGCCGAGCGGATTGTTCGGATCGACGATGTAGATGACCTTGGTCTTCGGCGTGATCGCCGCCCGCAGCCGCTCCGGCGCGAGCCGGTAGCCGTATTCCTCGCCGTAGATCGGGATCTGCTTCACGGTGGCCCCGACCGAGCGCGCAAAGGCCATCGGCCAGTTCCAGGTCGGGTCCGTGGTGATGAACTCGTCACCGGGCCCGAGCAGCGCATGGCAGGCGTGGTAGAGCGACGACACCGCCCCGTCCGACACGAGGGCCACCTGCCCGTCGAGGCCAAGATCGGCCACGATGCCGGCCCGCAGTTCCTCGAAGCCGGCGGGCGGCGCGTAGATGTGGAACTCCTCGTCCCGGATGCACCGCTCCATGGCCTCGACCACGGCTGCATGCGGCTTGGCATGGTTTGTGTTTTGACCGAGCCACTTCAGCCCCGGCGTGTTCACCAACCTGTCGAAATGCGCATTCCGCGCCTCGAAAGCCCGCATGGGCGCACCTTCCCGAACGACCTCCCCCTGAGAGGCATGGCTGGGATCTAACGCAGGGCTGGCATGCAGGCAAGCCCAACTGGCATGCAAGCTTGCCATGTTGAACGATCCAGGCTTAAGTGTCGACGTGCAGGCTTGCAGCAGGAGGGTTCGATGACGATCACCAGGCGAGACGTCGTTCGGGGCATCGGACTTGCCACGGTCGCAACCTCCGTCCTGTCGCGCCCCGCCCTGTCCCAAGGCCCCATCAAGGTCAGCTTCACGACCTCCTGGATCCCCGAAGGACCGAACCTGTTCGCGTATGTCGCCCGCGACAAGGGGTTTTGGCGAAAGCACGGGCTCGATGTCTCGGTGGCCCGCGGATCGGGATCCGGCGCCGCCGCGCAGGCCGTCTCGGCCGGCACCTTCGACTTCGGCATGGCGGCGACGCCGACCGCCATTGTGCAGGCTGCCCGCGGCCTGCCCATCACCTGCATTGGCCAGATCAATTATGACGCCCTGATGGGCATCGGTGTGCTGGCAGGGTCTTCGATCAAGACACCGAAGGATCTTGAAGGGAAGAAGCTCGGCGCGAGCGTCACCTCGGGCGAGTACCCGTTCCTGCCGCTCTACGCGCAGAAGAGCGGTTTCGACATGGGCAAGGTCAATCTGCTTCAGATCGACGGCAAGGTGCGTGAGCGCTCCCTGATCGAGAAGCAGGTCGAGGCGGTGTCGTCCTTCGCAACGAGCACCATTCCGTCGCTGGCGCCGCTCGGGACCGAGGTGCGGTTCATGCTGTTCCGGGATGCCGGCCTCGAATTCTATGGCCAGTCGCTCACGACGCAGCCGGCACGGGTCGAGAAGGACCCGAAGCTCTGCGCGGCCTTCGTGGCCGGGGCCATGGAAGCCATCAAGTTCACGATGACCAACTTCGACGAGGCGGTCGACATCTTCCTGAAGGCGAACAGCGAGGTCGCCATCAGCTCGACCGGCAAGCCCTATTCGCAGATCGGGCTCGGGCTCACCAACCTCACCAATCTCGTTCCGGAGGTAAAGGAGCACGGCTTCGGCTACGCCGACCCGGCCAAAGTCTCCACCATGGCCGAACTGGTCGTCCAATACGCCGCTGGCGACAAGGCGCAGAAGCCGGATACGGCCGCGCTCTTCACCAACGCGTTCGCCGGGACGGTGAAACTCGGCCCGGAGGAGGCCAAGGCCGCTGAGGCAGCCGCCGCGCCGTACCGGAAATACGTGGTCTGAGGGGCATGTCAGCGCAGATTCTGGAGATGCCGCGTCCCGTGCGGTCCGACCCCCTCGTCAAAATCACGAACGTCGAAAAGACCTATGCGGGCCGGCAGGGGCCGGTGCGGGCCGTCGCCTCGGCCTCGCTCGAGGTCGGGCGCGGCGAGTTCGTGTCCCTTCTCGGCCCCAGCGGCTGCGGCAAGAGCACGCTCCTGATGATGATCGCCGGGCTCGAGACGCCGACCAGCGGCTCGATCCTGCTCGACGGCACCCCGGTCACGGGGCCCCGCCGCGACATCGGCATCATCTTCCAGGACGCGACCCTGCTGCCCTGGAAGAGCGCGCTCGAGAACGTGCTGTTCCCGGTCCGCATCCTGAAGCTCCCGCTGCGCGAGCATCGGGAGCGCGCGCTCGACCTCCTGGCCATGGTCGGCCTGCAGGGGTTCGAGAACAAGAAGCCCTCGGAACTGTCCGGCGGCATGCGCCAGCGCGTCGCGATCTGCCGCGCGCTGATCCACGATCCGTCAATCCTGCTCATGGACGAGCCGTTCAGCGCGCTAGACGCGATCACGCGCGACCAGATGAACGCCGCGCTGGCCGACATCATGGAAAAGACCGGCAAGACGGTGGTCTTCGTCACTCATTCCATCCGGGAGGCGGCCTTCCTGTCCGACCGCGTGGTCGTCATGGGCGGACGCCCGTCGCAGGTGATCCTCGATCTCCCGATGCCGTTCCCGCGCCCGCGCCGCTTCGACATCGAGGACGGAGCGGAGTTCAACGCGATCTGCCGTCGGCTCCGGCTGACGATCGAAGAGGCCCATGGCGGGCCGGCCCATTCGGCCGGCGCCGCCCGCGCGAAGTCGGTGGAGTAGGGTCATGGCCGCCGCTATCGGAACCGAAACCGGCGTCATGGTCGCCGCCCCGGACAACGGCACGCGAGCGGGCCTTCTCGGCATCCGGTCGGTCGTGCTGCCGATCGGGCTCGCCGCGCTGGCGCTCGCCGCCTGGCAGGCCTTCGTGGTGTTCGGCAACATCCCGCCGGTGATCCTGCCCTCGCCGATCTCCACCCTCGCCTATATCGGCGAGCGCTGGGACATCCTCCTCACCCACGCGATCCCGACGACCCTCGAATCGGCGGCCGGCTTTGTCCTGGCCACCGTGCTGGGTGTCGTGCTGGCGATCATCATCACCTACTCGGCGGTGGCCCGGGAGGCGCTCTACCCGAACCTGGTCTTCTTTCAGCTGATCCCCAAGATCGCGCTGGCGCCCTTGTTCATCATCTGGCTCGGCGTCGGCTCGCAGTCGCGCGTCGCCTTCTCGGTCTTTATCGCCTTCTTCCCGGTCGTGATCGCGACGACGGCCGGGTTTCTCAGCGTCGATCGCAGCATGCTGCGCCTGTGCCGCTCTCTCACGGCAAGCGAGTGGCAGATCTTCACGCATGTCCGCTTCCCGGCCGCCCTGCCCTATATCTTCTCGGGCATGAAGGTCGCCATCACGCTGGCCATCATCGGGGTGATCATCGGCGAGTTCATCACGGCGCAGGCTGGCCTCGGCTACCTGATCATCTTCGCCACTGCCCGGGCCGACACCGAGGTGTCCATGGCGGCGATCGTGGTTCTTTGCGTCTGCGGCCTTCTCCTTTATGGGCTCGTCGCCCTCGGCGAGTATGTCGCGAATCGGGTGTTCTCTTCGGAAACGACGTAATGGCGCAGGTCAGTTCGGCCGCCCCCAAGCCGACGCGGCGCCGTCCGGACCCGATGTCCACGATGCCCCCGGCACCGGCCGAGGAAACCTCGCTGGCCGGGGACATCGCCAAGCGGCTCGAGGAGGAAATCCTCCGTGGCCGGGTCCGGCCGGGCCATCGGCTCGACGAGCGGGATTTGTCGGAGCGCTACGGCGTCTCCCGCACGCCCGTGCGGGAGGCGCTGCAACGGCTGTCGGCCAGTGGGCTCGCGGTGGCCCGCGGCCGGCAGGGGCTGCAGGTGGCGCAGCTGTCGGTGGCCGATCTGATCGATGCCTTGAGCGTCGTCGCGCAGCTCGAGGCGTTGGCGGCCTCGCAGGCGGCGCGCCGGATCCTACCGGAGCAGCGCGTTCTGCTGGCGGAGGCGCACGAAGCCTGCGAGCGGGCCGTCGGACAGGGCGACCCGGACGGGTTCTACGATGCGAATATCGCGTTCCACGAAGCCATCGTGGC
>NZ_JAQGKF010000103.1 GCF_028290205.1 Enterovirga sp. | reverse complement strand
TCGACACCAAGCCCCTTGGTCAGCCCCTGGAGCCGGGCCGCGACATTGACCGGGTCACCGATGGCCGTGAACACGGCCTTGCCGTGCAGCCGGTCGCCGATCTCGCCCAGGATGGCGAAACCCGCATGGAGGCCGATGCCGAAGCGGATCGGCTCCTCGAGGTTCGGTCCCAGGGTGGCGTTGAGGACGTCGATATTCGCGGCAATGAGCTGGACCGCTTCCAGCCCCTGGCGGGCGGCCTCGGCCGGGCTGGTCCGGAGCCCGAACAGCGCCATCAGCCCGTCGCCGAGAAACTGGTTCGGGGCCCCGCCCGCGGCCGTGACGGCGCGGCCGACCGCTTCCAGGAAGCGGTTGATCACGAACACAGTGTCGAAGGGCAGGCGGCGCTCGGCGAGCCGGGTCGAGCCCCGCATGTCCACAAACATCGCGACGATGAACCGCTCCTCACCGAAGGCACCTACATCCAGCTCGCGCAGCCGGTCGAAGGTGATGTCGGCCGCCAGCAGCGGGGACACGGTGACGTCGCGGGGCGGGCGGAACTGGCAGGCCAGGCGGATTCCGTGCGCGGCGCCGACCCGGTCCAGCACCGCCTGCTCGGCCGCGCTCGGATGGCCGAGTTCGGACAGGGATCCGATGACCCGGATGCGGCAGGTCGAGCAGCGCCCGCGCCCGCCGCACACGCTGGCATGCGGGATCCCGTTCAGGCGGCTCGCCTCCAGCACCGACGTCCCGCTCGGCACCTTGGCCCGCCGGCCGTTCGGATAGGTGAAGGACAGGAGCCCGCGCCGCGTCTCGACCCGGCGCCGGACGAAGCGGGCGGCCAGCGTGAGGCCGACGAGGCCCAGGTAGCCGAGCGTGAGCGCGTTGCGCCAGAACAGGAGTTCGGCACCCTCCTGCCGGGTGCCGACCCGGTCGGGCGCGAGTTCGATCGCCCGGAAGGCCGGGTCGGGATAGCGCTCCAGGAAGTCGCGCCCACCCTGGACGTAGCCGAGCAGGGCCAGAACCGGCACCAGCACGGCCAGTGCGAAGAGCGGCGCGGAGATGCGGGGGAAGAACGGCTTCAGCCGTAGCCACAGATAGATGCCGAGCGCGCCATGCGTCCAGACCACCACCAGGGTCACGGCCTGCAGCACGCCGAAGGCCGGGGAATCCACGAAGTACTTGAAGAGCTGCTGCGCGTAGCCCTTGGACACGTTGTGCAGCTCGAAGGCCAACCGCGTCGCGACGATGTGCTGCAGCAAGAGCAGCGGGATGAGGAGGCCCGCGGCGAGCTGGAACGCTTCCGCCGGCCGGTAGCGGAACGGCCGGCGGCCGTAGAGCGCCCACAGGCCGAGCGCGAGGTGGACGGTGAAGGCGCCGTAGAGGGCGGTCTTGCCGTAGGGATTCCACCAGATCGCGGCGGCCCAGCCGAGTCCCCATTCCATGGCGGCGAGCGAGATGTTGCCGAGCGCGTGGTTGATGAAATGCGTCAGCACATAGGCGAGCAGCACGAGCCCTGTCGTGAGCCGGACGCCCCGGACGGTCACCCGGAGCAGTGCGCGCCGACCTTCGCGGCCTTGCGCAAGCGCCGGATGCGCGGCCGCCGTCACGAGGGACCCGGCCCGGAATGGCCTGACACATCCGCCGGCATGCCGGGCGCGCGGCCCAAAGGCGACACTTGGTCGGGGTGGGACAACGCGGGGTCCGGCATCTCGGCCTCCTGACAACCTGTACTACGCCAATCCGGGCCGCAGCGCGACGCCGATCCCCGCCGGTCCTAACCAGCCAGCGGCACGGCGCGGCGGGCCACCGCACCCGCGTCGATACCGGCCGGGAGGTCGCCGAAATGGCCGCTCCAGCCTCCCGCGACGCGGCTCGCCAGAAAGGCGTCGGCCATCTCGGCCGGGGCGTGGCGGAGCAGGAGCCCGGCCTGAAGCAGGACGGCGATCCGCTCGACGAGCCGCCGCGCCTGCCCCTCGCGGCGGCGCAAATCCGGCAGGTCGGCCTCGAAGCCCGCAAGCGCCGCATCGTAGCGACGGTCGGTCCCCTTCGCCTCGCGCAGCTCGTCGAGCAGGGCCGACACACAATCCGGCTCGCGCTCCATGGACCGGAGCACGTCCAGGCAGATCACGTTGCCGGTGCCTTCCCAGATGCCGTTGAGCGGAGCCTCGCGGTACAGCCGGGCCATCACGTGGTCCTCGATGAAGCCGTTGCCGCCGTGGCATTCGAGCGCCTCGGCCACCACCGGGGTGACCCGCTTGCAGACCCAGTATTTGGCGATGGGCGCGCCGATCCGGCCGAGCAGCCGCTCGCGCTCGCTGCCCCCCTCGCGGTCCAGGGCGGCCACGAACCGGAAGGCGAGCCAGGCGGCGGCCTCGGCCTCGAGCGCGAGGTCGGCGACGACGTTCTGCATGATCGGCTGGTCGATCAGGGTGCGCTGAAAGGCACGCCGGTGGCTGACATGGTGCGCCGCCTGCGCCACCGCTTGGCGCATCAGGGCGGCCGAGCCGAGCGCGCAATCGAGCCGGGTATGGTGGTTCATGGACAGGCCGGTCCGGATGCCCCGGCCCGGCTCGCCGATCAGATGGGCGATGGCGCCCCGGAATTCGACCTCAGACGAGGCGTTCGACCTGTTGCCGCACTTGTCCTTGAGCCGCTGGAGCTGCAGCCGGTTGCGCGAGCCGTCCGGCAGCCAGCCGGCCACCACGAAACAGGACACGCCCTCCGGCGTCCGGGCGAGCGTCAGGAACACGTCCGATTGCGGGACCGAGAAGAACCATTTGTGGCCAGTGATCGACCAGGTGCCGTCGCGGTTCGGCGTCGCCGCGGTCTGGGTCTGGCGCAGGTCCGAGCCGCCCTGCTTCTCGGTCATCGCCATGCCGACCGTGGCGCCCGTCTTCTCGCCCGCGCGGATCTGGCGTCCGTCATAGCGGTCCGACAGGATCAGCTCGCCCCATTCCGCCCAGCGGGCCGGGTCGCGCCGCAGCACCGGCACGGCCGAATAGGTCATCTCGATCGGGCAGCAGATGCCGGCCTCGCCCTGGTTCCAGAGGTAGAACACGGCGCCGCGCGCCACCTGTGCGCCCGGCCGCGGGTCGCGCCAGGCGAGCGACACCGTCCCCTGGCCGATGGCGAGCCCCATCAGCTCGTGCCAGGCCGGGTGAAAGTCGATGCGGTCGACCCGGTTGCCGAAGCGGTCGTGGCTGCGGAGCTCGGGCAGGACCCGGTTCGCGGCCCGGGCCAATTCCTGGACATGGGCCGACCCGACGGTCCGGCCGGTCTCGTGCAGGCGCTCCGCCGCCCAGCCCGCGCCGAAAGCCCGGACGATGTCCCCGAGCGCCCGGTCGGTCGCGTAGGCGTCGTAATCGGCCAGCGGCGGCGGCTGGTTCAGGACTTCGTGCGTGGCGTAGCCGTGCAGGTCGGGCGCGGGCAGGGCTGCGGACATCCGGTGGTCTCCTGCCGCGCGGGCGGCCTCTACTCAGCCGCCACCGGCAGCGCCGCGGGCTCTGGCACGTCGCAGCCGGTGGCGCAGCAGCGGCCGGGCTGTTTCGACACCCGCCGTCCCTCGTCCAGCAGGCCGCGGTCGAGCAGGCGCTCCACCACCGCGGCCTTTTCGGCGACCGGGTAATTCCGCCAGATCTCGCGCTTCATGGCCTCGGGCGAGCCGCCGCCATGGAGCGAGATCACCGAATACCAGCCGGCCTGGTTCGAGACGGTGAGGTCCTCGATGAACCGGGCGACCTCGGCCCGCTGCGAGGACGGAATGTCGGGCCGGCCGCCCAGCACGGCGGCCAGCGAGGCCGCGGTCTCGGGATTGTGGTCCTCGTCCGGACCCGGCAGCGCCACGACGAGCCCGCCCGACACCGTGTGGGCCAGCCGGTGCATGTCATAGATCTGGGTGGCGAGCAGGAGCTTGCCGATGTTCGAGAACACGGCGTCCGGCATGATGTTTCCGGACGGGTCCTTCGCGCCATAGACCGAGGCCGCCACGCCGCAGGCGAAGAACCCTTCCACGATCTTGATCAGGTCGACCATGGTGTCCCGGATATGGCCGTGCCGCTCGGGATCGAGCCCGTTCGCCTCGATCATCAGCGCGCCGGCGCCGATCAGGAGATCGCCGAACCCGGCCCGCGCCGCGATGCAGGAATGGCGGTGGTGGGTGGCATAGGAGGTGGTCAGAAACCCCGCCTCCTCGGTCTCGCCGGCCATGAACACGCGGTCCCAGGGCACGAACACGTCGTCGAAGATCACGGCCGCGACCGACTGGCCGTATTTGGCCGAGAACTTGGCCGCGGCCTCGCCGGGCCGACCGGCGCGGCGGGACACGATGGTGACGCCCTCGGCGTCCACCGGCACCGCGCAGCAGACCGCAAAGGCCGCGTCCTCCGGCACCATGGTCCGGCACGGCATGACCATCAGCTCGTGCACATAGGGCGCGCCTGTCACGATGGCCTTGGTGCCCCGGATCACGATCCCGTCCGGCCGCCGTTCGGAGATGTGGACATAGCAATCGGCATTGGCCTGCTGGCCCGGCCGCTTGGAGCGGTCGCCCTTGGCGTCCGTCATGCAGATCGCGAAGGTGAGATCCCTCTCCTGCACGCCGTGCAGGTAATTCAGGAAGCGCGCGTGGTAATCGGTGCCGTGTTCGAGGTCGGCGCGCCGCGTCGCCTGGAACAGCCCGTTCGCGGCGTCGTGCACGAGGTAGCGCTGCGCGCAGCCCGATTCACGGCACAGGAGCCGCACCGCCTCCAGCTTGTACAGGAGGTCGGTCGAGGTCTCGTCGATATGGGTCATCCGGTTCACGGTCTTGCCGGACGTGCCCTGGCGGGCGGTCATCAGCACCGCGTGTTCGGGCCGGTGGGCGAAATCGTAGCAGACCCCGATGCCGTTGATGCCGGGGGCGAGAAGCGGCTCGTCGGCCACGCAGGCGACCGCCTGACCCTCGACGAAGACGCGAGGCGCGTAGCCGCGCAGGGAGTCGCGGTACTGGGCGGCATCCATCAGCACGGGGCGTCTCCTCGTTCTTGATCGGATTTTTGAACGCTGTTAGACGGCGGTCAAGTCCTCCGAAGGCCCGATGCCCCTCAGCCCGAAATCACCCGGCCGCGCGGCGCGGCGCCAATCCGTCGGCGACCACAAGCGCGAGCTGATCCTGGGGGCGGCCCGTCGCGTGTTCGAATCCGAGGGGCTGGACGGCGCCTCCCTGCGGGCCATCGCGGCGGAAGCCGGCTACACGCCCGCGGCGCTCTATTTCCACTTCGATTCCAAAGAGGCGATCTACGCCGAGATGCTGGACATCTCCCTCGGCCGGCTCGCGGACGCGGTGCTGGCCGCCGCCGACGCCGAGGCCGAGCCGGCAGGGCGGCTCCGGGCCGCCGCGCTCGCCTTCTTCGCCTTCTATGCCGAGAACCCGCGTGACCTCGATCTCGGCTTCTACCTTCTGCGCGGCGGGCTGAAGCCGAAGGGCCTGGGCCGGGCCCGGGACGAGCGGCTCAACGCCGCACTGGCCGTGGCCCTGGCGCCCATCGGGGCCGGGGCCGAAGCGCTCGGCGCTACCCCCGAGGCGGCGCGCCTGCTCGTGGTCGACGTGTTCGCGCACGCGGTCGGGCTCCTGTTGCTGACCCATACGGGCCGCATCCGGATGTTCGAGGCCTCGGCGCCCGACCTGATGCGCCGCTATCTCGACGAGCGTGTGCGGGGGCTGCTGGCCGGCGGGGCCGGCTTGCCGGACGGGCGCGGCTGACGAGAATGGCGGCCAGCCCGCGCCAGCCGGGCCGCCAGGGGACAGCATGGACAGCCTTGCCGCCGCCCGCCGGGGCGAGACGAGCCCGCTCTCGAGCCTGCTCCTGGTCGTGGATTTCCAGTCCCGCCTGATGCCGGCCATCGCGGGCGGGGCCGAGGCGCTTCGCAACGCCCGCCGCCTGCTCGACGCCGCCGCCCTGCTCGGCGTTCCGGTGGTCTGGACGGAGGAGAACCCCGACGGGCTCGGCTCGACGGTGCCCGAGGTGGCGCCCCGCCCGCCCGCCCGCGCCTTTCGCAAGATGTTCTTCGACGCGACGCGGGAGCCCGCCATCCGGGCCGCCATCCCGACCGATGCCGAGGTCGTCGTGGTGGGCTGCGAGGCGCATGTCTGCGTGCTGCAGACGGTGCTCGGGCTGCGGGCCTCCGGCCAGCCGGTCAAGGTCGTGCGCGACGCGGTCGCGTCACGGCAGCCCGCGAGCCGGGACGCCGCTCTCGCCCGCATGGATCGGCACGGCGCAGAGATCGTCACCGCCGAGATGGTCGCGTTCGAATGGCTCGCCACGGCCGATCACCCGCATTTTAAGGATGTCATCGGTTTGGTGAAGTAGCCGTTACCGGAAAGGCTTGTGGAACCAGGCACCTTTGCGCCATTTTGGCCTTGATCGTGCTTTAGAAGCCGCAATCCTGTTGCGTCGAGGTTCGTCGATGACCCGGAAGAACTCCGCTTTCGCTGCCCTGACCCTGGGCGCTGCCGCCGCCATCTTGGCCACCGGCCCGAGCACCGCCCAGACCCGCCCGGAGGAGGCGCGAGCCGCCCGAGAGGTGTTCGGGTGGAAGAAGTCCGGAGACCAATGGGTGCAGGGCCGGTTCCGCGTCGACGGCGCCCCGGTCGGCGGCGCCAGGGCGGTGCGCAGCCGGGC
>NZ_JAQGKF010000210.1 GCF_028290205.1 Enterovirga sp. | reverse complement strand
ATCCGAGCGCCGGCTGCGTGCGACCGTTTCCGGCGGCCCCCGGCTTTGCCGGGGCCGCGCCCGGGGCGAGCGCTGTTTCCAGGTAGTCGACAATGGCGTTCAGGGTCTTGAAGCTGGCCAGCTTTTCCATTTCGAGATGGGCCGCCGGATTGCCGTCCCCCGACCGCATGGCGTCGGCCATGCTGCCCAGGATCTCGACCCGTTTGATGGAATCGATGCCGAGATCGGCTTCGAGATCCTGATCCAGCCGGATCATCTCCTTGGGGTAGCCGGTGCGCTTGATGACGAGGTCGAGCAGGCGCGCCGTGAACCAGCTCCGGTCCATCACGACGGCGGCCTCCGGCACCTTGACCGGCTCCGGCCGGGTCTCGGGCTTCGCTTCGAGCCGCATGACGGGCTCCTGCGGCGCCGGCGGCTCGGGCCAGGCACGGGCGGCCGGAGCCGCCGGACGCGGGCTCAGGTCCCGCGACGCCGAGATCGGGGCGGCCTGGAATGTCTCGCCGGTCAGGGCGCCGCCCTGCAGATAGCTCGCCATGACGACCTTCTGCGTGTCGAGGAACTTCGACATCAGGTCCTGGTAGCGGAGCATGACCTGCGTGGCCTCGTCGGCGGGAGGAGGCGCGTGGTCCTCGCCGCCGTTCAGGTGACCGTTTCGCTTCGGAGGGAGAGACGTCATCGGGGCCTGCGCGCTTGCGGTTTGCATCAGGGAGGGGGCGGGGAAGACCTGCGCCTCGCCAGCATGGCCGTTGCCCGCCGCCGGCCGGTGCCCTTCGGACGGGGCCGGGGCGGCTGTGGGGGAGGGCGCCGCCCGGCTCTCCGCATGGCGCCGCGTCCCGAGCAGGATGGGTTCCGGCGCATCGAGCGGGCGCACCCGCACGCTGTTGATGACCCAGCTGCTCGGCGACGGTTTCGGCGCCCGGGTCGCGTCCACGAGATCGGCGAGGTCGAGCCGGCGCAGGTTCCGGCCGGCATGGAGGCGGTCCAGCTCGACAGGGAGGCCGCAGACGAGAAGCTGCCCGAGCAGGTGCTGCAGCTGCACCAGGCCCGGCCGGCCCTTGGCGTCGGATGCCACCGCGACATGCGGGCGGTCGAGAAGGATCTGCCGCACGAGGCCGGTGAGCACCCCCTGCGGCCCGACCTCGACGAAGATGCGGGCGCCGGCCTCGTACATGGCGAGGATCTCGTCCTGGAAGCGCACGGGCGAGACGAGGTGCTCGGCCAGCAAGTCGGCGATGGCCGTCGGGTCGTCCGGATAGGGCGCGGCCGTCGTGTTGGAGAAGACGGGGCGGCGCGGGGCGGCGAAGGGGATGTCGTCCAGCGCGCGCGAAAGTGGGCCCTGCGCCCCGGCGACCAGGGCCGAGTGGAACCCCCGCGACACGCTGATTTTCTGGCCCAGGATGTTCGCCTCCTTGGCCTTGGCGAGCGCGAGGTCGAGGCTCTCCGGCGTGCCGGAGATCACGGTCTGACGCGGCGAGTTCATGTTTGCGACCGTCGCGCCCGTGCCGGCGATCACGGGTTCGATCGCCTCGGGGGTCGCATCGAACGCCACCATGCCGCCGGGGCTGTCGGCGCTCGCCTCGACGATGACCCTGCCGCGGGCGTGGGATAGCCGCGGCAGGTCCTCGGCCGCGATGGCGCCCGCCGCGCAGAGCGCGACGTAATCGCCGTAGCTGTGGCCGGCGAGAAAGTCGGGCGACAGGCCGAGCCCGGTGAGCAGGCGGAACATGCCCAGATCGGCGGCCCCCATCGCGGGCTGCGCCACGTCGGTCCGGGTCAGGGCCGATCGCGCCTGCTCCTCCTGCTCGGGCGAGAACGCCGTTGGCGGGAAGATGTAGCGGCCGAGCGGCAGGTCGAGCGCCCCAGCGAGCTGGCGCTCGGCGTCGTCAAAGGACGTGCGCACCTCCGCAAAGGCCATGGCGAGCTGGCTCAGCATGTTCGGGTATTGCGAGCCCTGGCCCGGGAACAGAAAGGCGACCTTGCCGGCGGCGGCCGTCGGCTCGGCCGCGAAGTAGATGCCGCGGGGATCGGTGAGCGCGGGTTTCCCGGCCCGGAGCGCGTCGCAGGCGGCCGTGAGCTTCTCGCCGAGGTCGTCGAGCGAGCTGGCCAGGACCGCGAGCGTGGGCTGGCGCGGATCGCCGCGCGCGGCCGACCAGAGGGAGAGCGCGAGGTCGCCGAGTTCGGGCGTGGCGCCCCGGCCGATGGCGGCGCGGCATTGCTCCACGGCGGCGAGAACCGCCGCCGCCGTGGGCCCCCGCCAGACCAGAAGTTCGGCCGGCCAGTGCTGCAGCGGCGCCCGCGGCTCGCCGGCGAAATCGTCCACGTATTCCTCGAGCACGATGTGGAAGTTGGTGCCCCCGAACCCGAAGGCGCTCACGCCGGCGCTGCGCGGCGTCTCGGCCCCGTGAATCCAGGGCCGCGCCTCGGCGTTGAGATAGAGCGGGCCGTCGTCGAAGCCGCATTTCGGATTGGGCGTGTCGATCAGCGTCGGCGGCAGCACCTTGTGGTGGAGGGCCAGCGTCGTCTTGATCAGGCCGGCCAGCCCGGCCGCGCATTTGCTGTGGCCGATCATCGACTTGACGGATCCGATCGCGCAGGATCGCGGCCCCGCTCCGGCCTCCCGGAACACGTCGCCGAGCGCCTGCGCCTCCGTCTGGTCGCCCGCCACGGTGCCGGTGCCGTGCGCTTCCACCAGCCCGACCCGCTTCGGCGACATGCCGGCCCGCTCGTAGGCCCGACGCAAGGCCCGCAACTGCCCCTCGGCGCGGGGCGCCGTCAGCCCCTTGGCCCGGCCGTCGCTGGACGAGCCCATGCCGCGGATCACCGCATAGATCTTGTCGCCGTCCCGTTCGGCGTCGGCGCGCCGCTTCAGGACGACGGTGGCGATGCCCTCGCTGAGCACGATGCCGTCGCCGGTCGCGTCGAAGGGCCGGCACTGCCCGCGGGGCGAGAGTGCGTGCGTCTTGCTGAAGGCCAAATAGGCGTACGGCGTCTGGACCATGTCCGCCGCCATGGCGAGAGCCACGTCGCTGGTCCCGGCTTCGAGCTCACGGATGCAGGCCTGCAGGGCGGCCAGGGAGGAGCCGCACGCGGCATCGATGGCGTAATTGGTGCCGCCGAAATCGAACCGGTTCGCTACGCGCCCGGCCGCCACGTTGGCCAGGATCCCCGGGAACGTGTCCTCCGTCCAGGAGGGCAGCATGCTCTCGATGCGCTTGAACACGGTCTCGGCCGAGACCCCAAGCCCGTCCACACAGTCGAGCAGCGGCAGGCAGGTCCGGAATCCGTAGGCGACCGGGAGCGGGCTTGCGCCGCCGCCGATGCCCAGCATGGCGCAGGTCCGTTCGCGGGCGAAGGGGCGGGTCGCATAGCCGGCGTCGGCCAAGGCGAGGCGGACCGAGTCCAGCAAGTAGAGCTGCAGCGGGTCGATCGACGGCAGGCTGGTCGGCGTGATGCCGTAGGAGAGCGGATCGAAGGTGAGGTCGTCGAGGAAGCCGCCCCATTTGGAGATGATCTTGTCGGGCGCGCGCGGGTTGGCGTCGTAATACAGGCGCCAGTCCCAGTAGGATTCCGGGATCTCCACGATGGCGTTGTGCTTGCCGAGGATGTTTTCCCAGTACCGGGTGAGATCGGGCGCCTTCGGAAAGAAGCTCGACATGCCGATGATGGCGATGTCGCAGGGCGGCTGGGGGCAGGCGGGTTCGGCGAACACGGCCTGATCCGTTGCGGCCAGGATGTCGTGCGCGCCCTCGCTCACGTCCCGGTGCAGCTCGGCAACGCTCACCACCTCGCGGTGCAGGGCGGCCACCTGGCCGATCATGTACATGCCGCGGGCATATTGCTCGGCCTCCGGCAGGTGGGAGAGCCCGTGCCCGGACTTGGCCCCGCGCCCCGCGCCGTTGAGGCCGCGGCCCGTGCCGTTTGAACGGCTCGCCAAGGCGGCGGTGCCGTTGCCGGCGCTCCGGTCCTGCCCCTTGGACGCGATCCGCAGCCGGCCCATGTTCATCCATTCGAGCGCCTTGACGATCTCCTCGTGCGATCTGCCCTCCGCCTGCAGGCGGCGCTTTTCCTCGTCGAACACGCCGCAATAGGGCGTGCTGATGCACCGGATGGCGTGGCCGTGGCTCGTCTGCAGGAGCACGGTCTCGTCGCAGCCGAGCGCCTCCTCCTGGAAGCGCGGCACGATGGCGCCGCCGGCGACCGCCTCCTCGGTGAACAGGTAGGCTGTGCCCATCAGCACCCCGACCGCGACGCCGCGCTCGGCGAGGCCCGCCGACAGGGCGGAGACCATGGCGGCCGAGACGGCGTCGTGGATGCCGCCGGCGAAGACGACCTGCAGGTCCTCGGCCCGGCCGTGCCGGGCGATGTGCTCCAGCAGGATCTCGCACATCGTGTCCCACAGCACGAAGCTGGTGCGCGGCCCGACATGGCCGCCGCATTCGCGCCCTTCGAACACGAAGTGCCGGCTGCCCTCGTTGAGAAACATCCGCAGCAGGCCGGGCGAGGGCACGTGCAGGTAGGTGAGGATCCCTTCGGCCTCGAGGTCCCGGGCCTGGTCCGGCCGGCCGCCGGCGATCAGCGCGAAGGGCGGCGGGCACGCCCGAATGGCCTCGATCTGCTCCTGTCGGATTTCGGCCGGCACGAAGCCCAGGATGCCGACGCCCCAGGACCGCCCGGCCGCGAGGTCGCGGGTCTCGGCGAGGAGCGTCTCGGCCTGAGGCTTGCGCAAAAGCGCCAGCGCCAGAAAGGGCAGGGCGCCGGCCTCGGCCACCGCTGCCGCGAAGGGCGCCGTGTCGCTCACCCGCGTCATGGGCCCCTGCACGATCGGGTAGCGGGTCCGGTGGCGGGCGGCCAGCGGCGCCCCTTCGCCCAGCGGCTGCAGGCGCCGCGCCGCGTCGAGCTGCTGTCCGCTGCGCGCGCAGACGGCCTGGATGATGCCGGACACGGTGACGAACCGGTCGGCCAGCGGTTTTGCGAAACATGCGTCCTGGCCGAGCGGCCGCAGGCCCGCGCCGGCCTGCACCTCCCGGACGGCCCTTCGCCATGCCCCCAGCTTTTCCTCCGGGGCGCTCGCCGACAGCCTGATCCGGTCCTCCGCCGCCGTCAGGTCGTCGATCGCCTGCAGGCCGCGCCGAACGTGGAAGCGGTAGCCCTCGCCGAAACATTCGCCGAGGCAGACCGTCTCGCTGCCGTCAAAGGCGGAGAGCCAGGCCCGATCCCGCTCAGGCCCCCCCGCGTCGCGCGCCAACAGGAGCTGCGAGTCGAGGACGACGCCGGCGGCGCCGGCCGCCAGGCACGCGGCCCCGGTGTTGAGGCCGATCCCGCCCTGGACCCAGATGCCCGGCGCGCCCAGGCCGGACGACTGCGCCTCGCGCAGCCAGTGCTGCAACAGCACGAACGCGGTCTCGGTGCCGACCCTGCCGCCGGCCTCCTGGCCTTTCAGGATCACTCCGTCCGCTCCCAGCGCCAGCGCGCGCCGGGCCTCGGCGATGTTGACCGCTTCGACCAGAATCTCGATCCCGGCGGCGCGCAACTCCGCGAAGGACGCGTCCTGGCCCGGGCCGGCACCCCCGGCGAGCACGGCCCAGCGCCACTTGGCGGAGCGGCCCGCAAGCAAGCGGGCAAGCAGCGCCCGATCCTCAGAGCCGATCTTGATCCCAAACCGGTCAGGGACATACCGGTCCAGTTGGGCAGCGGCGGCGAGGGCCCCGTCGATCCCGGCGGCGTTTTCCAGGTCCAGCACGCCACGAGCGCCCGCGCGAGCACCGGCGATGGCGAGGGCCGGCTCATACGTCCCAGGCGGGGAGACGGCGATTACATCGTCCGGTCGCATGGGCGTGGCCTTCCGTAAGTCGAGGCAAGCTTAGCCTAGAAGAACACGGCCGTATATCGAGCCCGCAACACAGGCCGGAGCACAGTAAATGGCGCTCTGGTGCGCCCCGCCGACGAGCCGTTGCGCTCACGGCGCATGGGGGTCCGCGGGCCCGCCTGGCGCGCCGGCCGGGACCCGAAGCCGCCAGCTGCCGGGAGCCGGCCCGCTGGTCTTCACCCGGAACTGTGGACTCGCGCCAAGTTCTCCCCGACTATCCGCGTCCTGATCGGGCGGCGCAACAGGCATCTCGGCCAACCGGGCGGGAAATGCGGGCCCGCCCTCGCGTCCATTTCTGCGCGGGAACTTGGGGCCCGTCACCCGGCTCCGGCCTGCTCGCGCGCGACCCCGCCGCCGCCGCCGGCCGGACCGTCCAGCACAGAGCCGCGACATCTCGGCGGCCCGCAAGTCGACCGAAGTCGATCGCCCGTTGATCGTGAGCACGCCGCGACGCGCAGCAGCTTAGCCTGCCCTACCGGGCCGGCGCGACGCGGGGGCGACACCGGGGCGTCTCGTCATTTGAGTTCGCCGCGAATGTATGACTGAATGTCGAAGAAGCCGCCGGGCGCATCAGCGTCGAAGCCCCCGAGGCCACAAGGCTGTCCCGCACCCGCCTGTCGCGCGGCTCCGGCTTTCTGTTTCCGCCCCCCTGCAGATTGTCTTCGACGACGAACGGATCGCTTGCCATGCAGGATCATTCAGCAGCCGAGGCACCGCTGCCCGTTGCGGCGGCGAGGGGATTGGACGTCATCCGCCCGCTGCCGCGCCGCAAGGTCTCTTATTCCTTCGCCAACTTGAACGTCTCGCTGCCGCGCGCCCGGCACGTGCATTTCGAGGCCAGCATCGTCACCACGCTGCTGCGCCTGATGGTGTGGCTGTGGAGCGCGGCACGCTTCCTGTTCGGGAACCTGGGCGACATCATCGGGCGGCGCGACACCGAGCAGCGACGCGCGGTGCGCCTGCGCCGCATCTTCGAGGATGCCGGAGGCACCTTCGCCAAATTCGGCCAGTTGCTGTCGATCCGGGCGGACATCCTGCCCTATGCCTATTGCGCGGAACTCGGCCGGATGCTGGACCAGTCGCCACCCTTCCCGGCGGCGGAGGCGATCGCGATCGTCGAGCAGAGCATCGGCCGCAAGCTCGAGGAGGTGTTTGAGGCCTTCGACCCCCTGCCCATCGGCTCGGCCTCGATCTCCTGCGTGTATCAGGCCGAATTGCTGACGGGGGAGCGTGTCGCCGTGAAGGTGCGGCGGCCCGGCATCGGTCCCCTCATCGCTGCGGACCTGCGGGCGCTCGATTGGCTGCTCATCCTGGCAGAGACGCTCACCATCATCACCCCGGGCACGACGCGGGGCTTCCGGCAGGATCTGCAATCGATCCTGTTCCGCGAGCTGAACTTCCGGACGGAGGCCCGCAACACCGACCTGTTCCGCCGCCGCGCGGAGCGGCGCCGCGCTGACGTGACGGCGCCGCTCATCTTCTTCCAGTACTGCTCGGAAGAGGTGATGGTGAGCGAGTTGGTCTCCGGCGTGTGGATGTGGGAGATCATGGCGGCGGTCGACAGCAACGACCAGGAATTTCTTGCCAAGATCCGCCTTCAGGGCATCGAACCCAAGTCGCTGGCCAGCGCCCTGATGCTGGCGATGAACCGCGAAATTCACCAGGAGCCGTTCTACCACGCCGATCCGCACCCGGCGAACCTCGTGGTGATGCCCAACAACCGGATCTGCTTCATTGATTTCGGCGCCGTGGGCCGGTTTTCCACCCGGAGCCGCAAGACGTTCCGGGAATTGTCGTACCACATGATCAAGGGCGACATCGGCCGCATGGTGAATGCGTCGATCGGGCTGGCCGGCCCTCTGCCACCGGTCGATGTCGAGATGATCCGCCGCGAGCTGACCAAGATCTATGCCGATTGGGTCTACACCCAGAAGAGCCGCGACGCCGAATGGTGGGAGCGCAGCATGGCGCAGATCTGGCTCGGCACGATGGAGGTCGCCCAGAAATACAACATGCCGATGAATTTCGAGACGATCCAGTACTTTCGGGCGGCCTTTTGTTACGATTCCATCGTCAACCGGCTCAACAAGGACCTGGACGTCGCCAAGGAATACCGCGTCTTCATCCGGCAGATGGCGCGGGAGTCGCGCCGCCGCATGCGCCGGCGACTCCGTACGCGCCTGCTGGGTCCGACGGACCGCGATTACCTGGCCATCGAGGAATTGGGCGACCTGAGCAGCCAGCTCCTGTTCAAGCTTCAGCGCGGGGTCGAGGACCCGATCATCCACTTCAAGAACGTGGTCGGCAAGATCGCCTATATCGCGCGGCTGCTCCTCCGCCTCGGTTACCTCGTCGCGGCCGGTTTCGGGGTGGCCTTGCTGTCCGACACCCTGTCCCGAAGCTGGTCCGGTCGCGGCGTTGACTGGGACCACGTCTGGAGCCGCCTCACGACCTTCGGCTGGGTCCAGCTTCTCGCGATCGGCGTGGCACTCGTGGTGATCCGGCGCATCGTCATCCGGCTGAGCGCGCCGGACAGCGGTCCCGACGTGTACCGCTCCTAGCGGGCGGGCCCGCGCCGGGCGGGCTCGACCGGTCAGTTCATGACGGAATCTTGCGAATGGCTGGGCGCCGTGGTTCCTGGCACAAGACCCCAAGCTGTTCGGGGCGGAACTGCAGTTGCCCGGAAGCTGATTACACTGGCCTTGCCGTTTGCGGCCGGCTATCGTGACCTTGTCAACGCAGGAAGATGCCGATGGACAAGCTCGTGAACCGGGTCACTGTCGTGCAGGGCAGCGGGCCGACCCGTGAGGTCAAGACCGTCTATGACGGCCGCGAGGACGAGTTTCCCAGCATTCCGATCGACGGCATCGTGCGCAGCGTGACGGTGATCGAAGGGACTGGCGCTCTTCGCCGCTCCAAGCTCGTGTTCCGCAGCCGCTACTGGGAAGAGCACGACGGCTCCTGGCGCGACGGCGAGCGTGGCATGCGGCGCTTCCTGAAGGCCGACATGATCCGGGCCCAGGAGGCCTACCGCCGGCACCGGGAATCGGCCAGCGACGACAAGCAGCTCTGGTGGCTCGATCTGCCCGCCAACATGGTGCGGGCCTTCATCAAGGCCGGCAAGAAGACGCGCAAGGACCGGGCCGACAATCGCGCCGACGATGCCGATGTGGCGGTCAGCACCGTTCAGGCCGACATGCACCACCTCAAGGACGACCTGACATCGACGGCGGGTGGCATCAAGCGCGACGCCAAGAGCAAGGCCTTCGACACCAAGATCAAAGTCAAAGGAGCCTGAACATGGAAACCATCGAGACCGGCCTCTCGCAGGCTTCGCTCCCGCCTCTCGGCGCCGCAACGGCTCCGCCGAAGGTCGTGATCGTCGACATCGGCGAACGCCAATTGCCGGAAGACGTGAAGCAGCTGCGCAGCGGCCAGGGCAAGCTGATCGGCAATGTCGAGCGCATCGTGGCTGATCTGGTCGCAGCCGGCACCATCAGCGCGACGGCGCAGCCGGTGGTGTTTGTGGTTCGGGAAATGTCCTCCACCGATGAGGACGACGACGACGACGAGGACGACCTCTGAGCGCGCGGGGCTGAGCGGCCCGGCCGCCTCTCGCGTCGGCAGGCCCCCTTGCCGATCCCGCAGGGGGCCTTTGGACCGGGCCGGCCGATGCGACCCGGCCGGCGCCGGCCGGGCCACGCCGGGGGTCGGGACTCGACTCCGGGGGTGCTTCGTTCGTAGTTTGTTCTCATGACGAGAACAGCCGATGGCCGTTGACCCGCCTGATCACCACTCCGCCGTTCCGAGCGAGGCCGATGTCGATGCCGTCCTCCGCGAGTTCGGGGGAGACGCCCGGGAAGCCATCCGGGCGCTGCTGCATGACATCGCCGTTCTGGCCGGCGACTTCGAAGCGAGCGTGTCGCACGGCTTCGTGCGCGGCGCCTTGCCGAGGCTCGGGCTGAAGAGGCGGGTGTGAGGACGGGGCCAGGATGCCATTCCGCCGGCCCAGGCGGGAGGGCAGGGTCGGGGCTTGCTGGCAAGGTCGCGACGGCCGGCGCCGCAGCGCCGCGCGCCGGCATGGGGGTATCTTGATCCGCGTTCTGTTTGCCGCCGCGGCCGCATGGGTCCTCACCGGTCTGGCCGGCCCCGCAGCGGCGCAGCTCCGCGGCCATGGCGGCCCCGTCCGGGCCCTCGCGATCTCGCCCGACGGGTTCCGGGCGGTGTCCGGCAGTTTCGACCAATCAGCCGTGCTGTGGTCGATCGAGGACGGGGTTGCCCGCGAGGTGCGGCGTTTCCACGACGGCGCCGTGCATGCGGTCGCGTTCGTGCCGGACGGCGCCTTCCTGAGCGGGGGCGAGGACGGCCGCATCGCGCTTTGGCGCGCCGGGGTGCCGAAACCGGTCCGCGTCTTCACGGAGCATGCCGGCCCCGTGGTCGCGCTGGCCGTGTCGCCGGACGGCCGGGACCTGGCCTCGGCCTCCTGGGACGGAACGGCCCGCATCAGGCCCCTCTCGGGCGGCGAGGGGCGCGCGCTGGAGGGACATGCCGGCAACGTCAACGCCGTCGCGTTCCTGCCGGACGGGCGGCTGGTCTCGGCCGGGTCCGATCTGACCCTGCGGATCTGGTCGGC
>NZ_JAQGKF010000102.1 GCF_028290205.1 Enterovirga sp. | reverse complement strand
GGGGTCAAAGGAGCCGGGGCGGCGGCGCCCGGATCCACCGGCCGCTCGCCCGGCCGGCTTGGATTGTCAGCCGACGGCGCGTCCACCCGCACCGGCGGTGCGACCGGCGCAGGCGCCGTGACCGGGGCGGGCCCGGGCGCCGGCATGGATGCGGGATCCGGTCGCAGGTAGCGGTAGCCAAACCAGCCGAGGGTTGCGGCGAAGGCGATCACGGCCAAGATGGGGATCGTGAAGCTGACCCGACCGGAACCCATGGAGCGTCGACCCGCCGTGTCATCCGCTGATTAAGGCTGCGGCTATCAAGGTTTACGCGTCCGACAGGCCGGCAACAAGGATGACATCATGCGTAACAACATCCCGGGGGTGGCCTGGGACCCGGTACAGGACAGGCGGGACCACGCGCCGGAGCTGCGCCGAATCTGCGTCTATTGCGGCTCCAGCAACGGGGCCGAGCCGGCTTTCGCCGAGGCTGCGGCCGCCTTCGGGCGAGGGCTCGCCGAGGCTGGGATCGAGCTCGTCTACGGCGGCGGCGATGTCGGCCTGATGGGCGTGGTGGCCCGTTCGGTCCTGCATCATGGCGGCCGGGTCACCGGCATCATCCCGGATTTCCTGCGCCGCCGCGAACAGATGCTCGACGAGGCTCAGGAACTGGTCGTGGTGCCGGACATGCACACCCGCAAGCAGATGATGTTCGACCGTGCGGACGCCTTTGTGGCCCTGCCGGGCGGGGTCGGCACGCTGGAGGAGCTGGTGGAGCAGATGACCTGGGCGCAGCTCGGGCGTCACAGGAAGCCGATCCTGCTGCTCGACGTGAACGGCTTCTGGAAGCCGCTCCTCGTCCTCTTCGCGCATATGCGGCAGCACGGATTCATCCGTCCCGGGCTCGAACTCGGCTACCTCGTGGCGGAGCGGACCGAGGACGTCATCCCCATGATCTCGGACACGATCCGCCGTCGCGGCGGCCAGGACGGCGACTTCCAGGTCGAACGGTTCTAGAGGGTGGCGGTCGACTCCGGAGAGCTGGACAGCCGTCCGTCGTTCTGGTGTCGTCCATCCGCGGGCGGACAGGAGGTTGTGCCGAGATGATGACTTGGAGGAAGGCCGGGATGGCCGGCTGTGCGGCTCTGGCGCTCGCGCTGAGCGCGGACGGAGCCGCCGCGCAGAGGTCGTTGTTCGACACCCCGCTCGAGGCGCCGGCCGGAAGCGCTCGCCCGGCGAGCGCACCGGCTGCGGCCGCGCCTGCGGCCCCGACGGCAGAGGCTCCGGCGGAGACCCGCAAGCCGCGGGCTCGGGCGAAGCCCAGGGGCCCGGTTCCGGCCCGCAGCCTGACGATTCACAATGCGAGCCCGAACACGCTGACCGGGCTGGAGGTCACGGGCGACGGCAAGTCGGCCCGGCTGGCGAAGCCGCTGAAGCCGAAGGGCCGGACCACGCTCCGGCTGCCGGCGCTGAAGACCTGCACGGTGACGATCGCGGCGACGTTCGAGACCGGCGCGCCGGAGCCGAGCGAGCTCGACATCTGCAAGGAAAAGACGATCCGCTTCACCGACAGCTGAAGCAGGACATCTCAGGCGCCGGCGCGACCCCGTCGCGGCGGCGCCACACCGGCGGCGGTCAGCCGGCCGCGCGGCCCGGCCAGGGCGAGTCCCGGCCGCCAGGCGCTCGGGGCCCCGCTCAACTCATCTGCACTTCGATCACGCCCGGCACGGCGCGCAGCGCGCCCGCGATCTGGGCGGAGGCCGGATAGCGGCCCGGCAGCTTGACCTCGACCTCGCGCGCGTCGCCGTCCAAGAGCAGGATCAGCGACACCTCTCCCTCGCCGCGGCCGAAGCCGCCCGGCGCGCGCAGGCGCTCCTGGACGGTGACGAGCGGAGCGGTGTCCCGCAGCACGAGCCGCATGTCATTCCTGTGCCGTGCGAGCGCGTCCTCCAGCGGCTCCGCCGTCTGGATGCGGGCCCTCACCTCCTCGCCTTCGAGCCCAGCCTGGATGGTGAGGAGCAGGTCGCGGCCCGGCTCCAGCAGGTCGCGATAGGTCTGCAATCCCTCCGAGAAGATGATTGCCTCGTAGTGCCCCGTCTGATCCGACAGGTTGACGATGCCCATCTTGGACCCGGTCCGGGTGCGGCGCTCCTGCCGGTCGAGCACGCTCGCGGCGACCCGCCCGACCGCCCCGCCCTGTGAACGGGCCGTCCGGCAGAACTCGACCCAGGTTTGGACGCGGAGCTTGCGCAGAAGATCGCCGTATTCGTCGAGCGGATGGCCGGACAGGAAGAAGCCGACGGCCTCGTATTCCTTGCGCAGCCGCTCCGAGGCCGGCCAGGCGGCATAGGGCGGCACGCGCAGCTCGATCGCCGTGTCGGTGAGCCCACCGAACATGTCGAGGGCGCCGCCGGCCTCGGCCTCGAGGGAGCGCTGGGCCAGCGTGAGCATCCCGTCGATGGCCGCGATGGCGCGGGCGCGGTCACGCTCGATCTCGTCCAGCGCCCCGGCCGCGACCAGGCTCTCCAGGGTGCGCTTGTTGAGCTGGCGCGGGTTGATGCGCTGCGCCAGGTCGGTGAGGCCGACGAAGCGTCGTTCGCCCCTGGCGGCGACCAGCGCCTCCACGGCGGAGCGACCCACCCCCTTGATGGCGGCCAGCGCGTAGCGGATCGCAGCGCCGCCCTCGGCCTGGGGCTCCACCGCAAAGACCACGCCGGACCGGTTGATGGAGGGCGGCTCGACCCGGATGCCGAGGCGCTGGGCCTCGCGGCGGAATTCCCCGAGCTTGTCGGTGTTGTCGAGGTCGAGCGTCATGGACGCGGCCAGGAACTCGACCGGGAAGTTCGCCTTCAGATAGGCCGTCTGATAGGCGATCAGCGCGTAGGCGGCCGCGTGGCTCTTGTTGAAGCCGTAATCGGCGAACTTGGCCAGGAGGTCGAAGATCGTGTCGGCGTCCTGCTCCGCGATGTCCCGCTCGACGCAGCCCTTCACGAAGATGGCCCGCTGGGCGTCCATCTCGGCCTTGATCTTCTTGCCCATGGCGCGGCGCAGAAGGTCGGCGTCCCCGAGCGAGTAGCCGGCCAGGAGCTTGGCCACCTCCATTACCTGCTCCTGGTAGACGATGATGCCGAAGGTCTCGCGCAGGATCGGCGCCAGCTTCGGGTGCGGATACCAGGTGATTTCGGGCTGCGGGTCCTTGCCGAGCTTGCGGGCGCAATAGACCGGGATGTTGGCCATCGGGCCCGGCCGGTACAGCGCGACCAGCGCGATCAGGTCCTCGAACCGATCGGCCTCCATCTCGCAGAGCGCCTTGCGCATGCCGGCCGATTCCACCTGGAACACGCCGACCGTCTCGCCCCGACCCAGCATCGCGTAGGTCTTGGGGTCGTCGAGCGGCAAGGCTTCAAGGTCGACCTCTCCGCCCCGCTCGCGGATCAGCTCCACGGCCCGCTTGAGGACGGTCAGCGTCTTCAGGCCGAGGAAGTCGAACTTCACGAGCCCGGCCGGCTCGACCCATTTCATGTTGAACTGGGTCACCCGCATCCCGGTCTTCGGGTCGCGGTAGATGGGCACCAGCTCCTGCAGCGGCCGGTCGCCGATGACCACGCCGGCGGCGTGGGTCGAGGCGTGGCGGTGCAGCCCTTCGAGCTTCCGGGCGATGGCCAGCATGCGGCCGACCACGGGCTCCTCGGCCGCGGCCGTCTGCAATTTCGGCTCGCCCTCGATCGCCTGCTGCAGGGTGACCGGGTTGGCCGGGTTCTGCGGCACGAGCTTGGTGAGCTTGTCGACCTGCCCGTAGGGCATTTCGAGCACGCGCCCGACGTCGCGCATGACCCCGCGGGCGAGCAGCGTGCCGAAGGTGATGATCTGGCCGACCTGCTCCTCGCCGTAGCGTTCCTGCACGTAGCGGATGACGCGCTCGCGCCCGTCCACGCAAAAGTCGATGTCGAAATCCGGCATCGAGACGCGTTCGGGGTTCAGGAAGCGCTCGAACAGGAGGCCGAACCGGAGCGGGTCGAGGTCGGTGATCGTCAGCGCGTAGGCGGCGAGCGACCCGGCACCGGAGCCACGGCCCGGGCCGACCGGGATGTCGTGCTCCTTGGCCCATTTGATGAAGTCCGCGACGATCAGGAAGTAGCCCGGGAACTTCATCCGGGTGATCACGTCGAGCTCGTAGGCGAGCCGCTCGCGATAGGTTTCCGCGTCCAGGCCGGGCGCCGGGCCGTGCGCGGCGAGCCTCGCCTCCAACCCGGCTTCGGCCTGCTGCCGCAGCTCGGCCGCCTCGTCCAGCGCGCCCTCGCTGCGCCCCGTGCCGAAGCTCGGCAGGATGGGTTTGCGGGTGCGGACCCGGAAGGCGCAGCGCATCGCGATCTCGACGGACGCGCCGAGCGCGTCGGGGAGATCTGCGAAGAGGGCCTTCATCTCGGCCCGCGTCTTGAAGCGATGCTCCGGCGACACCCGGCGCCGGTTCTCGTCCGAGACGAGGCGGCCCTCGGCGATGGCGAGCAGCGCGTCGTGCGATTCGTAGTCGTCCGCCCGGGCGTAGAAGGGCTCGTTGGTGGCCACCACGGGCAGGCCGCGGCTCTCGGCCAGATCCAGCAACTCGGCCTCGACGGCCCGGCCATCCTCCTCGCCGTGGCGCTGCAGCTCCACATACAGCCGGTCGTCGAAGGCGGCTTCGAGCGCGGCGAGCCTGCGCCGGGCGAGATCCGGCTGCCCGTTGCGGACGGCGGTGTCGAGGGGGCCCGCGCGGCCGCCGGTCAGCGCAATCAGCCCCTCGGAGCGCGCCGCCAGGGTCGCGGCCAAGACGCGCGGCGGCTCCCCGAGCGGCACGTCGAAATAGGCCCCGCTCGCGAGGCGCATCAGGTTGAGGTAGCCCTCCTCGCTCTTGGCCAGGAGCACGATGTCGCTCCAGCGCACAGCGCCCGGGCGGGCATTCGGCTCCGGCTCCTCGAAGGCGACCGAGAGCTGGATGCCGGCGATCGGCTGGATCCCCTTGCCGGCGAGCTTCTCGGAAAATTCGAGCGCCCCGAAGAGGTTGTTCGTGTCCGTGAGTGCAAGAGCGGGCTGCTCGTCCGCATAGGCGAGGTCGGCCAACGTGCCGATCTTCATCGCCCCTTCCAGGAGCGAATAGGACGAGTGGACATGGAGGTGGACGAAGCCCACGTCGCGGAGAATGCGGCTCATCGTGGTTCCGACCGGGTTGCGGATCGAGGCCGAGGGCTGGCTCCAGACCTCGGCTCCGGCGCGAGCCCTAGATTTTCAGATGGAGCCCCAGCCTGTCCACGCGTCCGAGCCGGGAACTCACAGCTTGAGCGACGCAGCCGCGGCTCAGTCGAGTTCCACGATCATCCCGGCCTTGAGCGTCAGCCGCCGGTCCATACGGGCCGCGAGGTCGAGATTGTGGGTCGCGATCAGGGCGGCGAGGCGCGAGGCCCGCACCAGCGACACGAGCGTGGAAAACACATGCGCCGCGGTCTGCGGGTCGAGATTGCCCGTCGGCTCGTCGGCCAAGAGAAGCCGCGGCGCATTGGCGACGGCGCGGGCGATGGCGACCCGCTGCTGCTCGCCGCCAGACAATTCTCCCGGCCGATTGGCGAGCCGTTCACCGAGGCCCAGGAAGGTGAGCAGCTCGTTCGCTCGCCGGGTCGCCTCGACCCGGCCGAGCCCGCGAATCATCTGCGGCATGACCACGTTCTCGGCCGCCGAGAATTCCGGCAGCAGATAGTGGAACTGGTAGACGAAGCCGATCTCCTCGCGCCGCGTACGGGTGCGCTCACCGTCGTTCATCGCACTCGTAGGCTTGCCGCCGACGATCACCTCGCCGCCATCCGGCCGCTCCAGCAGGCCGGCGACGTGGAGCAGGGTCGACTTGCCCGTTCCGGAGGGCGCGACGAGCGCCACCATCTCGCCCGGACGGATCTCCAGATCGGTGCCGCGCAGGATCTCGAGAAACCCCTCCCCCTGGGGATAGCGACGCTCGACCGCCGCGAGCCTGAGCGCCGGCTCCATGCCGGGTTCTGCTGCCTGGGCCATGTCGCTAGCCGTAGCGCAGGGCTTGGACGGGATCGAGCCGGGCAGCCCGCCAGGACGGATACAGCGTCGCCAGCAGCGACAGCGTCATGGCCAGGGCAACCACGGTGGCGACCTCGCGGCCGTTCACGTCGGCCGGCAGGCGCGACAGGAAATACAGCTCGGCCGGAAACAGATTCGCACCGGTGAGCCGCGACAGGCCCTGGCGGATCGTTTCGATGTTCAGGGCGAAGACGAGCCCGAGCAGGAAACCCGCGATGGTGCCGACCACGCCGATCGAGGCGCCCGTAACCAGGAAGATCCGCATGATGGCGCCGCGCGTCGCCCCCATGGTGCGCAGGATGGCGATGTCGGACGACTTGTCCTTCACCAGCATGATCAGGCCGGAGACGATGTTCAGCGCCGCCACCAGCACGATCAGGGTCAGGATCAGGAACATGACGTTGCGCTCGACCTCGAGGGCCGAGAAGAACGTCCGGTTGCGCTGTCGCCAGTCCTGCATGACAATCGGTCGCTCGGCGGCCTGCTCGATGGCCGAGCGGGCCTCGTCGACCTTGTCGGCGTCGTCGAGGAACACCTCGATCACGCTGACGTCGCCCTCGCGGTTGAAGAAGGCCTGGGCCTCCGCCATCGGCAGGTAGACGAAGGTGGCGTCGAATTCGGACATGCCGATCTCGAACACCGCGGTCACTGGATAGGCCTTGATCCGGGGCGTCATCCCGAACGGCGTCTGGGCGCCACGCGGGGTGATCAGCGACACCGTATCGCCCACCTGCACGCCAAGGCCCTCGGCCACGCGGCGCCCGAGGGCGATGCCGCCGGACGTGGAGAAGTTCTCGATCGAGCCTTGCTTGACGTTGCCGGCGATGCCCGGAATGCGGCCGATATCCTCGCCGCGCACGCCCCGCACCAGCACGCCCGAGCCGCCGGCAGCCGCGGACACGAAGGCCTGCCCCTCCACCAGCGGCACGGCGTGCCGGATGCCGTAGAGCTTGGACAGCCGGTCCGAGACCTCGACGTAATCGGTCAGCGGCTGCTCGATCGCGGAGACGAAGATGTGCCCGTTGATGCCGACGATCTTCTCCAGCAGCTCCTTGCGGAAGCCGTTCATCACCGACAGCACGATGATCAGAGTCGCGACCCCGAGCATGATGCCGAGAAAGGAGAAGAGCGCGATGACGGAGACGAAGCCCTCGCGCCGCCGGGTGCGCAGGTAGCGCCCGGCCAGCATCCATTCGAACGGGGCGAACGGCATCGTGCCGCCCCCGCTGGCGCCCCTGGCAAGCTTCATGCGGGGGTGATCGCGCCAGCCCGAAGGCGCTCGCCTAGGTTTTCAAGCGGCAGCGTTTCCCGCGCGCCGGTGGCGCGGCGCTTCAGCTCGACCTTGCCCTCGGCCAGGCTCTTCGGTCCCACCACCACCTGCCACGGCAGGCCGATCAGGTCCGCGGTGGCGAACTTGGCCCCCGGCCGGTCGTCACGATCGTCGTGCAACACCGAGAGGCCCTGGGCTTCCATCTCGCGCTCGATCCGGTCGCAGGCGACGTCCGTGGCGGGGTCGCCCGGCCGCAGGTTCAGCAGAGCGACGTCGTAGGGTGCGACCGAATCCGGCCAGATGATCCCGGCCTCGTCATGCGAGGCCTCGATGATGGCGGCGACGAGCCGGCTCGGGCCGATACCGTAAGACCCCATCTGCACGTCGCGCATCTCGCCGTCGGGCCCGGCCACCCGGGCGCCCATCGGAGCCGAGTACTTCGTGCCGAAGAAGAAAATATGGCCGACCTCGATGCCTCTGGCCGAGACCTGATCCGCGGCCGCAATTTCGCCGAAGCCCACGGCGTCGTGCATTTCGGAGGTCGCCGCGTAGCGCGCCGTCCAGCGGTCCACCGTCGCCTGGAGCGCGGCGGCATCCTGGAAGTCGGTGGTCGCAGGCGGGGTGTCCATGTCGAGATAGGCGCGGTGACAGAACACCTCGCTTTCGCCCGTCTCGGCCAGGATGATGAACTCGTGGCTGAGGTCCCCGCCGATCGGGCCCGTATCGGCCCGCATGGGGATCGCCTTCAGGCCCATCCGGGCGAAGGTGCGCAGATAGGCCACGAACATCCGGTTGTAGGCAGTCCGCGCGCTCGCCTCGTCCAGATCGAAGGAATACGCGTCCTTCATCAGGAACTCGCGCCCGCGCATCACGCCGAAGCGCGGCCTCACCTCGTCGCGGAATTTCCACTGGAGGTGGTAGAGGTTGAGCGGCAAGTCGCGGTACGACTTCACGTAAGTCCGGAAGATGTCGGTGACCATCTCCTCGTTGGTCGGCCCGTACAGAATCTCGCGCTCGTGCCGGTCGGTGATGCGCAGCATCTCCTTGCCGTAGGCCTCGTAGCGGCCGGATTCGCGCCAGAGATCGGCCGATTGAATGGTCGGCATCAGGATCTCGATGGCTCCCGAGCGGTCCTGCTCCTGCCGGACGATCTCTTCGATCCGGCGCAGCACGCGCAGGCCGAGCGGCAGCCAGGAATAGATCCCCGCTGATTGCTGCCGGATCATGCCCGCCCGCAGCATCAGCTTGTGGGAGACGATCTCCGCTTCGCGGGGCACCTCGCGCAGGATCGGGACGAAAGAACGGGACAGCCGCATGGTTTGGTCGGAATGAAGGGGGGAGGGTCGAAGCGGCTCGGTGAAGCCCTTCGGGCGTCGGAGGCTATCCGACCATTCCCCCGGAAAGGCAAGCCGACGGAGCCGGCGGGAGGCGCGGATCACCTCCCCGCAAACAGATCAGACGAAAGTATGACATCGCCTGAAAACGCGTGACAGGCGAAATCTTCTCGCCTACACGAACTTGAGCGCAGCCCCTGAGAGATGCGCCGGGTCCAGGTCTCGGGAGGGATCTTTACAGCCTCAATCCGCATCTGCGGTGGCAAGCAATGCCGGGCAATCGACGATCTGCCGTAAGGCAAAAAGCAAGGCTGCGGCCTTGCTTTTTTGTTGGCCTAGAGACCCGTCAAGGGCAGCGCGACCGCTGCAGCGATGAACACGATCGCCGAGGCGAGCGACGTCCAGATCGCCCGCTGCCGGAGCGCCGGCGCTGCCGGAGCGCCCGGTTCCGTTCCTGTCGTAATCTCGCCGGCCTCGGCCTGGCTCCGCATTCCGACCGGCAGCACGGCGAACAGCGTGATCCACCACGTCACAAAATAAAGCCCCGTCGCGCCTGCGATGGTGAGGTCCAGGCTCCAGCCGGCCAGCACGGCCGCGGCCGCGATGCCGATCGTGGCCAGAATCGTCGTCCAGAGCGAGCGCGCCAGAATATCGATCAGAGCGATCATCGCCTCACGCCTGCTCGAGTTCCACGAGGGTTCCCAGGAAGTCTTTGGGATGCAGGAACAGGACCGGCTTGCCATGGGCACCGGTCTTGGGCTCCGGCGAACCCAGGATGCGCGCGCCCTGCGCCAGCAGCCGGTCGCGAGCGGCCCGGATATCCTCGACCTCGTAGCACAGGTGGTGGACGCCGCCGCCGGGATTGCGATCCAGGAAGGCGCGGATCGGGGACCCCTCCCCGAGCGGTTCCAGGAACTCGATCTTGGTGTTGGGCAGCGTGACGAACACCACCGTCACGCCGTGCTCCGGGTGGGGTTGCGGCTCGGTCACCTCGGCCCCGAGCGCGGTCCGATAAACGGCCGTCGCGCCCGCCAGGTCCGGCACCGCGATCGCGACGTGATTGAGGCGGCCGATCATGTCATCCTTCCGGGCGTGGCATCCGCGCCGTCGCCGCGCAGCGGCCAGACGGCACCCTATACGTCGAGCACCATGACGTGGCAGGCGGGCTTCTTGCCCCAGGCCTGCCGCAGCGCGCTCCGCAGCGCGCGCCCCACCGCCTCCTCGACGGCATCCGGGTCGCGGCGCTTGGCGCGCGGCAGGGTCCGCAGCACCTCGTCGATGGTGTCGTCGATCAGATCGGCCAGCAGCTCGCCCGAGCGCGTGAGTTGCGGCAACCCCATCTGCTCGACGGCCGGGTCGCCCACGAGCTCGCCCGCCTTGTCCATGGCGAGCGCCACCGACACGATGCCCGCGAAGGCGAGCTTGCGCCGCTCGGAGATGCCACGATCGTTGGCCGGTACGACGATGTCGCCATCGCGATAGAGCCGGCTCGCCGGCACCTGTTCGATGATCTCGGCCCGGCCCGGGGCAAGTCGAACAAGCGTACCGTTGCGGGCGCGCACGACCTCCGGCACGCCTTGGGCGCGCGCGAAATCGGCGTGTTCGGCGAGATGCAGGTCCTCGCCATGCGCCGGCACGGCGATGCGCGGCCGGGTCCATTCGTACATCTGCCGCATCTCGCCGCGCCGGGGATGGCCGGAGACGTGAACCAGGTCGTGCCGGTCGGTGACGATGTCGATGCCGCGCCGCACGAGCGCGTTGACGATGCCGTTCACGGCGTTCTCGTTGCCCGGAATGGTGCGGGACGAGAAGATGACGCGGTCCCCGGCAGCCAGGGTGATGTCGGGATGCTGGTCCGCCGCGATGCGGGCGAGCGCGGCCCGGGGCTCGCCCTGAGAGCCGGTCAGGAGGGCGACCACCTTATCCCGCGGCAGGTAGCTGTAGGCCTGCGGCGGGCTGAACTCGGGCAGGCCGTCGAGATAGCCGAGTTCGCGCGCCACCTGGCCCACGCGGTCCATGGCGCGGCCGATCACGACCACCTCGCGGCGTGCGGCCTGCGCAGCTTCGGCCACCGCTCGGATGCGAGCGACGTTGGATGCGAAGGTCGTCACCGCCACGCGGTGGGGCGAGGCGGCGATGATCTTGCGCAGGGTTTCCGCGACCGCGCTTTCCGGCGGGCTCTCGCCATCGCGCACGACGTTGGTGGAATCGGCAACGAGCGCCAGGACGCCTTCGTCCCCGAGTGCCTGGAACGCGGCAGCCGAGGTGTTGCCGCCGAGATGGGGGGACGAGTCGATCTTCCAGTCGCCAGTATGGACCACGAGCCCGTGCGGCGTGCGGATGGCGAGCGCGTTGGATTCCGGAATGGAATGGGAGACCGGAACGTAGTCGATCTCGAACGGGCCGAGCTTGAAGCGCTGACCCGGCACGACCTCCTTCAGCGGGATCTTCGGTGCGCCGGGCTCGGACAGCTTGCGCACCTCGATCAGCGAGAGCGCGAAACGCGTCGCGTAAACGGGAACGCGCAACTTAGGCCAGCTCTCGACCAGCGCCCCGATATGGTCTTCGTGCGCATGCGTGATGAGGATCGCGAGCAGATCCTCCTTGCGCCGCTCGATGAAGGACAGGTCGGGATACATGACGTCGACGCCGGGCAGGTGCTCCTCGCCGGCGAAGCCCATCCCGCAATCCACGAGAATCCACTTTTTTCGCTTCTTCGGCCCGAAGCCGTAGAGCGCGGCATTCATCCCGATCTCCCCGAGGCCGCCGAGCGGCAGGAAGACGAGTTCGTCTGAATCGTTCATGGTTGGGCTCCCGCCCGTTCGGTGGCGGTCGTGCCAAAATGGACTTCGCCCGCGTTGACCCGGCGCGGCGACCCGTCATGAGCCCGCAGCACCAGCTGCCCGTGCTCGTCGATGGTTTCAAAGACGCCGCGCGTCACGGCGGCGCCCGTGCGGACCGCGACCGCCCCGCCGACCCCCGTTGCCCGCCCGAGCCACTCCGCCCGGACCCTGTCGAAGCCCCTGCCCTCGGCCCAGTCGGCATGGGCGGCAAGCCAGGTTTCGGAGAGTGCCGTGAAGAGCGACGCAGCGTCGACATGATACCCGAGATCGCGCAGGGACGCGGTGGCATAGGGCAGCCCGGCGGGCGCGGACGCCACGTTCAGGCCGATTCCCACCACCACGGCGCGGCGGCCATGGACCTCCTCGGTCTGAAGGAGGATTCCGGCGAGCTTGGCCCCGCCGGCCAGGACGTCGTTCGGCCATTTGAGCTGAAAGCCCGCGCCGAGCGCCGGCCTCGCACGGGCGCTCGGACAGCACCTGTCCAGCGCCCGGAGAACTGCGACCCCGGCAACGAATCCGAGCTGCGCGACCAGCATGGCCGGCAGCTCCGTCGTCAGCAGCAGGCTGGCGGCGAGGTTGCCCGAGGGCGATTGCCAGGACGACCCACGGCGACCCCGACCCGCGCTCTGCCGGCCGGCGACGATCCAGAGCGGCCCCGCCTCTCCGGCGGCGGCCCGCGTCAGCGCCTCGGTGCTGGTGGATCCGATCTCCTCGAACGCGGCCAGCCGATATCCGGCCCTCTCCGCGGGCGGTGCGAGGGAAACCTCCATCCCGTCAGTTGAACAGCGACCGGGCCGCGCTCTCGGCGGAGGACACGAGGGGCGCCGGAATCATCCAAAACAGGACCACGACCACGCTGCAGGCGATCAGCACAGCCTGGGGGCCGTCCGGCAGCCGCTCGAAGGCAGGGCGCGGGGCGTCGAAATACATGATCTTCACAATGCGGATATAATAATACGCGCCGACCACGCTGGTCACCACGCCAATCACGGCGAGAACAAACAGATTCGCCTGGATCGCTGCAGCGAACACGTAGAACTTGGCGAAGAAGCCCGCAAGCGGCGGGATGCCGGCGAGCGAGAACAGCATCATGGCGAGCGCGAAGGCGCGCCAGGGATGCGTCTGAGCCGCCCCCGATAGGTCGTCGATGCCTTCGACATAGGTGTCGCCGCGCCGCATGCCAAGGATCACCGCGAAGGCGCCGAGGGTCATGGCGAGGTAGATCGCCATGTAGACGATGATGCCCTGGATACCCTCGGGCGTTCCGGCCGCGAGCCCGATCAGCGCGTAGCCGATGTTGCCGATGGAGGAATAGGCCATCAGGCGCTTGATGTTGGTCTGGCCGATCGCCGCGAACGAGCCGATCAGCATCGACAGGATCGCCACGAACACGATGATCTGCTGCCAGGACTCGGCCACGGACGGGAAGCCACCGATGAAGACCCGGACGGCGAGCGCGATCGCGGCGACCTTCTGGGCGGAGGCCAGGAAGGCGGTCACCGGCGTCGGCGCGCCTTCATAGACGTCGGGCGTCCACATGTGGAACGGCGCGGCTGCGAGCTTGAAGGCGATGCCGGCGGCCAGGAACACGAGGCCGAGGGTGAGACCGATCGGAGCCTGGCCCTGGACGCTCGCGGCGATGGCCGGCAACGAGACCGTCCCGGTGAAGCCGTAGACCAGCGAGGCGCCGTAAAGCAGCATCCCGGATGAGAGCGCGCCGAGGACGAAATATTTCAGCCCCGCCTCGGACGACCGCACGTTGTCGCGGTGGATGGCGCAGATCACGTAGGCGGCAAGGCTCTGCAGCTCGAGCCCCAGATAGAGCGCGATGAGGTCATTCGCCGAAATCATCATCATCGAGCCCGTGGTCGAGAGCAGGATGAGGAGCGGGTATTCGAACCGGGCGAAGCGCTGGCGCTCCATGAAATCGGAGGAGAGCGCGATGGTGGCGGCAGCCGCCAGCAGCACCAGCGCCTTCATGTAGCGGGCAAAATCGTCGGAGATGTAGGAGCCGCCGAAGGTCGTGACGCGGGTTCGCGGCGTGATGCCGACCGCCACGAGCGCGAGCAGGATCACCACGAAAGCGCCGGTGCCCACGATCACCGTGGAGCGTTCGCCCCGGTAGGCGCCGACCAGGGTCAGGGCCAGCGCGCCGAGGGCCAGAATGATCTCGGGGAGCGCCGGCCAGAAGCCGGTCGCCATGAAGGTGGTGCTCATGTGGGGTCCGTCAGCGCAGGCCGGGGGCGGCGGCCGTCTTCACGGTCGCAAGGGCGGCCTCTACGCTCCGGATGAGCGCCTCCGTCGGGGCCGCGAAGGTGTCGAGGATCTGGCCGGGCGCAACGCCGTACCAGATCACCAGCGCCACGAGAGGCGCGAGGGTGAGGATCTCGCGCCGGTCGAGATCGGCGATGCCCTGCAGCGAGGGCTTCTCGAGCTTGCCGTACACGACCCGGGCGTAGAGCCAGAGCGCGTAGCCGGCCGACAGGATGACGCCGAAGGCCGCAAAGAAGCCCACCCAGGGGTTCGACCGGAACGCCCCCATCATGGTCAGGAACTCGCCGACGAAGCCCGAGGTGCCCGGCAGCCCGACATTGCCCATGGTGAGGATCAGGAACGCCACCGCGTAGAGCGGCATGCGGTTCACGAGGCCGCCATAGGCGGCGATCTCGCGGGTGTGCATGCGGTCGTAGACCACGCCGACGCAGAGGAAGAGCGCGCCCGAGACCAGGCCGTGGCTGACCATCTGGAACATCGCGCCCTGGATGCCCTGCGGGTTGAGCGTGAAGATCCCCATGGTCACGAAGCCCATATGGGCGACAGACGAATAGGCGATCAGCTTCTTCATGTCCTCCTGCATCAGGGCGACGAGGGAGGTGTAGATGATCGCCACGACCGACAGCGCGTAGACGAGCGGCTGGAACAGCAGCGACGCGTCCGGGAACATCGGCAGCGAGAAGCGGATAAAGCCGTAGCCGCCCATCTTCAACAGAATGCCGGCCAGGATCACCGAGCCCGCGGTCGGTGCCTCGACATGCGCGTCCGGCAGCCAGGTGTGGACGGGCCACATCGGCATCTTCACGGCCAGCGAGGCAAAGAAGGCAAGCCAGAGCCAGGTCTGCATGGAGGCCGGGAACCGGTGCTGCAGCAGCGTCTGGATGTCCGTCGTGCCGGCGTGCCAATACATCGCGATGATCGCGAGCAGCATCAGAACCGAGCCGAGCAGGGTGTAGAGGAAGAACTTGAACGACGCGTAGATGCGCCGCTTCCCGCCCCAGATGCCGATAATCAGGAACATCGGGATCAGGCCGGCTTCGAAGAACAGGTAGAACAGCACGAGGTCGCCGGCTGCGAAGACCCCGATCATGGTGGTCTCGAGCACCAGGAAGGCGACGTAATAGGCCTTCACCCGGGTCTCGATCACCTCCCAGGACGCCAGGATGCAGAAGGGCATCAGAAACGTCGTGAGCAGGATGAACGGCATCGAGAAGCCGTCCACCGTCAGCTTGAAGCGGATCGTCTCGGCCAGCCAGCGGTGGCTTTCCGTGAGCTGGAAGGCCGCGGTGGAGGGGTCGAAGCGCGACCAGGCCCACAGCGACAGGAGGAACGTCACGACCGTGGTCGCGAGCGCGGCCGAGCGGGCGTTCGACCGCACGTCGCGGTCGTCGCCGCCCAGGGTCAGGATGAAGGCCGCGCCGACCAGCGGCACGATGAGAAGACCGGCCAGGATGCCGAGCGAGAACATGGCTCAGTGTCCCCCGGAGGTGCCGACAACGAGATACCAACTGATCAGCGCCGCAACGCCGATCAGCATGACGAAGGCATAGTGGTAGACGTAGCCGGTCTGCAGCCGCACGACCCCGCGGGTCACGTCGAACACCCGGGCGGAGACGCCGTCGGGGCCAAGGCCGTCGATCACCGCGCCGTCACCCTTCTTCCAGAGGAAGCGGCCGAGCCACTTCGCCCCGCGCACGAAGACGACGTCGTAGATCTCGTCGAAGTACCACTTGTTGAGCAGGAACCGGTACAGGATCGGGTGCTGCGCGGCGAGGCGGGCAGCCGAGCCCGGGCGGCGCAGATACATCCAGAACGCCAGCACGAAGCCGAGCGTCAGCATCACGAACGGCGACCACGCCACCCAGGCCGGGACATGGTGGATCTCGTCCAGGATCTTGAGCTGGCTCGGGGCGAGCGAGCCCTTCCAGAACTGCTCCGCGCCGTGGCCGATGAAGCGGCCGCTGAACACGATGCCGGCCAGCAGAGCGCCGACCGCCAGGATGGCCAGCGGCACGGTCATGATCAGCGGGCTCTCATGCGGCTGGAGCGGGCCGTGGTGGCCGTGTTCGAGGTCGGAATGCGAGGCCGGCTCAATGTCGTGACCCTTGTTGTCGTGGGCCACGCCTTCGTGGTGGCCGGGGGCGCCGTCGGCCAGGTGGGACCCGGCGGCGGCGTGCGCGTGGGCATGCGCGTGACCGTGCGAACCATCCCAGCGTGCCGGACCCTCGAAGGTCATGAAGAACAGGCGCCAGGAATAGAAGGACGTCATGAAGGCCGCAGCCACCGTCAGCACAAAGGCGAGCGCATGGCCCGGCCGGTCCGACATGAAGGCCGCCTCGATGATGGCGTCCTTCGAGTAGTAGCCCGCCGTGAACGGGAAGCCGATCAGCGCCAGCGTGCCGATGGTCATGACGGCGGCCGTGAACGGGATGCGGCTCCGCAGCGCGCCCATGTTCCGCATGTCCTGCTCGTGGTGCATCGCGTGGATGACGGAGCCAGCGCCGAGGAACAGCAGCGCCTTGAAGAAGGCATGCGTGAACAGGTGGAAGATGCCGGCCCCGTAGGCGCCGACACCGAGCGCCACGAACATGTAGCCGAGCTGCGAGCAGGTCGAATACGCGATGACCCGCTTGATGTCGTTCTGCACCAGCCCGACCGTCGCGGCGAAGAACGCCGTGATCGCCCCGACCACCGTCACGACCACGAGCGCGGTCGGCGCCGCGTCGAACAGCGGCGACAGCCTGGCCACCATGAACACGCCGGCCGTCACCATGGTCGCGGCATGGATGAGGGCCGACACGGGCGTCGGGCCTTCCATCGCGTCCGGCAACCAGGTGTGCAGCAGGAACTGGGCTGACTTGCCCATGGCGCCCATGAACAGCAGCAGGCAGGCCAGCGTCAGCGCGTGCCACTCGTAGCCGAGGAAGCGGAACGTGGCGTTCGCAAACTCGCCGACGCGCGGGAAGATCTCGTCGTAGACGGTCGACCCGAACAGCACGAAGACCAGAAAGATGCCGAGCGCGAAGCCGAAATCGCCGACGCGGTTGACGATGAAGGCCTTCATGGCCGCGGCGTTGGCCGAGGGCTTCTCGTACCAGAAACCGATCAGCAGATAGCTCGCGAGGCCGACGCCCTCCCAGCCGAAGAACATCTGGACGAGGTTGTCCGACGTCACCAGCATCAGCATGGCGAAGGTGAACAGCGACAGGTAGGCGAAGAACCGCGGCCGGTGCGGATCCTCGTGCATGTAGCCGATGGAATAGGCGTGAACGAGCGCCGACACCGTGTTCACCACGACCAGCATCACGACCGTGAGCGTGTCGATGCGCAGCGCCCAGTCGACCACGAGCCCGCCCGAGGCGAACCAGGTGGCGACCTGCACGCGGGTCGCGCCGGAGCCGTAGCCGACCTGAAAGAAGGCGACCCAGGACAGAAGGGCCGAGACGACAAGGAGCCCGGTCGTGACGAGCTCGCTCGGCCGCGGTCCGATGACACGGCCGAACAGGCCGGCGATCAGGAAGCCGAGAAGGGGAAGGAAGACGATGAGGTGGTACATGGGACCGCCGGCTAGCCCCGCATCATGTTGACGTCTTCCACCGCGATCGAGCCGCGGTTGCGATAGAAGACGACCAGGATGGCGAGCCCGATCGCCGCTTCCGCCGCCGCGACCGTCAGGATGAAGAGAGCGAACACCTGCCCGACGATGTCGTTGAGGTGGGTCGAGAACGCGACCAGGTTGATGTTCACCGCGAGCAGCATGAGCTCGATCGACATCAGGATGACGATCACGTTCTTGCGGTTCAGGAAGATGCCCAGCACACCGAGCGTGAACAGGATGGCCGCGACCGTCAGGAAGTGTCCGAGCCCGATCGTCACGACACCTCCTCCGGCAGGCCCCGGCCGGACGGCACGGACCGCATTTCCACGGCTTCCTCAGGCGTGCGGGCAACCTGCACGGCGATGATCTGGCGCCGCACGCCGACCCGGTCGCGCAGCGTCAACACGATGGCGCCGATCATGGCCACCAGCAGGATCAGGCCCGACGCCTGGAAGAAATAGGCGTAGCGCGTGTAGAGCACCCGCCCGATCGCTTCCGTGTTGGTGAGCGCCTCGACGGTCGGGCTGCCGGCCAGCGGCAGCTGCAGGGCGGTGGGGCTGACCGTCCAGGTCGAGACCACGAGCACGAGCTCGACCAGGAAGATGAGCCCGATCAGGGCTCCGACGGGCAGGTAGTTGAGATAACCCTGCCTGAGCTCGGCGAAATCCACGTCGAGCATCATCACGACGAACAGGAACAGCACCGCGACCGCGCCCACGTAGACGACCACCAGGATCATCGCCAGGAACTCGGCCCCCATCAGCAGGAAGAGCCCCGCCGCGTTCACGAAGGCGAGGATCAGGTACAGCACCGAATGGACGGGGTTGCGGGCCGCGATCACCATGAAGGCGGACGCGACGGTGACCGTCGAGAAGAGGTAGAAGAAGAGGGCGGTCATGGGACTCGGGCGTCTATAGGCCGCGGCATGGCGGGGCGAAAGCGGCGCCTCACCGGTAAGGCGCGTCGGCGGCGAGGTTCTGGGCGATCACCCGCTCCCAGCGGGCGCCGTTATCGAGCAGCTTCTGCTTGTCGTAGAGCAGCTCCTCGCGCGTCTCGGTCGCGAATTCGAAATTCGGACCCTCGACGATCGCATCCACCGGGCACGCCTCCTGGCAGAAGCCGCAATAGATGCACTTCACCATGTCGATGTCGTAGCGCGTGGTCCGCCGCGTGCCGTCATTGCGGCGCGGCCCGGCCTCGATGGTGATGGCCTGGGCCGGGCAGATCGCCTCGCACAGCTTGCAGGCGATGCAGCGCTCCTCGCCGTTGGGGTAGCGGCGGAGGGCATGCTCGCCCCGAAAGCGGGGCGACAGGTGGTTCTTCTCGAACGGGTAGTTGATCGTCGCCTTCGGCTTGAAGAAGTATTTCATCGACAGGACGAAGGCGCCGACGAACTCCTTCAGGAGCAGCGAGGTGGCGGCCTGGGTGACGTTCATCGGACGACTCCCTCCGTGGCGACGGGCCGGACGGCCTCGGGCCCGCGCGGGGCGAGATCCGTCACCTTGAGGACAAAAGCGACGATCACGACCATGGCGAGCGAGAGCGGCAGGAACACCTTCCAGCCGAGCCGCATGAGCTGATCGTAGCGGTAGCGCGGCACGAACGCCTTCACCATGGCGATCATGAAAAACAGGAACGAGGCCTTGAGCACGAACCAGACCACGCCCGGCACCCAGGTGAAGGGCGCGAACGGGATGGGGGACAGCCAGCCGCCCAGGAACAGGATCGTGCCGAGCGCGCACATCAGCATGATGGCCACGTACTCGCCGAGCATGAAGAGCAGGAACGGCGTCGAGGAATACTCGACCATGTAGCCGGCCACGAGCTCGGATTCGGCCTCCGGCAGGTCGAAGGGCGGGCGGTTCGTCTCGGCCATGGCCGAGATGAAGAACACCACGAACATCGGAAACAGCCACAGCCAGTACCAGCCGAAGATGCCGTACTGGTTCTGCGCTTCGACGATCCGGGTCAGGTTGAGCGAGCCGGCGCACATCAGCACCGTGATGATCACGAAGCCGATCGAGACCTCGTAGGATACCATCTGGGCGGCCGACCTGAGGGCGCCGAGGAAGGGGTATTTCGAGTTCGAGGCCCAGCCGCCCATGATCACGCCGTAGACCCCGAGCGACGAGATCGCGAAAATGTAGAGCACGCCGACATTGATGTCGGCGACCGCCCAGCCGGCGGAGAGCGGGATCACGGCCCAGGCCGAGAGGGACAGCACCGCGAAAACGAGCGGCGCCAGCAGGAACACGCCCTTGTTCGCCGAAGCCGGGATGATCGGCTCCTTGACGAAGAACTTGGTCAGGTCGGCGAAGCTCTGCAGCAGGCCCCAGGGGCCGACCACGTTCGGCCCGCGCCGGAGCTGTACGGCCGCCCAGATCTTGCGGTCGGCGTAGAGCGCGAACGCAATGAACACGAGCAGGCAGACGAGCAGGACGACGCTCTTCAGCGCCGCCAGCCCGACGGCGAGGAGGATGTCGGTGGTGGACATGCCGGCTCCTACTCCGCCGCCTGCAGGGCCGGCGTCGCCGTCTGCAGCGCCGAGCATTCCGCCATCACGCGCGAGGCGCGGGCGATCGGGTTGGTCAGGAAGAAGTCGCGCACAGGCGAGCGGAACGGCTCACGGCCCGAGCCGGCGCCTCCCCCGGCACCGAGCCCGGCCCAGGCCGACAGCGCGGCGGCGCCGTCGGCGGGCGCGATCTCGTCCAACCGCGCGAGGTGCGGATGCGCGGCGTAGAGGTCACGCCGCAGCGCCGGCAGATTGTCGAAGGGCAGGCGCTGCCCGAGATGGTCGGAGAGGGCTCGCAGGATCGCCCAATCCTCGCGCGCGTCGCCCGGCGGGAACACGGCTCGGCCGGTCTGTTGCACCCGGCCTTCGGTGTTCACGTAGGTGCCGGACTTCTCCGTATAGGCAGCCCCCGGCAGGATCACGTCCGCCCGGTGGGCGCCGCGGTCGCCATGCGTGCCCTGGTAGATCACGAAGGCCCCGGGCGCGATCTCGATCTCGTCCGCGCCGAGGTTGAACAGCACGTCGAGCGCGCCAGCTTCGGCCATGGCCGGAGCCGTCATGCCGCCCTCCCCCGGCACGAAGCCGATGTCGAGCGCGCCGACCCGCGACGCGGCGCCGTGCAGCACGGCCAGGCCGTTCCAGCCGCCGGCCACCGCACCGATGCTTCCGGCGAGACCCGACAGGGCGGCCAGGATCGCCGCGCCGTCGGCCCGGGCGGTCGCGCCGGGGCCGAGCACGACCAGGGGCCGCTCGGCCCGCTTCAGCACATCCAGGAAGTCGAGACGGCCGGCCGCGAGCTCATCGAGGCTGTCCGGACCTGCGCCGAGATGGGCGTGGTCATAGGTGAGGTCCACCCGCTGGCCGATCACGCCCACCGGCAGCGGTGCCATGCGCCAGCGCTTGCGGATGCGGGCGTTGACGATGGACGCTTCCAGCCGCGGGTTCGACCCGACGATCAGGATGGCGTCCGCGTCCTCGATCCCGGCAATGCTGGGATTGAACAGGTAGGAGGCCCGGCCATGCGCCGGGTGGAGCACGGAGCCGTCCTGGCGCGCGTCGATGTTGGGCGAGCCGAGCGCCTGGATCAGCAGCTTCAGCGCCCACATCTCTTCCACGGCCGCGAGGTCGCCGGCGATCGCCCCGATCCGTGCGGGAGCCGCCGCCTTCACGCGGGCCGCGATGGCGGCGAACGCCTCCGCCCAGCTCGCCGGCCGAAGACGTCCGTCTTCGCGCAGAAACGGCCGATCCAGCCGCTGCAAGCGGAGACCGTCCACGTGCTGGCGGGTCTTGTCGGAGATCCACTCCTCGTTGATGCCCTCGTGCACCCGGGGCAGCACGCGCATCACCTCGCGGCCGCGCGAATCGACCCGGATGTTGGACCCGACCGCGTCCATGACGTCGACAGAGGCGGTCTTGCTCAGCTCCCAGGGCCGCAGGTTGAAGGCCTGCGGCTTGTGGGTCAGCGCGCCGACGGGGCAGAGGTCGGCCACGTTGGCCTGCAGTTCCGAGCCCATCGCGTGTTCGAGATAGGTCGTGATCTCCATGTCCTCGCCGCGCCCGGTGGCGCCGAGGTCAGGCACGCCCGCGACCTCGGCCACGAAGCGGATGCAGCGCGTGCAATGGATGCAGCGGTTCATCGACGTCTTGACGAGCGGGCCGATATACTTGTCGTGCACCGCGCGCTTGTTCTCGTGGAAGCGCGTGGTGTCGACCCCGTAGGCCATGGCCTGGTCCTGGAGGTCGCATTCGCCGCCCTGGTCGCAGATCGGGCAATCGAGCGGGTGGTTGATGAGGAGAAACTCCATCACCCCCTCGCGCGCCTTCTTCACCATCGGCGACTTGGTGGACACGGTCGGCGGCTCGCCGTTCGGGCCCGGACGGCAATCGCGCACGCCCCAGGCGCAGGACGCGACGGGCTTCGGCGCGCCCTTCAGCTCCACGAGGCACATGCGGCAATTGCCGGCGATCGACAGCCGCTCGTGGAAACAGAAGCGCGGGATCTCGGCCCCGGCGGCCTCGCAGGCCTGCAGCAGGGTGAAATCCGGCGGGACATCGACTTCGATGCCGTCGACGACGAGCTTGGTCACGGCATTCTCTCCAGGCGCTCCACCCGTGCGATCAGACGCGTTCCGGCCGCCTGCGGCCGCCCAACGCGCATCGCAGCGGCCAGCCTCAGGGCCACGTCGTCCGGCTCCCTAGCCACGGCGCTACTCCGCCGCCATGAGCACGGGCTCGGAATGCGGGTTGCCGCTGTACTGGTCGATCCGCTTCTCGATCTCGCCCCGGAAGTGGCGGATGAGGCCCTGGATCGGCCACGCGGCAGCGTCGCCGAGCGCGCAGATGGTGTGCCCCTCGATCTGGGTCGTGACCTCGAGCAGCATGTCGATCTCGCGCTTCTGCGCCCGGCCCTCGGCCATGCGCGACAGCACGCGCCACATCCAGCCCGGGCCCTCGCGGCACGGCGTGCACTGGCCGCAGCTCTCGTGCTTGTAGAAATACGAGATGCGGGCGATCGCCCGGACGATGTCGGTGGACTTGTCCAGCACGATCACGGCCGCCGTGCCGAGGCCCGACTTCAGGTTCCGGAGCGTGTCGAAATCCATCGGCGCGTCGATGATCTGCTCGGCCGGCACCAGCGGCACCGACGAGCCGCCCGGGATCGAGCAGAGCAGGTTGTCCCAGCCGCCCCGCATGCCGCCGCAATGCCGGTCGATCAGCTCGCGGAAGGGGATCCCCATCTCCTCCTCGACGTTGCAGGGCTTGTTGACGTGCCCCGAGACGCAGAAGAGCTTGGTGCCGGTGTTGTTCTTGGTGCCGAGCCCCGCGAACCAGGCGGCGCCGCGCCGCAGGATCGTGCCCGCGACGGCGATCGACTCGACGTTGTTCACCGTCGTCGGGCAGCCATAGAGGCCCATATTGGCCGGGAACGGCGGCTTCAGCCGCGGCATGCCCTTCTTGCCCTCGAGGCTCTCGAGCAGCGCCGTCTCTTCGCCGCAGATATACGCGCCGGCGCCATGGTGGACGTAGATGTCGAACGGGTAGCCGTGGACGTTGTCCTTGCCGACGAGCCTCGCCGCGTAGGCCTCGTCCACCGCGCGCTGCAGCGCCTCGCGCTCGGCGATGTATTCGCCCCGGATGTAGACTTAGCAGGCATGGGCCCGCATCGCGAAGGACGCGATCATGCAGCCTTCGATCAGGAGATGCGGATCGTGCCGCATGATCTCCCGGTCCTTGCAGGTGCCCGGCTCGGACTCGTCGGCGTTGACGACGAGGTAATGGGGCCGGTCCGTGACCTGCTTCGGCATGAAGGACCACTTGAGCCCGGTCGGGAAGCCGGCGCCGCCGCGGCCGCGCAGGCCCGAGGCCTTCATCTCGTCGATGATCCAGTCGATCCCCTGATCGAGCAGGAACTTGGTGCCATCCCACGCCCCGCGCCGGCGCGCGGCATCGAGCCCCGGCGAGTGCAGGCCGTAAAGGTTGGTGAAGATGCGGTCGCGATCTGCGAGCGCCATGTCAGCGGCCCTCCTTGGGCGCCACGCCGGGCGAGGCGTTCGGATCGGCGCCGACCGGCTTCGTGTCGGAGCCGTCCCGCCGCCCCGGCCCGCCCTGCCCCGGAGCACCGGAGATCGGAGTGGTGCCGAGGGAGCCGGCGGCAACGCGGCCGTCCTCGGGTTTCGACGGGGTCGCCACGTAGGACTTGCTGCTCTGGGGCGGCTGCGCCGGCGCGGGCGGGGCCGGATCCACGACGCTGGTCTTGCCAGGATCGGAGGCCTGCGCCTGCTCGGCCGGCTTGATCGGCGCTTCGCCGTTCTGAGCCCTCTGGGCGGGCGCGTCCGCAACCGGTCGCTCGATGGCCCGGCCGGCATCCGGCTTGGCGGCCTTGGGGTCGCCAGGACCGCTCGCGTCCCGGGCGCCGTCCGCCGGAACCGCACTGGCCGCCGCGTCGAAGCGCTTGCGCCAGCCGCCGACCAGGGAGCCATCGAACAGCGCCGGATCCTGCAGCGTCTTCACCGCGTCGAGCGGCTCCGACGAGCGGCGTCCGTTCTGCGGTCCGGGCTTCACGGTCCGACCCTCGGCCAGATCGGCCAGCAGGCCGATCAGGAGGTCGGGCGTCAGGTCCTCGTAGTAATCGTCGTTGATCTGCACCATGGGCGCGTTGCAGCAGGCGCCGAGGCACTCGACTTCCAGCCAGGAGAAGTTGCCGTCCGGCGTCACATGCTGCTGGTCGCCGACCTTTTCGAGCAGCACCTGCTTGAGGTCCAGAGCACCCTTCACGTGGCACGGAACCGTGCCGCAGAGCTGGATGAACCAGCGCCCGACCGGCTCCAGATTGAACATGGTGTAGAAGGTCGCGACCTCCATCACTCGGATGATCGGCATGCCGAGCCGCGCAGCCACGGCCTCGATGGCCGGCTTCGGCAGCCACCCGTCATGCTGCTTCTGGGCCTGCCAGAGTGCCGGGATCACCGCCGAGGCCTGCCGACCGTCGGGATATTTGGCAACCTGGGCGGCGAGCCAGCGCTCGTTCTCCTCCGTGAACGCGAAGGTAGCGGGCTGGATCTCGGCCCGGGCGAGACGACGAACGGACATCTAGCGGTCAACCTCGCCGAACACGATGTCGAGGGACCCGAGCACCGCAGAGACATCGGCCAGCATGTGGCCGCGGCACATGAAATCCATCGCCTGGAGATGGGCGAAGCCCGGAGCCCGGATCTTGCACCGATACGGCTTGTTGGTGCCGTCGGACACGAGATAGACGCCGAACTCGCCCTTGGGCGCCTCGACCGCGACATAGACCTCGCCGGCCGGGACGTGGAAGCCCTCGGTGTAGAGCTTGAAGTGGTGGATCAGCGCTTCCATGGAGCGCTTCATCTCGCTCCGCTTCGGGGTCACCATCTTGCCGTCCCGGGTGGAGACGGGCCCCTGCCCTTCGGGCGAGCGCAGCTTGGTGATGCACTGCTTCATGATGCGGACCGATTCCCGCATCTCCAGCATGCGGATCACCTGCCGATCGTAGTTGTCGCAGTTCTTCCCGACCGGGATGTCGAATTCGAGCTCGTCATAGCATTCGTAGGGCTGCGCCCGGCGCAGGTCCCAGGCAGCGCCCGAGCCGCGCACCATCACGCCCGAGAAGCCCCACTTCCAGCACTCCTCGAGGCTCACCACGCCGATGTCGACGTTGCGCTGCTTGAAGATGCGGTTGCCGATGAACAGGGCGTCGAGATCGTCGAGCACCTTGGGGAAGGTCTCGCACCAGGCCTCGATGTCGTTGATCAGCTTCTCGGGCAGGTCCTGGTGGACGCCGCCCGGCCGGAAGTAGTTGGCGTGCATGCGCGAGCCGGAGGCGCGCTCATAGAACACCATCAACTTCTCGCGCTCCTCGAAGCCCCAGAGCGGGGGCGTCAGGGCGCCGACATCCATGGCCTGCGTGGTGACGTTAAGCAGGTGCGACTTGATGCGGCTGATCTCGGCGAAGAGCACGCGGATCAACTGCCCGCGCTTCGGCACGGCGAGACCGGCCAGCTTCTCGATGGCCAGGCAGAAGCCGTGCTCCTGGCTCATCGGCGCGACGTAATCGAGCCGGTCGAAATACGGGATCGCCTGCAGGTAGGTCTTGTACTCGATCAGCTTCTCGGTGCCGCGGTGCAGCAGGCCGATATGCGGATCAACCCGCTCCACGATCTCGCCGTCGAGCTCCAGCACCAGCCGGAGCACGCCGTGCGCGGCCGGGTGCTGTGGCCCGAAATTGATCGAGAAGTTGCGGATGTCGTGCTCTTTGCCGGCGGTCCCGACCGCGGCCGGACCGTCGCGCAGGGCGGCGGTATCCTCCCCGTGCGGCCGGGAATCGAGCAGTTCCTCGCGCTGTGTCGCGAGGCCGGGTTCGTCGAGCGCCATGGTCAAGTCGCCTTCGCGGCCGAGGCGCCTGGAGGCGATCCGGCCGCCTTCTCGTCACCCGGCAGCACGTAATCGGTCCCTTCCCAGGGTGACAGGAAATCGAAGTTGCGGAATTCCTGCTGCAGCTTCACGCGCTCATAGACGACCCGCTTCTGCTGGTCGTCGTAGCGCACCTCGACAAAGCCCGTGAGCGGGAAGTCCTTGCGCAGCGGGTGCCCGTCGAAACCGTAATCGGTGAGGATCCGGCGCAGGTCCGGATGGTTCGCGAACAGGATGCCGTACAGGTCGTAGGCCTCCCGCTCGAACCAATTGGCCGAGGGGAAGACCGGGATGGCGGACGGCACCGGCGTGGTCTCGTCCGTCTCCACCTTGATCCGAATGCGGGTGTTATGGCGCGGCGACAGCAGGTGGTAGACGACGTCGAACCGCTTCTCCCGACCCGGGTAATCCACCCCGCACAGGTCGATGAACGAGATGAAGCGGCACGCGGGATCCTCGCGCAGAAAGGCCAGTACATCGACGATGCGGCTGCGCTCGACGACGATCGTGAGCTCGCCAAACGAGATGGCGCGGCCAGTGACCGCGTCGCCGAGTGCGCCCGCGACGTGATCGGAAAGGGCTTGGAGGTCGGTCACCGCTCGATGGTCCCCGTCCGGCGGATCTTCCGCTGCAGCATCAGCACGCCATAAAGCAGCGCTTCGGCGGTGGGCGGGCAGCCCGGCACATAGATATCCACGGGCACCACCCGGTCGCAGCCGCGCACCACGGCGTAGCTGTAATGGTAGTAGCCGCCGCCATTGGCGCAGGAGCCCATGGAGATGACGTAGCGGGGCTCCGGCATCTGGTCGTAGACCTTGCGCAGAGCGGGGGCCATCTTGTTGGTCAGCGTGCCAGCGACGATCATCACGTCCGATTGCCGCGGCGTCGCGCGAGGCGCGAAACCGAAGCGCTCGGCATCGTAGCGCGGCATGGACATCTGCATCATCTCGACCGCGCAGCAGGCCAGGCCGAAGGTCATCCACATCAGGGAGCCGGTGCGTGCCCAGGTGATGAGGTCGTCCGCGGAGGTGACCAGGAACCCGCGAT
>NZ_JAQGKF010000207.1 GCF_028290205.1 Enterovirga sp. | reverse complement strand
GTGGCCGACATTCCAAAGACGCTGACCGGCAGCGGCCTGCCCGAGGTGTTCGAGGTGCGGGGCGAGGTCTACCTCACGCACGAGGACTTCGCAGCCATCAATGCCGAGCAGGTGGCGGCCGGCAAGCCGGCCATCGCCAATCCCCGCAACGGTGCGGCCGGCAGCCTGCGGCAGAAGAACGTGGCCGTCACGGCGGCGCGTCCGCTCCGGTTCCAGGCCTATGCCTGGGGCGAGGTCGCCCCGGACCTGCCGGCCGACACGCAATCCGGCATGGTGGCGGTGCTGGGGGCGGCCGGGTTCCGGACCAGCGAGCATCTGCGGGTGTGCCGAGGCGTCGACGAGATGCTGGCCCAGTACCGGCTGATCGAGGCGGAGCGGGCGGCGCTCGGCTATGACATCGACGGCGTCGTCTACAAGGTGGAGGACCTGTCCTACCAGGCGCGGCTCGGCTTCGTGTCGCGCGAGCCGCGCTGGGCGATTGCGCACAAATACTCGGCCGAGAAGGCCATCACGATCCTGGACGACATCGACATCCAGGTCGGCCGCACCGGCTCGCTGACCCCCGTGGCGAAGCTCCGGCCCGTCACCGTGGGCGGCGTCGTGGTCCAGAACGCCACGCTGCATAACGAGGACGAAATCGCCCGCAAGGATGTCCGCATCGGCGACACGGTGGAGATCCAGCGCGCCGGTGACGTCATTCCCCAGGTTCTGGCCGTGGTGGAGGGCAAGCGCCCGCCCGGCGCGGAGCCGTACCGGTTTCCGACCGAATGCCCCGTCTGCGGGTCGGCCGCCGTGCGCGAGCTCAACCCCCGCACCGGCCGGGAGGACGTGGTCCGGCGCTGCACCGGCGGGCTGATCTGCCCGGCTCAGGCCGTCGAGCGGCTGCGCCATTTCGTGGGCCGCGCCGCCTTCGACATCGAGGGGCTCGGCGGCACGCTGGTCCAGCTCTTCCACGACCGCGGCCTCGTGCACGATCCCGCCGACCTGTTCCGGCTCGGCTACGACGATGTGGCGGCCGCGCTCAAGGAGCACCGCACGGCGCTGGCCGCCGAGCGCTATGCCCGGGCCGGCAAGGCGCCGCCGAAGGCCGCCAAGGGTAAGGCCGCGGAGGCCGAGGAGGCGGTGTCGGTCCGCAAGCTCCTCGACGCCATCGCGGCGCGCCGCACGGTCCCGATGCAGCGCTTCGTGTTCGCGCTGGGCATCCGGCATGTCGGCGACACGACGGCCCGGGCGCTGGCGCGGCATTTCCCCGACGCCGCTGCCCTGCTGGCTGGGCTCGACCGCGCGGCCGCCGGCATGCCGGGCCGGGCCTGGTTCGCGCTCGACACGGTGGAGGGGATCGGCGGCGTCACGCGCGACGCCCTGGTCGCCTGGGGCGAGGCGGCGGCGCCCGCGCCCGGAACGCCGCTCGAGGCGGCACCGGTGCGCCTGACCACCGTGCAGCGCAAGGCCCTGGGCGAGCGCTTCCCCGATGCCGCCGCGCTGCACGACGCGGCGTCCGCGGCCCTCAAGGAGGGCCCTGGCGAGGGCTATCTCGATCTCGCTCAGGATCCCGAGATCGGCCCCGTGGCGACTGAGGCCCTGATCCAGTTCGTCCGCGAGCCGCATAACCGTCGCGCCGTCGAGGCGCTGGCCCGGCAGGTCACGACCGAGCCGCCGGAAGCGGTGGCGGCCGGCTCGCCGGTCACCGGCCAAACGGTGGTGTTCACGGGTTCGCTGGAACGCATGACCCGCGACGAGGCCAAGGCCACGGCGGAGCGGCTCGGTGCCAAGGTGTCGGGCTCGGTCTCGGGCAAGACCGACCTCGTCGTGGCGGGCCCGGGCGCCGGCTCCAAGCTCGCCCAGGCCGAGAAGCTCGGCGTGAAGGTGATCTCGGAAGACGAGTGGCTCGCGCTGGTGGCCGGATAGGGCCTGCGCTGCCTTCCGGGCCGCCTCCCTCTACAATCGCGTGATTCGGGCTTGCGGCGGAGAATCATGCGGGCGGTCGCGATCGACTTCGAGACGGCGAACGAGCAGCGGACCAGCCCCTGCGCGGTCGGGCTCGCCTGGATCGAGGATGGCCGCGTGACACGCCGGGCCTACAGCCTCGTCCGCCCGCCGGAGATCCGGTTCGAGCCCAGCAACGTCCGCATCCACGGCATCCGGCCGGAGCACGTCGCGGGCGCGCCCGAACTGCCCGACGCCATCGCGCCCTTTCTCGACGATCTCGTCGGCGCGACGGTGATCGCCCACAACGCCGCCTTCGACATCGCGGTTCTGTGCAGCACGCTGGCGCTCTACGGGCTGCCCGTGCCGCGCCTGTCGTATCTCTGCACCCGGATCATGGCCCGGCGCGCCTGGCCGCACGAGCGGCGTTTCGGCCTGGCCGCCATGGCGGCCAAGGTCGGCGTGTCCTTTGCCCATCACCACGCGGAGGAGGACGCCTATGCCTGTGCCCGCGTCGCGCTGGCGGCGGCCTCGGCGGCCGGCACCACGCGGATCGGCGAGGCCGCCCTCCGCCTGCAGGTGGTGCCGGGATCGGTGGAGGGCCCGCTCCGCACGCCCTGCATCTCAGCCGCCCGGGAGCGGCGCGAGATCCGGGTCGCGGCCAAGCGCACCGCGCCGCCGCCATCGGGCAGGCTCGCCTTCACGATGCGGGGATCGCGGGGCGACGCCTATGAGATCGCCGGCGCCTTCGAGGGGCCGCGCTATGCCCTGCGCTGCTCCTGCATGGCGGGACGTCACCGCATTCGGTGCCGGCATGTCACGGCGCTGCTGGACGGAGACGTGACGGACCTTCTGTCGGGCAACCTGTACGACATCGAAAAGCTCCGGGCTGTGCTCCAGGCCCTGGGCGAGGGGGCCCTGCTTCCGGCCGAAAGCGCGGCGCGGGCGGTTTCGGATCAGCGCCGCCCGGAGCCGGATGCTACCTCGCCACCGATCTCCGCCGCGAAGGCGGCGGCCAGCGCGGCCGACACGCGCCTCGGCTGGATCTCGGTGTAGCTCACCGTCTCGAACATCTCCTGCGCGAGTTGCAGCGGGGTCGGCGAGGGATCCACGAATTTCGAGCCGACCTGCGTCACGAACAGAACGCGCTTCGCCTTGTCGTAAGGGTCGGCCGCCACCATCACGGTCACGGCAATGGCTTCCGCCAGACCGAGCGCGCCCGCGCTCGGGGTATCCCGGGTGAGCAGCACCACGTACTCGCCCGTCGCCGGCGCCGCCTTCACGTCGGCCGGGCGGTCCGTTCCGAGCGCCTTGCGGGCGGCGGCCGTGAACGCGTCCACCACTGCCCTCTCGGACGCGGTCGCGAGCCCGGCCGGCAGCTTCACGCCGTCCTCGCGCAGGCTCGTTTCCTCGGCGATATCCGCCGAGGCCACGCCCGGCGCGGCCTTCAGGGCGGCGGCGAGTTCGGCCACCCGGGCCGGGCTCGTCAGCACCCGCAGATACTGCTTGCCCTCGCGGTGATCGGCGCAGCCCGGAACAAGCTGTGCGGCCGGAAGCACGGCCCCGTGCCGGCGCAGCAGATCGAGCACGGGACGCACCGCGCCGATCTCGATCTTGGCCAGGATCTCGTTCGGGGCCAGCGTGCCGGCCGGGGGACTGAGCTTCTCGAACAGGTGCTCGGCGCCACCCTCCTCCCAGTCGAGGCTGTGCTCGCGCAGGCTGATCTTGAGGTCGCCGTAGCGGAGCTCGCCCGCCATGGTGCTCTGTGCGCCGGCGGACTGGGTGGAGAGGGTCAGCTCCGTCCTGACCTGTCGCAGGAGGCTCTGACCGGAGGCCGAGAAGCCGTTCCGCACCTGTCGCAGCGGCGCGGTGAAGCGGTCGATCTCGCCGGTGTCGGCCCGGATCGGAAAGCAGATGTCGAGCGTGAACTCGGCCGGCCGGTTGCCCTGCTTCTTCGACCGCACGACGCCGTCCACCACCACGCCCTCGTCCGCAATCTCGGCGGCGGACAGGATGAGGTGGCGCTCGACCGGTTCGGGCGGGGGACCGGCCGTCTGGGCCTCGGCTGTCCAGGGGAGGGCGGCGGCCGCAGATGCGGCCAGAGCCGCGGCCCGGATCGCTCGTCGCATCGTGAACCCTCCTCGGCCCGATCCCGCCTTGCGCCCGAGGCTGCACCATCGGCCCGGTCCCCCGGGCCTGTCCAGGGGGAGCCCTAGCCGAGCGGTGCTGTGGCGGCCGCGAGCCAGTCCCGGGTCTCGGGCTCCAGGAGCCCCGACAAGGCCTGCCACACAGCCGCGTGATAGCCGTCAAGCCAGCTCCGCTCCTCGGCGTCGAGCAGCCGGGTGTCGATCAGCCGCCGGTCGATCGGCGCCAGCGTCAGGGTCTCGAATCCCAGCATCGGCCGCTCGCCGCCCGGCACGTCCCGGCTCTCCACCAGGATCAGGTTCTCGATGCGGATGCCGTAGGCGCCCGTTTTGTAATAGCCGGGCTCGTTGGACAGGATCATGCCGGCTTCCAGCGCCGTGCCGCCGAGCTTCGAGATGCGCTGCGGCCCTTCGTGCACGGACAGGTAGCTGCCGATGCCGTGCCCGGTGCCGTGGTCGAAATCGAGCCCGGCCTCCCAGAGCGGCCGCCGGGCAAAGCCGTCGATCTGCGCCCCGGAGGTGCCCCGGGGGAACACGGCCCGGGCAATCGCGACGTGCCCCTTTAACACGCGCGTAAAACGGTCCCGCATTTCCGCGCTCGGCTCGCCGATCGCGACCGTGCGCGTGATGTCGGTGGTGCCGTCCTGATATTGGGCGCCCGAATCGACCAGGAACAGCTCGCCCGGCCGCAGGGCGCGGTCGCTCTGCCGGGTCACGCGGTAATGCACCACGGCGCCGTTCGGACCGGATCCCGAGATGGTCGGAAAGGAGATGTCGCGCAGCGCCCCCGTGTCGCGGCGAAACGCTTCCAGCGCCTCCACGGCCTCGATCTCGCGCGGGGGCCGCGTGGCGGCGGCGCGGTCCAGCCAGTGCAGAAAGCGGGCAACGGCGGCCCCATCGCGCCGATGCGCCTCCCGGGCGCCGCTGATCTCGGCCGCGTTCTTGCGGGCCTTCATCAGGGTGAGGGGATCGGCTCCGGCGTCGGCGAACCCGCCGGCCTCCTCGACCAGGCGGGTGAGGGCCTCGGCACCGGTCGCCTGGTCGATCCGGATGCGCTTGCCGCCGGCCGCCACGGCGCCGAGCGCCTCGGCGAGCCCGGAGGGCGGCCGCAGGTCAGCGACTTGGCTGAGCGCCTGGCCGATTTCGGCCGAAAGCTTGGCGGGATCGAGCAGGAGGATCGGCCGGCCCCCGCGCGGCACGATGCCGTAGCCCAGCGCGATCGGTGTGTGGGCGATATCGGCGCCCCGAATGTTGAACAGCCAGGCGAGATTGTGCGGATCGGACACGACGAGCCCGTCGAGACGCTCCGTCCGGAGCGTGTCACCGAGGCGGGCGAGTTTGGCGGCTGCGGCTTCTCCGGCCAGCGCGTCCGGATGGAGCGACACGGCCCCGGTCGGCGGGGCCGGGCGATCCGCCCACACCGCGTCCAGGGGGTTCGTGCCGACCGGTTCGAGCCGCCCGCCGGCCCGCGTCACCGCTCGGCGGAGGGCGTCCACCGACTTCGCGGTGTGCAGCCAGGGATCGTAGCCCAGCACGCCCGTCCCGAGATGCGCCTCGATCCAGCTCTCGGCCGAGGTCTCTGCCTGCGGCACCACCGTCAGCAGGCTGGTGTCGACCTGCTGGGCGGCCTGGAGCGTGTAGCGGCCATCGACCACGATGGCGGCGGCGTCGCGCAGGATCACGGCCGTGCCGGCCGAGCCCGTGAAGCCCGTGAGCCACGTGAGCCGGTCGGCCGAGGCCGGCACGTATTCCGACTGGTGCTCGTCGGCCCGCGGCACCACGAAGCCGTCGAGCCCGCGCCGGAGCAGTTCGGCCCGCAGCAGCGGGATGTGTCGCGTGCCCTGGGCGGGGCTCGCGAGGTCGTCGAAACTCTGGAACGTGGCGCTCACCCGCGATCCCTCCTGCGCGCCCGGCTGGCCACCCCGCCGCGCCGCAGCACCAGCGTGGCCCAGCCCTCGCGCAGGCTGCGCGAGCGCAGGCGCAGGCCCTGGGTTGCATAGGCGGCCAGGACCCCCGGCACGTCACGCTCCAGAAGGCCCGACAGGACCAGGGTGCCGCCCGGCGCGACCGCCCGGGCGACAGGGACCGCCAAGCGGCGCAGCGGCCCGGCCAGGATGTTGGCCATGACAAGATCGAAACGGCCCGAGGCGAGCGGGTGGCGCAGCCCGGGGGCCGCATAGAAGCGGATGCGCGGCGCGACGCCGTTCAGCCCGGCGTTGGCGCGGGCGACCTCCACCGCCACCGGGTCGATGTCGCCGGCCACGATGCGGGCCGGCAGCGCGCGGGCGGCCGCGAAAGCCAGGATGCCGGTGCCGGTGCCGAGGTCGAGCACGCGGGCCGGCGGGCGCCGGCGGATCTCGGCCGCGAGGGCGGCCAGGCAGCCGGCCGTGGTGCCATGGTGGCCCGTGCCGAAGGCCAACGCCGCCTCGATCTCGATGGCGAGGTCGTTCGGCCGGACGACGACCCGGTCGTGCTGGCCATGAACCAGGAAGCGCCACACTCTGACCGGCTTCAGGCCATCCAGCGACGCCCTGACCCAATCGGCTCCGGCCAGGGTCCGGAAGGTGGCCGCGTCCACCGCCTCGCCGAGAATGGGGCGGGCGAGGTCCCGGATCCCGTCCTCGTCGGGCGCCGCGCTGAAATAGGCCTCCAGCAGCCAGGTGCGGCCATCCTCGGCCTCGAAGGCGGCGACCGCCGTCTCGGCCGGGTCGAACACCTCGCCCAGGAGCTCGGTCAGCGCCCGCGCGCGCGCCCCGTCCGTTGTGAGCCGCATGACGTGCGTCGGCGCGTGCGGCGGAAGCCCTTCCAGCATGCGGGCGCTGTAGCACCGCCATCGGAACGGGCCAACGCCGCGACCGTGCGTCGGGCGACGGCGTTTTTCGTCGCACCGGCCCGCGTTCTCGTGTAGAGGCGCGCCCGAGCAGACCGTTTCAACGGTTCCGAAGGTTGCTGGCCTGATGCCGAAAGAAGAGTTGATCCAGTTTGAAGGCCTCGTGCTGGAGGCGCTTCCCGATACCAGGTTTCGCGTCCAGCTCGACAGCGGGCACGAGATCATCGCCTACACGGCGGGCAAGATGAAGAAGAACCGGATCAAGACCCTGGCCGGCGACCGCGTCACGGTCGAGATGTCGCCCTACGACCTCGAGAAGGGCCGCCTGATCTTCCGGCACAAGGACGAGCGGCTGTCGTCCGGCCCGCGGCCGCCGTTCCGGGCCGGCATCCGCCGCCGCTGATCAGCCGCGCGCGCGGCCCGAGAGGCGGCGCGCCGCCTCCAGCGTGACGTCGTACCGGTCGTCAGGGACGCGCGTCAGAAACCGCTCCGCGATCTCCGTCAGCAGGATGTCGGGCCCGACCGCGGTCACATGCCGCCAGTCGAGGCTGGTCGACCAAACGTAATGCACCTCCCGAAACGTCTCGGCGAGAAGGGCGGTGAGGTGCACCGGATCGTAGTGGCCGAAGGAATCGCCATAGAGGAGGAGACGGCGCGGATCGGCCTCCGGCGAGGGATTGCTGTAGACCACATGCGTCGCGGTCAGCGGAGTCACCGCCGACCGGCCCGCCTCCCACTCGGCGAGAAGGTCGTTGGCATAGGTCCGGACCGCATCGCGGCGCCAGTGCAGGACCCGGTGCGTTTCCAGCGGCGGCGGTGAAAGCTTGGCCCCGAGATCGAGCGCGCGCTGTGCCTCCACCACCGGCCGGTCGAGGAGATCGGTGCGGGGCGCCGCCCCGAGCGCCGCGCAGAGGGCCCGGTAGGCGAGATGCGCCCCGGCCGGGGTCCAATGCGTGTCGGTTCGCCAGAACAGCTGTTCGCCGTCCTTTGCGGCCAGCATCACGGGAAGCAGGTCGACCATCAGGTCGGACCGGCCGCGCTTGCGCAGGATCTCGGCCAGAAGCAGGGCCTGCGATTGCCGCGGATCCACCAGCGGCTCGGCGCAGAGCTCGGGATAGATCGACATCTTGTCCGGCACGACCACGTGCAGGTAGCGGGCGCCTGCAGCCGCGGCCCGGGCAGCCCTGCGCTCCAGGAGCCGCGCCCAGCCGCGCAGCCGCCACCAGCGCCTCGGATGCGGGCGATACTGCCGCACCACGGCATTGGTCCCGCCCGTGAGAAACAACCAGCCGTCCTGCCCGATATGCACTCCGTGGGGAGAGTCCGGCGTTGTCTGATCCGTCACACGTGACCCGGTCGAGAGATGGCGGCCGCCCGGCGCGCCTCGCGGCCCTCTAGCACGCCGGCGCCGGCGGCGTCGCCCCGGCCGCGCGGCAACCTGGAGGCGGTGCCGCGTTTCGGCTAGTCTGCGGTCCGGTTGGAGCCCTCGCTTGACCGCCACGCTGCCGAAGCTCCGCATCTTCGTGTCGTCCCCGGGTGATGTCGGGGCTGAGCGCGCTGTTGCCGTGGCCGTGGCGGAGCGGCTGCAGCTCGAATTCAGCGACGCGGTCGAGCTCGAAGCCTACCTGTGGGAACGCAGCGTCCTGCGGGCGACCGACACGTTCCAGTCGCAGATCATCGACGTCCAGAACGCCGATCTCGCGCTGTTCATCCTGTGGTCCCGCATCGGCACCCCCCTGCCGATCGCGCAATTCGCGCGGCCCGACGGCAGCGCCTACCCGTCCGGCACGGTCTACGAGTTCGAGCGGGCGCGCGAGAGCTACGACCGCGACCGGCGCCCCGAAATCCTGTGCTACCTCAAGACGGCCGAGATCAGGTTCTCGCTCAAGGACCGGGAGGAGCGGGCGCGGCGCAACGCCGATCTCGACCAGGTCGGTGCCTTTGTCGACCAGTGGTTCAGGAACCCCGACGGCACCTTCCGGTCGGCCTTCTACAGTTTCGAGAAGACGGCCCAGTTTGAGGAGCTGATCGAGGTCCATCTGCGGGACTGGATCCGCGAGCGGCTGCGCCGTCTGACCGGCCGCGAGGACAGCCGGACGGTGTGGAGCGGGTCGCCGTTCCGCGGTCTGCAGGCGTTCGATTTCGAGCACGCCCACATTTATTGCGGCCGCACCGCCCTGGTCACCGAGGCCCTGGAGGTGATGCGGCGGCGCGGCCAAGACGGCCGTCCCTTCCTGATGGTCACCGGCATGAGCGGGGTCGGCAAATCCTCGCTGGTCAGGGCCGGGCTCCTGCCCCTGCTGACCCGGCCGGGGGTGATCGAGGGCGTGATCGGCTGGCGCCGGGCGGTGTTCAAGCCGAATGCCAGCCAGCACGGATTGCTGGAGGATTTCGCGGCCGCACTGGTCGCGGCCGATGCGCTGCCGGACCTCGGCGAGGCCCGCGCGGTCGAAAAGCTGCTCGGCGACCCCGGCGGCCTCACGGCTGCGCTGGCGCGGGCGCTCGACCTGGAGACGCGGCGCGCCCGCGAGGCCCGGCCGGACCCAGACACGGACGGCGCGGTGCGGCTTGTGGTGCTGGTGGATCAGTTCGAGGAGGTGTTCGACGAGACGGTGGCGCTGGCCGATCGCGACGCCTTCGCCGAGGTCCTGCGCATCCTGGTCCTCACCGGCCGGGTCTGGGTGGTGGCGACGGTGCGGGCCGATTTTTTCGGCCGCACGGCGGAGCTGCCGGAGCATTTCCGGGATCTGTTCATCGACCGGGGCGGCCTGTTCACGGTGGGCGGGCCTCGTTCCGCCGAGATCGCCCAGATGATCAGGCGCCCGGCCGCCATGGCGGGGCTGGAATTCGAGCGCCGGGGCGACCCGGAGGAGGGGCTCGACGAGGTCATTCGCGACGCCGCTTCCGGCAACGCCACCGTGCTGCCGCTCCTCGAATTCACGCTCGACGAATTGTGGCGCCGCAGCCGCGGCTCCGGCCTCCTCCGCTTTGCCGATTACGAGCAGATCGGCGGCCTCCACGGCGCGCTGCGGCTGCGCGCCGACGAGGAGTTCGGCAAGCTGCCGCCAGCCGTCCAGCTCTCGCTGCCCGATCTCCTGTCGGCCATCGTCCATATCGACCCGACGGACGACCGCCGGATCCTGCAGAACCGCGTCTCGACGCGCCAGTTCGACAGCCATCCCGGCTGCCGGCGCCTGATCGAGGCGTTCACGGCGGCCCATCTGCTGGTGGCCGATGTGGCCCCGGACGGAACCCCGGTCGTGGCGCTCGCCCATGAGGCGCTGCTCAGGGAATGGCCGCCGGCTGTCACCTGGATCGAGAGCAACCGCGAGAATCTCCGACTCCGGGCCGGCATCTCGGCGGCGGCCGCCCTGTGGCGCAACAGCGACCAGAAGGAGGGGCGGCTGCTTTCGGGCGAACTCCTCCAGGACGCCCTGAAGCTGGTGCGCAGCAGCGGGGCCACGCTGGCGCCGGCGGAGCGGAGCTTCATCCGGCAGTCGCAGAAGTGCGAACGGGCCAGAATTCTCGCACGGGTCCGCCGAGGGGCTGTGGCGGCGGCGCTGGTGCTCCTGGCCATCATGATCCCGGTGATCGGCGTCGGGCCCATCGTGCACGGCGGGCAGGTGGTCTGGGCCGTGCCGCGGGTCTGGAACGTGGAGGCGGTCCTGCCTGTCTCCAAGCGCACCCGGGCCAACCTCGGCCGGAGCATCGAGGCGCTGACCGCCGCCCTGCACCGCGAGATGGAGAGCAATCCGGACGCGAGCGCCTGGCTCACCGCGCAGCTGCATGTCGCGACACAGGGGCGGCCGCCCCCGGGCGGGCAGGCCGATTTCAGGGCCTACGCGACCGAGACCCGCGATCCGCGCTGCCAGTGCTGGCGGGAGACGGCCGCCCGGGGCCCGAACGAGGTCGCGACGGCCTGGGTGCTGACGGCCCTGGCTGTTTCGGGGCAGCCCGCGGAGGCGAGCGAGCTCGACGCCCTGCTGGAGCGCCAGCACCGCGACGGCTGGTGGCCGATCTACCCCTCGCTGCCGCTCGCCCAGAACGCCTCCACGTCGGCCACGGCGCTGGTTCTGATCGGCCTGAAGCGGCACCTGGACCGCGGCCTCGTGCCGTCGGAGCTGCAGTCCCGCGTCAGCGACGCCGTGGGGCGGGCCGCGCTGTGGCTGCAGCAGCTCGGCAGCCCCGACACGGCGCGATGGCCGCCTTATCCGCCGCCGCCGGTTGGGACCTTCGAGGCGGGCGAGTACCTGGCCATCTCGGCCCTGACCGCGCATGTGTTGCGGCGCGTGACAGGAACGACGGCCTATGATCGCGCCTGGCTGGCCAATCTGCCCGGGGAGGTGCCGCATCTGCGGACGCTCGAGGTCTCGAGAGCCGTGATCGTGGTCGCGGAAAGCAACCGCCGGCGCGTCTCCGAAACCGACGATCTGCGCCACTACCGCTTCCCCTGGATGCTGCTTGCCACGGTGGAGGCCGTGCCCCGGGGCAACGCGCTGGAACGCGCGCGGGCGCTGATCTGGTTGGAGGAGGCCCTGCACCATCCGATCGTCCCGGCCGATTTCGCCGCCGAGGTCTGGGTCATGGCCGAGGTGCTGTTGGCGCTGCGGGCCGTGGAGGCCCGGCTGGAGGGCCGGGTCTTCGAGCCGGCGCCTGCCGGCCCGACCCACGGCGCCGGGCGCACGGCCTCGCCGCAGCAGCCCTGAGCGCCGGCCGCAAACGCAGGCTTAACGGTTCCTTATTACGCTCTGCGCCCCGTGGCGTGCTGCCGACAGGAGACGCTCGAGCTGCAATGGTGGATTCGTGGAATGCAGAGCGGGAACGCAACGCCCTGCGGCGCCGACTCCGCCTGTTCGACCAAGCTTCGCGCCTGGCCCGGTTCGGCGCCTGGGAGTGCGAGCTCTCGACCGAGAGGCTGACCTGGACGGAGGGCGTCTACGATCTGTTCGGGCTGACGCCCGGCTGGCCGCTGAAACGCGCGGCGATCGTCGATCTGTACCAGGACGAATCCCGCCGCGAGATGGAGTTCATGCGGGCCGAGGCGATCCGCAGCGGGCAGAATTTCGAAGTGGAAAGCCAGATCCGCACCATCCGGGGCGAGGTTCGCTGGATGCGCCTCTCCGCCGGCGTCGTCAGCGAGCAGGGGCGGCCCATCCGGCTGTTCGGGTCCAAACAGGACATTACCGCGGAACGCGAGGTCCGCGACCGGCTGCGGCGGCTCGCCGAGCGCGACACGCTGACCGGGCTCGCCAACCGCGCCCTGTTCGAGGACCGCTACCGCGAGGTCATCCGGTCCGGTCTGGATGGCGGCTCTGTCTCGGCCCTGGTCCTGATCGACCTCGACCATTTCAAGGCGGTCAATGACGGGCAGGGCCACGGCGCCGGTGACGAATGCCTGCGCCAGGTGGCGCTACGCCTGCAGGACGTCTTCGCCGACGCGATGCTCGTGGCCCGGATTGGCGGCGACGAATTCGCGGTTCTGCTGCGGGCCCCGCTCGGACCGGCCCGGATCGCGCAGATGCTCCGCCGCGCGTCCGCCGCCCTCAGTCGGCCGATGCTCTGGAACGGCGCCCGGCTCGACATCAGCGCCTCGATTGGCGCGACGATCCTCGGCCGCCCGCATCGCCGCAAGCCGTCCGAACTCTTCGCCGAGGCGGATGCAGCTCTCTACCAGGCCAAGGGGGCCGGCCGGAATGCGGTCAGGATCTTCGGCGAGCCGACCCTGCATCTGGCCGTGGCGCGCGCGAGCGGGCTGCTGTAGCGGCCGCCCCTTTCGCGGGGCCTCTCAGGCGGAGGCGGCCTCGATCTCCCCCGAAACGCTCAGCCACTCGTCTTCGGCCGCCGCGAGCGCGGCCGCGGCCTCGCCCCGCATGCGGGCCAGCTCGCGGGCCTTGGCCGAATCCGCCTCATAGGCGCGGCCGCCCGCCAGGGCCGTGTCGATCTTGGTGATGGCGGTGCCGAGCTTGTCGATGCGGATCTCGAGCGCGTGCAGCTTCTTGCGGAGCGGCGCCAGCGAGGCGCGGCGCTCGGCTGCGAGCCGGCGCTCCTCGGCCCGCTCCGCCTTGTCCTCGTCCGGGCGGGACTTGGCTGGGGCCGGGTCGCTCTCGCCCGACAGGACGAAGCGGCGGTAATCGTCCATGTCGCCGTCGAACGGCTTCACGGCGCCGTTGCCGACGATCCAGAGCCGGTCCGCGCAGGCCTCGATCAGGAAGCGGTCGTGGCTGACCAGGATCACGGCGCCTTCGTAGTCGTTGATCGCCTCCATCAGCGCGGTGCGCGAATCGATGTCGAGGTGGTTCGTGGGCTCGTCCAGGATCAGCATGTGCGGGCTGTCGAAGGCCGCGAGCCCCATCAGCAGCCGCGCCTTTTCACCGCCGGACAGGTTCTCGATCGGCGTGTCGGCCTTCTGGCCCGGAAAGCCGAACCGCGCGCAGCGCGAGCGGATCTTGCTCTCGGGCTCGCCCGGCATGCGCTCGCCGACCTGCAGGAACGGCGTCGCGCCCGGCCTCAGCTCGTCGAGCTGGTGCTGGGCGAAATAGGCCACCTCGAGCTTGGCCGAGCGGCGGATGTCGCCGGCCAGCGGCGGCAGGCGGCCGCCGAGGAGCTTGCAGAAGGTCGACTTGCCGTTGCCGTTCTGCCCCAGCAGCGCGATGCGGTCGTCGGGCAGGATGGTCAGGTCGAGCCGCTTCAGAACCGTGCGGTCGCCGTAGCCGGCCGCAACCCCCTCCATGGCCACGAGGGGCGGCGACAGGGCCCGCTCCGGCGAGGGAAGGATGAAGGGGAGGGTGCTCTCGTCCACCATGGTGGAGGCGGGTTCGAGCTTGGCCAGGCGCTTGATGCGCGATTGCGCCTGCCGGGCTTTGGAGGCGGTCGCCCGGAAGCGGTCGACGAAGGCCTGGAGGTGCTTGCGCTCGGCCTCCTGCTTGGCCGCGAATTTCTGCTCCAGGCGCCGCTTCTCGGAATACTGCTTGGCGAAGGACGTGTAGTTGCCGCGATAGAGCGTGAGCTTGCCGCGCTCGAGATGGAGGATGTGATCGACCGAGGTGTCGAGCAGGTCGCGATCGTGGCTGATGACGACGATCGAATGCGGGTAGCGGCCCAGGTAATCGTAGAGCCAGAGCGTGCCTTCGAGGTCCAGGTAGTTGGTCGGCTCGTCCAGCAGAAGGAGGTCGGGCTCGGCGAACAGCACGGCGGCCAGCGCGACGCGCATGCGCCAGCCGCCGGAAAAATCCGAACAGGGCCGGTGCTGGGCGGCGGCGTCGAAGCCGAGCCCGTGCAGGATGGTGGCGGCGCGGGCCGGCGCGGAATGCGAGCCGATGTCGGTCAGGCGCGTCTCGATCTCGGCGCGCCGCATCCCGTCCGCGTGCTCGGCCTCCGCCATGAGCGCGGCCCGTTCCGTGTCGGCCGCGAGCACGACCTCGACCAGCGACTCCGGCCCGCTCGGCGCCTCCTGCGCGACGGAGCCGATGCGGGTCTGCCGCGGCAGGGAGATGCCGCCCGATTCGGAGGCGATTTCGCCTTGGACGAGCCGGAACAAGGTCGACTTGCCGGCTCCGTTGCGGCCGACGAGCCCGACCCGCGCCCGCGCGGGCAGGGCCGCCCCGGCGTGGTCGAGGATCAGCCGGTCGCCGATGCGATAGGTCAGATCGGTGATGTGGAGCATGTCGGCTTGTGCATGCCGGGTCGTGCGGAATGCAAGGCCGGCCTGAGTTGCGGGCGTTGACCGGCCGGGCGGAACGGCCGACAGGACGGCGTGCCCCCTTCCTCAGGCTCTTCGCCGGAGCGCCGGCTCGCGCTCGCCTGCCTCGCCATCGCCGTGGTCGGCTGGGGCTTCAACTGGCCCATCATCAAGGTCCTGCTGCGCGAGTGGCCGCCGCTTTTCGCGCGGGGCACGTCGGGGCTGTGCGGCGCCGCCGCGCTCGCCCTCGCGGCGGTGGCCGCCGGCGAGAGTCTGAAGCTGCCGCGCGGCATCGGCCTCCGGCTCGCCTGGGCCTCCTTCACCAATGTCTTCGCCTGGATGGGGTTCTCGACCATCGGGCTGCTCTGGCTCGACGTCGCCGAGGCCGCGCTGCTGGTCTACACCATGCCGATCTGGGCCATGATCTTGGCCTGGCCCATCGCCGGCGAGCGGCCGCAGGCCCGGCAGGTCGCGGCGCTCGTGCTCAGCTTCGTCGGCGTGGTGGTGCTCCTGGCCGGCGGCGGCGTGGGGCTGAATTCGGCCAAATGGCCCGGCATCCTGCTGATGCTGACCTCCGCCATCCTGTTCGCCCTGGGGGCTGCGACCTCCCGGACGCCGCTGCCGCTCGCCCCGGTGGTGTCCACCGCCTGGCAGGTCGGGCTCGGCTGCCTGCCCATGGTGATCCTGGGGCTCGTCTTCGAGCGGGACCGGATCGGCGGGCTCGGGCCGGAGGCCTGGGCCGCTTGGGCCTACATGGCCTTCGTGCCGATGGGGCTCTGCTACCTGACGTGGTTCGTGGCGGTGCGGGGCCTCGGCGCGGCCAGCGCCTCGCTCGGGATGCTGCTCGCGCCCGTGGTCGGCGTGACCTCGGCGGCCTGGGCGCTCGGCGAGGAATTCGGTCCCCGCCAGATCCTGGCCCTCACCCTCACCCTGGGCGGCGTCGCGCTCGCGCTGCGGCGGCAGGACGGCTAAAGGCGGCGGCCTGAAGCCGCTCAGAGGCGTGATGGTGGACAGAATGGCGGGCAATCCGGGCGTGGCCGTTGTCGGGGTCGGGATGTGGGGCCGCAACCACGCCCGCAACTATGCCGAGATCGGCGCCCTGGCCGCGGTGGTCGACCGCGACCCCGAGGCGGCCGCGCGGGTCGCCGCGCAGCACGGCCGGCCGGCCCGCAGCTTCGACGAGGTGCTGGCCGACCCGGAGATCGCCGGCATCGTCATGGCGCTGCCGCCCTCCCAGAACCTGCCGCTCGGCCGCCGCGCGTTGGAAGCCGGCAAGCACCTGTTTGTCGAGAAGCCGATGGCCATGACCACGGCGGAGGCCGGGGAACTCCTGGCCGTGGCCCGCCGCCACGACCGGCGGCTGATGGTTGGGCACATCCTGCAGTACCACCCGGCTTTCCTGGCCCTGCAGGGCCTGGTGCGGGACGGGACGCTCGGGCGGTTGCTCTCGCTCACCTCGACGCGACTGGATCTCGGCCGCATTCGCCGCGAGGAGGACGCGCTGTGGGCGCTCGCGCCGCACGACCTGTCCATGATTTTGGGGCTGGTCGGGGCCGAGCCGGAGGAGGTGCGGGCCGAGGGCGGCTACCACACGCACGCGACCATCGCGGACACGGCCGGTGTGGACCTCCGCTTCCCGGGCAATGTCCGGGCGGAGATCCGCGTCTCCTGGCTGCACCCGTTCAAGGAGCAGCGGCTCGTCGTGGTGGGCGAGGCCGCCATGGCGGTGTTCGACGATCGCGAGCCCTGGGACCGCAAGCTCGTGCTCTACCGGCACCGGCTGGTGGACCGGGCCGGCGTGCCCTTCGCGGAGCGGGCCGAGCCCGAGCCGGTGGCTCTGGAAGCCGGCGAGCCGCTCCGTCGCGAATGCCTGCACTTCCTGGACGCCATCCGGACCGGCGCCGAGCCGGTCACCAACGGCGAGGAGGGATTGCGGGTGCTGCGCGTTCTGGAGCGGGCGAGCGCCAGCCTGGCGGCCCGCTGACCGGGCTCGCGGTCCCGAGGGCGGCCGCTCAGGCCGTCTTCCCGTACAACTCCCGGCCGATCAGCATGCGGCGGATCTCGCTCGTGCCGGCGCCGATCTCGTAGAGCTTGGCGTCGCGCAGCAGCCGGCCGGTCGCGTAGTCGTTGATGTAGCCGTTGCCGCCGAGAAGCTGGATCGCGTCGAGGGCGCATTGCGTGGCCTTCTCGGCCGCGTAGAGGATCGCCCCGGCAGCATCCTCGCGGGTGGTCTCGCCGCGGTCGCAGGCCTTGGCGACCGCATAGACGTAAGCCTTGCAGGCATTCATCGTCACATACATGTCGGCCACCTTGGCCTGCACGAGCTGGAAGGTGCCGATCGGCTGCCCGAACTGCTTGCGGTCGTGCACATAGGGCAGCACCACGTCCATGCAGCTCTGCATGATGCCGAGCGGCCCGCCGGCCAGCACCGCGCGCTCGTAATCGAGGCCTGACATCAGGATGCCGACGCCGCGACCGACCTCGCCGAGCACGTTCTCGTCCGGCACCTCGCAATCCTGGAACACGAGCTCGCAGGTGTCGGAGCCCCGCATGCCGAGCTTGTCGAGCTTCGGCGCGGTCGAGAAGCCGGGCATGCCGCGCTCGATGATGAAGGCCGTGATGCCGCGCGGCCCGGCCTCCGGGTCCGTTTTGGCATAGACCACCAGCGTCTCGGCCTCCGGGCCGTTGGTGATCCAGAATTTCGAGCCGTTCAGCACCCAGCGGTCGCCGCGCTTCTCGGCCCGGGTCCGCATCGACACGACGTCCGAACCCGCGCCGGGCTCCGACATGGCGAGCGCGCCGACATGCTCGCCCGAGATCAGCCCCGGCAGGTACTTGCGCTTCTGCCTGTCCGAGCCGTTGCGGCGGAGCTGGTTCACGCAGAGGTTGGAATGGGCCCCGTAGGACAGGCCGACTGAGGCCGAGGCTCGGGACACCTCCTCCATGGCGACCACGTGTTCGAGGTAGCCGAGCCCGGTGCCGCCGTATTCCTCCTCGACCGTGATGCCGTGCAGCCCCAAAGCCCCCATGCGCGGCCAGAGGTCGCGCGGAAAGGTGTTGGTGCGGTCGATCTCCTCCGCCCGGGGCGCGATCTCGTTCTGGGCGAAGGCGCGGACCGTTTCGCGGATCTCGTCGGCCGTGTCGCCCAGGTCGAAGTTGAAGTCGCGCGCGGCGTTCGGGATCATCTCGCCCTCCCTGGTCCGGGCGGGCTTATACGGGAGTCCGGTCCCAGGCCAGACCGCCCGAGCGCCGCGGCCGCTCCGTCAGGAGCACCCGAAGCGGGGGTCGCAGCCGCCGCGCGCGAAGGCGGCCCACTCCCTCTCGGAGCCGTAGAACACGTTGCGGTCGACCGCGCCGGCGATGCCCGGCACCCGCCCGGTGGTGGTGTATTGCCAGATGGTCCAGGTCCGGTTGTTGTAGCGCACATGCGGCTCGGCGGCGGTCGAGCGGATCCAGTGCGCGTAGTCGAGCAGCTCGCCCTCCAGGATGTCCTCGTGGAAGGTGATGTCCGTATAGATCACGGGCTTCTTGCCGGTATGGGCCTGCATCTCGCGCAGCATGACCTTGATCATGGCGAGGGCCTTGGGCTTGCTGACCTTCTTCGAGCAGGTGCGGCTCTCGCCGTTCCACTCGACGTCCAGCACCGGCGGCAGGGCGCTCGGGTCCTGCGGCACGACCTTGCGGAACCACGCGGCCTGGCTTTCGGCGTCCCGGCACCAGAACATGAAGTGGTACGCGCCACGCGCCACGCCGGCCCGGCGGGCGCCTTCCCAGTTCTCCAGGAAGTGGCTGTCGACATGGTCGCCGCCCTCGGTCGCCTTGATGAAGGCGAAACGCTTGCCGGAGGCCGCGACCGAGGCCCAGTCAATGCGCCGCTGCCATTTCGAGACGTCGATGCCGTGGACCGGGAGGTTGTGGGCGCTCGCCACGCCCGGGTGCGGCTTGGCGTCGGCGAGCCGATCCGCCGAGATCTGCTGGCGTGCGCACGCACTGATCGCGAGGGCTGCCGCGGCCACGCATGCGGCCCGGATCAGCCAACTCCGTCCTCGCGACGCCACCACCATCCTGGCCCCCAACCTACGCAAACTGAGCGTTAGTCGATGCACCAGGACGCGTTAACGGGCATTTGCGGCGTCTCCTTAACGAGGCGTTTACTGTGCCCGGCTGGCGACACCGCATCCCGGCCGCCGCGCCGACAGCCTCGCCCCTAGAGGCGCTTTTCGGTGCAGCCGGCCTCGAACCCGTTCGGCGCGGCCTCGCCGAGCTTGGCCTGAAGCTTCATGTAGCTCTCGCGCAGCAGCCTCTGGGCGCTCTGGCACGCCGCTCTCGTCTCGAATTCGGCCGAGCCCGAGGTCAGCGTTCCCCCGCCGGAGAGCGCGATCCAGATCAGCACATAGGCGACGGGCGTCATGGGGAGAGCCTCCGGAGAGGGTTGCATCCTGCCCCGGCTTCGGCCGGAAGGATATCAACGGCGCGCAGATCGGGACGGCCTGGGCCGAGCTGTCAAAGGAACCGTCGAGGACGCCGAGCGGCCGCCGTGAGCAGGCTCGCTGCCGATTGAAAAATGCCCGCCGGCTCGAGGCCGGCGGGCAAGTTGGTGGACCACCTGAAACCCGCTCCATCGCGGGACGCGGGATCCGGTCAGTTGAAGAGGTTGAACCGATAGTTCAGGCCGACCTTGAGCTGATGGATGTCGATCTCGGCGGAGGCGCGGGGCACGACGGCCAGCGCAGGCACCGGGAACGAGAACACCTGCCGGTCGAACTCGGTGTACAGGTATTCCGCCTTCATCGAGATGCTCGGCGTGAGCGCGTATTCGAAGCCGCCGCCCACCGTGAAGCCGTCGAGAGAGCGACGGCTGTTGATGGATCCGACCAGGAGGCCGGGCGCGGTGATGCCCGCTCCGATGTTCAGCTCCGTGAAGGCAGCGCCGCCGGTGGCGTAGACCAGCAACGGACCGAACGCGTAGCCGATCCGGCCGCGGATCGTGGCGAAGTAGTCCTGGACCTCGGCGCGGGCGAAAGCGGAGCCAGCGCCCGGGATCGTGGCGCGGACGCGGTTGCCGAAATCCGCAAAGCCGATGTCGCCCTCGACACCGACCACGAACCCGTCCCCAGGCGAGAACTGGTAGTTGTAGCCGACCGTGCCGCCGGCGACGAAGCCGCCGACATTCGCCTCAAGCCCGATGACCGGCAGAGGAGCCAGCGTCGTGCCGCGCACGTCGCCGGACACGATGCCGCTGCCGTGGATACCGACGTAGAAGCCCGTCCAGGTGAACACCGGAACCGCCACATAGGGGGCGGGCGCCTCCCGGCGCATAGGCAGGTCCGCGGCCAGGGCCGAGCCAGTCAGCGCCATTGCCGAAACCGTAGCCAACAAGATCTGCTTCGTCATCGTGTCGCCCCGTTGCATGAACCTTTCGGATTAAGCACAGGCCCCGGAACACAGGATAGTGCAGAGCGGCAACACTCCAGGATGCTAATCCTGCGGTCTGCCGTGATAGTCGGGGCAAAGACTGTCGATAGCGGAAAAGTGAGGGCAGCGGTAAGATGAGTCGGCCGCCAGGACAGAAAAATGGGCCCGTTTCAGGGGCCCAGATTTGACCAAGCGCCTGGGGCGCGACGCCCCTGCAGTCGCCCGGAAGGTGCCGGGTTCGGCTCCGCCGAGGACAGCCGGGATCTAGGGGGTAAGGTTCACCAGCGCCGGATCCATGTCAGTCCAGAGCGTCGCGGAATGTGCCGAACGACGCAGAGGACAAGCTGGCTCACGTGCGGGCCGAGCACAACCCCTGGCAGCAGAAGGGCAGGGCTCGGAATGCGTCGGGTAAGATTTCTACGGCCGGATCCTGGCTGGGCTGTGAGGCTGATCCGCACGTCCCGATTCCCCCCGCGATCAACGAGGTCGTCCACTCGCGCCAGAAGGCTGACCGTCGCTTCCGGGCCGCAGTCTATTTTATCGACCGCCGGATCGCGTAGCGCCGGGAGGCGGAGGCGGAGGCGGTGGTCGGGGCGGCGGAGGGGCTGCTGCCACCGCCCCAACCGCAGCGGTTCGGTAGCAGGTCGCCGGACGCGGGCGGCTGGTGATGGTCGCCGGGTGGTCCATCGTGCGCTTGATCGGTGGTCGCTGAGACGGCTTGGCCATCCTGCCTGCAGAATGGCGTTGCTTGCCGGGCTGTGTAGAAGCATGTGGCGCTCAGCCGCTTGGAAACCCTCGCAGGGATCCTCGGCGTGGGGGTTTCACGCATGCGAAAGATCATTGTTGGCGCGGCCGTCCTGGTCGCGGCGTTCTCGACGGCTGCTCAGGCCGACATCAAGGTCGGAGGTTGGGACGTCAGCGACAAGCCGGACAAGGGCGTGTGCACGGCCAGCCGCGAGTACCGCGACAAAGACGATGAGAACCGGATGAACGGCATCGCGCTCGTTGTCAGCAAGGACAATGCCGGCAAGGACATCTTGGTCGTGTCGCTCGCCTATGAGGGCTGGGACTGGGACAAGGACGAGAAGACCACCGCTGATTTCAAGATCGATCGCCGGGTTCTCTACCGCAAGGCGGTTTGGCAGGCCGCCGACAAGACGATCCTGACCGGAACGTTCACGCAGGCCGACGAACTGATCGACGCACTGGGTCAAGGCCAGACGATGTACCTGACCTTCGACAAGGATTCAGAGGCCAATTTCCGTATCCCGAATGCCGGCATGGCTCTCGGGGCCGCCAAGCTCTGCCTGGGTAAAGGCTGATCCGAAAAGGCGGCGCTGCAGGCCAGACCTTCTCTTGCAGCAGCGCCGCCTTCGACTGCTGCATGTTCGGGCTAGCTGCGAGGTTTCGTCTGAGCTCGCTTCCCGGCCCGACACTTGCGAACGTGGTCACGCTTGGCAGCCATGCGGGCCTCGAGGTCGCGCATCCGAGCAGCTCGCCGAGCCGGATCTCCGCTCCAGACTTCGATGCCGGCCGGGCGAGCCGGTAAGCCCCCGCCCGGGGGGCAGGCCCTGAACCCCGTCTCGGGCCCTGAAACGCGGTGCCGGCGGAGAGGATCGAACTCCCGACCTTCGGTTTACAAAACCGCTGCACTACCGCTGTGCTACGCCGGCTGACCGCGCGCTCCGGTACCATGGCCCGGGCGCCGCCGGAAGCAGGGGCGCCGGCCCCCAAACGAGAAGCCCCGCCAAGGGGCGGGGCTTCGGGACCGAGGTGGCGAGGGCGTCAGCGCGTGGCGCCCTGGTAGCTGAAGATGTCGCGATCCTTGGTCTCCGGCACGAACAGGAGGCCGATCACGAAGGTCATCATGGCGATCACGATCGGGTACCAGAGCCCGAAATAGATGTCGCCGGTCGCTGCCACCATGGCGAAGGAGGTGGCGGGCAGGAAGCCGCCGAACCAGCCGTTGCCGATGTGGTAGGGCAGCGACATCGCCGTGTAGCGGATGCGGGTGGGGAAGAACTCGACCAGGGCCGCCGCGATCGGCCCGTACACGGCCGTCACGTAGAGCACGAGGATGGTCAGGATCCCGATCGCCTTCAGGGCCTGCGTGTTGCCGAGGGCCGAGAAGAAGCCGTTCACCTTGACGATGCCCGGGTCGTTGTTGGCCGGGTAGCCGGCCTCGACAGCCGCCGCCGTGAAGGCGGTCTGGTTGGCCGCGATGGCCGGCGCGATTGCCACGTCCTTGCCGTTCACCGTCACCTTCGGGGCCGTGCCCGCCGGCGCGGAGACCGACTCGTACTTGATGGCCGAACGGGCCAGCGCCACCCGGGCCACGTCGCAGGGCGCCGTGAAGGTCCGGATGCCGACCGGGTCGAACACCGAGCCGCAGGCCGCCGGATCGGCCACCACCTGGACCTTCACGTTGCTCAGCGCCGCGTCCAGCTTCGGATTGGCGACGTTGGTCAGGGCGTGAAAGAGCGGGAAGAAGGTGATGGCCGCGACCAGGCAGCCGCCAAGAATGATCGGCTTGCGGCCGATCTTATCGGACAGCCATCCGAACAGGATGAAGGCGGGCGTGCCGAGGATCAGCGACCAGGCGATCAGGACGTTCGAGGTGAACGGGTCGACCTTGAGAATGCTCTGGATAAAGAACAGCGCGTAGAACTGCCCCGTATACCAGACCACGGCCTGCCCGGCGACCATGCCGAGCAGGGCGAAGATCACCACCTTGCCGTTGCGCCACTGGCCGAAGGCCTCCGAGAGCGGCGCCTTGGAGCGCGTGCCCTCTTCCTTCATCTTCTGGAAGGCGGGCGACTCGCTCATCTGCAGCCGGATCCAGACCGAGATGGCGAGCAGGAACACGGACAGGAGGAACGGAATGCGCCAGCCGGCGATCGGATAGCCCTCGCCGCGCGTGAAGCCGGGCTCGCCCATCCAGGTCCGCAGCATCAGGATCACGATCAGGGACAAGAGCAGGCCGACCGTGGCGGTCGTCTGGATCCAGCTCGTATAGAAGCCGCGCCGACCCTGCGGAGCGTGCTCGGCCACGTACACGGCGGCGCCGCCATACTCGCCGCCCAGGGCCAGCCCCTGCGCCATGCGAAGCAGGATCAGCACCACCGGGGCGATCCAGCCGATCTGTGCGTAGGAGGGCAGCAGCCCGACCAGGAAGGTCGACAGGCCCATGATCACGATGGTGATCAGGAAGGTATATTTGCGGCCGACGAGGTCGCCGATGCGGCCAAAGACCAGCGCGCCGAAGGGCCGGACCAGGAAGCCCGCCGCGAAGGCCAGCAGGGCGAAAACGTTCCGGGTGGTCGGATCAAACGCGGAGAAGAACTGGGCGCCGATGATCGCCGCCAGCGAGCCGTACAGGTAGAAATCGTACCACTCGAACACCGTTCCGAGCGAAGACGCCAGGATGACCTTGCGCTCCTCCCGAGTCATGGGCCGGACGGCCGTGTCGGTCGTCGGTGCGGCTGCAACAGCCATTGGTCGTCTCCCCGCTGAAGGTTGGGTCGCTTGGGCGGTGTCGCCGGACCCTGTCCTGTTCGCCCAGGAACGCATAGGTCAGCGTGCCGCAGGCGTCGACATGCGAGAGGTCGACAATTCGTCGTGCAACCTCCGTCTAATCTCGGGGGCTCGAGCGCCGGTGCAGCCCGGATCCGTGACGCCGGGCGGGCGTTCTGCTAGGTTCTCCCGCGAGGAGGCGACCCCAAAAGGTGTTCGCCATGCGTCCTGTTCTGACCGGTCTGGGCCTCCTGGCCGCAGCCGCCCTCTCTTTTGCGACCTCGGCGGCCGACGCCGCCCCGCGCGGCGGCTTTGCGGGCCCTGGGGCGCCGGCCCGATCGGCGTTCCGGCATCCTGGCGCGCGGCCG
>NZ_JAQGKF010000188.1 GCF_028290205.1 Enterovirga sp. | reverse complement strand
GGCACCGGGACCGGGACGGCGTCGGGGGTTGTCGCCCCATGGGGCGCGGGCGCATGCGCCGTAGGGGTCTCGGCCTTGCTGGGCCGAGCCGGGGGCCGCGGCGCGAGGGCGGGAGGCGCAGCCGGTTCTGGCCCCGGCCTGCTGAGGTCGATCACCACCGACTCGCCCTCGAGGAAGCCGTTCAGATCAAATCCGTCCTGCGCCGTGACCCTGACGGTCAGCGCCTGGCCACCGGGGCTCGCCAGGAACTCCGCCACGCCAGCTACCCCCTTGGGCCGGGCTCCGGCGAGATCCAGGGTGTGAGGGCCCTCGAAGGTGATCTCCGCCGCGCCCTCATGGATGCGCCATCGCGCGCGGGTGCCGGCAGGCGGTTCGAAGACGAGCCGGCTGAGCGTCGGCAACTCGGCCACGCGCAGCGTGACGGGCGGACGCGCCACCGCGCGGCGCTCCGCCTCCGCCCGGATTCGTGCCTCCGCGACCCGGGCGCGCTCGGCGAGCTCGGCCACGACCTGCGGCGGCAATCCCGGCGGCAGGCCGTTCCAGTTCGGCGGCAGAAGGTCCAGAAAGGTTCGCTCGCCCGCCTCCAGCAGGTTGGTCCGCACGGGCGAGACCAGCGCAAGGCGCAGGCCCGTTCCGTCCGGGTCTCGGCGCACCGCCGACAGATACGGGGCGAGTTCGGCCGCAAGCCGTTCGGCCACGATGCGGGCCGGCGCATCGAAGGTGACCACGATCACGCCGTTGGTGGACCGGACCCGCACCTTGGCGGGCTCGTCGAAGCGAAACTCGATGCGGGCGTGGCCCTTCATCTGCGAGCCTCGCACGGTCAGCTCGCGCGAACTCGCCTCGCCGCCCGACAGGGCGAAGAGGAGAGCGGCGGCAAGCCAGGCGCCGGCTCGGCTCAGAGGCCGACCGAACGGTCGGGCGGAAACGCGCATCGACCCGAACTCTCGAGGACGGGGCAGCCGGATGTCCCGGTCCCCCGTCCCGAGGCTAGCCGAACAGGGCTAACGCGGCCTAAACGGCCGCCGGTCAGCGGCGCGGGGCGGGGCGGGCCTGCGGCTCCAGCGCGGGAAGCTCGCCGGGCGGCAGCGCGGTCGCGCCTCCGGCCCGCTGCTCGGGCCCGCGGCTGGGCCGGGCCAGCGCCACCGTGAGCTTTTCGGCGCCCTCAGGCGTCATGGCGGCCATGATCTCGGCCATTTTGCGGGGGTTCACCTGCCGGACCACCGGCACCAGCACCTCATGCGGCAGCCGGTCGAAGACGCGCGCGGCGTCCTTGGGTTTCATGGTTTCGTACATGGTGACGAGCGCCTTGAGGCTGGCCGCCACCTCGGCCTCGGCGGGCGTGGGCGAGAGAGCCGCGGCCTTGTCCTCCGGACCTTTCGGCTCGCCGGCCCGGCTGTCCAACCGGCGCTCGGCCTCCTCCAGGATCTTTTCGCGCGCCTCGATCTCGCGCGCCTTCTGCTGCAACTCCTCGCGCCGATCACCAAGGCGCTCCAGAATGGCGCGCTCGGAGGGCGAGGCCGCCCTGGCCGGGGATTTCGGCGGATCGCCGGGCGGGTCCGCGGATTCCGCCTTGGGCGTCTCGGGCACGGAGCCGGTGGTCGCCGGGTCCACCGGCGCATGGTTGCTGCGCGCATGGGCGAGCACGCGGGCGAAGCGCGGCAGCCCGTCGGGGCCGAGTTCCGGACTGGACGGGGCGAGAAGGACCCCGACGCCCTTCAGCAGCAGCAGGGCCGCGGCGGCCGCCACCAGAGCGTCCACGAGCCGGATCCGGCCCGTGAGAACGGCCGGCAGCTTCACGCCGCGCGCTCCTCAAGCCGGCGCGCCGCCCTGGCGGCCAGTTGCCGGGCCGCCTCCATGGTGGCCCGCAGGCCGTCGCGCGGCTCCGGCGCGACCGCCGCCGGCACCGGGGCAGCCGGGACCGGGACCGGAGCCGGGACGTGCGGCGCCTCCTCGGCGCGCAGCCGACTCGACATGGCGGCGATCTGCACCACCCGGGAAATCACGCTCTCGCCGGCCGAGACCTGCTCGGCCAACCGGGAGGAATGGTGGGCGGCGGCGCCGAGCCGTTCGGACAGGGTGCGGTCGGATTCCGCAACTGTTGCCCGCAGGGCCGCGATGGCCCGCTCGGCCGAGTCCGTCGCGGCCAGCAGCTCTCCGATGGTGGAGCGCATTGCCGCCTCGTCCGCCTTCAGGCGGGCCATCCGGCGCGACAGCCGGGTGGATGTCACGATCACGGCGACAAGGAGAACCGCGACCAGGAGATCGGCCGCGACCGATACGATGACGCTCATTCGGCAAGCTCCTGGCCCAGCCGGCGCGGGGTGGCGACCGGCTCGGCGATCTGGATGGCGATGCGGCCCTCGACGCGGCCCATCCGGCCCCGCGTGATGGGCAGGCGTCCGCACCGGACCTCGACGAGGTCGTCCGGCTTCATGTCGAAGGTCAGCGTGTCGCCGACCGCGAGATCGAGCACGCGGCGCAGCGGCAGCGAACATTCGTGCAGCACCGCCTCGGCTTCCAGCGGAGCCTGCCAGAGCTCGGTTGCCAGGTGACCCGACCACAACGGGTCGCGGCCCTGCTTGGCGCCTGCGAAGCTCCGGCCGAACAGCCCCCGGACCGGCTCGAGCGTCGAGAGCGGGATGATCAGGGTGAACGGGGCGGAGCGCCCGTCCAGATCGAGGCTCAGGCTGACGGCGAGTGCCATGTCGCCGACCGCGGCCAAATGAGCGAGGCGTGGGTCGGCCTCGACCCGTTCGCGCCGGAAGGCGACGGGGGTGACGGCCCCGAACGAAGCTTCGGCCTCGCGCAGGATCACGTCGGCCAGCCGCGTCAGGATACTCTGTTCGATGACGCTGAACGGCCGCGCCGCGAGCCGTCCGGTGAGCAGGCCCCGGCCGGCGCCGAGCAGGACATCCAGGGCCAGGGATGCGAAGTCGGGCCCCATGGCGAGGAGACCGCTCCCATCCCAGCCCTCGGCCCGGAAGGTCACGACTTGGGCCGGCAGGACGACGGATTCGATCGCGTCGCCATAGCGAACAAAGGCGAGCGAGCCGAGGCTGGCCTCGACCTCTCCCCCGAACACGGCGCGAAGGCTGCCCGGCAGCCGCCGAACCAGGTCCTCGAAGACGACCGGCAGCAGCGGCAGCGGCTCGCGCGGCCCCGCGCCCGCATCCACCATGGCCCGCAGCCCGGGCGCGGATGCCCGGCGGGGTTCCTCGAACCCGATGGCGGCGTCGATCTCCTGCTGGGTCATCAGCAGCTCGCGCGAGGGACGCGGAGCGTCGAGCTCTCGTCCGTCGGGATCGCTCCCGTCGGGTGGCGCCAGTTCGTCGGGCATGGACGTCGATCGCTCCGGAGGCGCGGGTTACTGGACGATGACTTCCTTGAAGAGCACCGCTTCGACCTTGTTGGGGAACACAGCGAGATTCACCCGCCGCAGCAATTCCTCCCGCAGACGGTGGATGCCGCCAGACCCTTCGAGATCGCTCGCCCGGAGTTCGCGCACGAAGACCTGGAAGATGTCCTGGACCCGTGGGAGCAGCGGCTGCACGTCGGCCACCACCTTCGCGTCCTTCATCTCGAGCGCGACCTTCAGCTTCAGGAACCTCGGACGGTCCTGGTTCGGCTCGGAGGCGAGGTTCACGATCATGTCGGTGATGTCCAGAAACGCCACCGGCTTCTTGCTCTGCGCGGCGTCGGGATCGGGGGCCGGCTTCTTCATCATGAGCCAGCCGCCGCCCGCGCCGCCGAACATGAGGACGGCCGCCGCGATCATCATCAGCTTCTTCTTGCCGGCCGGCTTGTCGGCCGGCGTGCCCTCGCCCTCGGACGCGCCCTTTGGCTTCGCCTTTTTTGCCATGAGCAGGGATTCCCGGGACAGGCGCCATCCCGGCGCGCGTCTCTCGGCCGGACCATCCGGCCCGCAGGGTTAACGCGGCGTTAAGCCCGGCAGAAACTGCCCACCCGTATCTGCAGGGCGGAGCCGGCCCGGCACGGCCCCGCGAGCTTATGGTTTCGTCTAAGTCACTGGTGTGGCTACGGAATTCGACACGGCTCAAATTGGCACGCCGGGTGCTCCTCCCATGTTGCCGGGTTCGCGCTGGGGAGCGTCGAGAAGCCGGCGGGGAAGAACGGGAGCGTCTCATGCAGAACGCGCTGCTCGTCGGCCTGTCGCGCCAAATGGCGCTCGGCCGAGAGCTCGACGTGATCGCCAACAACATGGCGAACGTCACCACCAACGGCTTCAAGGCCCGCTCGACGCGCTTCCAGGATTTCCTGATGGCGAAGGCGAGCGCGGACAGCTTTTCCGGGCGCGACCGGCGGCTCGACTTCGTGATCGACGCCGGCACGCCCCTCGACAATTCGTCCGGCGCGATCGAGACCACCGGAAACGGGCTGGACGTCGCCATCAAGGGCGACAGCTTCTTCGTGGTGCAGACGCCGGCCGGCGAGCGCTTCACGCGCGGCGGCGCCTTCCAGGTGGACGCCACGGGCCAGCTCGTCACCAATGACGGCCACCCGGTTCTCGGCGATGCCGGCCCGATCCGCTTCGCGCCGCAGGAGACCGGCGCGGCGATTGCCCAGGACGGCACCGTTTCGACCCTCCAGGGGCCCCGGGGCCGCCTGCGGCTGGTCCGGTTCGACGACGTCCAGGCGCTTCGCAACGAGGGCGCCAACACCTTCTCGTCGGCCACGCCGCCGCAGCCTGCCGGCCCGACCGCCCGGCTCGAGCCCGGCGCGCTCGAGCGTTCGAACGTCCGGCCGGTGCTCGAGATGACCCGCCTCATGGAAGTGAACCGCGCCTATGCGGGGATCAGCTCCATGCTGGGCCGCATGGACGAGCTCAGGCGCTCGGCCATGTCGCGGCTCGCCGACACCTCTCACCAGTAGCCGGAGCCATCCAGCATGCGCGCCCTTCAGGCAGCCGCCACCGGCATGATGGCCCAGGAACTCAACGTCCAGGTCATCTCCAACAACATCGCGAACCTGCGCACCACGGGGTACAAGCGCCAGCAGGCTCACTTCCAGGACCTGCTGTACGAAAACCTGCGAAGGGCCGGCACGCAGACCTCCGACCAGGGCACCCGCCTTCCGGCCGGTCTCGCTCTCGGCTCAGGCGTGAAGACCGGCTCGACGCCCCGGGTGATGAGCCAGGGCAACCTCACCTCCACGGAGAAGACCTACGACGTCGCGATCCGGGGCGAGGGCCTCTTCCGGGTGCGCATGCCGGACGGGCGCACGGCCTATACCCGGGACGGCTCCTTCGACCTCGACAATGCGGGCCAGATGGTCACGCGCGACGGCTATGTGCTGGAGCCGGGCATCACCATCCCGCAGAACACGACCGGGGTGACCATCAGCGCCAACGGCCAGGTTCAGGCGACCATTGCCGGCCAGACCGCGCCCACCATCGTGGGGCAGCTTCAGCTGTCGCGGTTCATCAACAAGGTCGGCCTCGAATCCATTGGCGACAACCTCTTCGTCGAGACGGCGGCTTCGGGCCAGGCCGTGGAGGGCAATCCCGGCCAGGACGGGTTCGGCAACCTCCAGCAGAGCTATCTCGAGGAAGCGAACGTCAATGCCGTGACGGAGATCTCGGCCCTGATCGCAGCCCAGCGCGCCTATGAGATGAACTCCAAGGTGGTGACGGCGGCGGACCAGATGCTGTCCTCCACCAGCGCCATGTTCCGCGGCTGAGGAGAGGCAGGATGACACCCCTCTTCGCCCGCTCTCCCCGCCGCGCTCGCACCGCGCTGGCCTCCGGCCTCCTGGCCCTCGTCTGCGCCGCCCCTCTCCAGGCGGGCGAGCGCCCGTTCCTGCGTGGGGACGTGACGGTGTCCGGCGACGTCCTCACCCTCGGCGATCTGGTCGCCGACGCCCCCCCGGCCGCCTCCCGAACGGCCCTGTTCCGGGCCCCGGCCCTCGGCCAGACGGGAACCATCCAGGCGAGCCGCATCGTGTCCGCGGCCGAACAGCTCGGGATCGGCGCCGTCGAGAGCTCCGGCCGGGCGCAGGTCACCGTCACGCGCGCGGCCCGCCATGTCGGCAGCAACGAGATCGAGGCCGTGCTGCGCAAGCGCCTCGCCGCCCAGTTCGGGTTCGATGCGGCCTCGACGGGCATCGTTTTCGACGGACAATCGCCGGCCCTGATCGTCGCCCCCGACGTGACGGGCGAGGTCGCGGTCGCCGACCTCGTCGTCGACCGGCGCAGCCGCCGCATCCAGGCGACGGTCTGGATCGGTCCCAGCCCGACCGAGCGGCGCGCCCAGTTGCGCGTCGGTGGCTCCCTGGTGGAGCTCGTCGAGGTGGCCATCGCAGGCCGGGCCTATGCCCGCGGCGACGAGATCCGGGACGTGGCGGTGGAGCGCCGAGCCAAGGACCTCGTGCCGCAGGACGCGATCTATGACGGGGCCGCGCTCGAGGGGCGGGTCGCGCGCCGGCCCCTGGCGGCCGGGACGCTGCTGCGGCCGGCCGACCTGGTCCGGCCTGAACTGGTGACCCGGGGCGACGTCGTCACGGTGATCTACACCGCGCCCGGCGTCAGCCTGACCATGCGGGCCAAGACCTCCGACAGCGGCGCGCTCGGCGACACGGTCGGGGTCGTCAATCCACAGTCCAAGAAGGCCCTCCAGGCCGTGGTCGTCGGACCGGGCCGGGTGTCGGTCAGCGCCGCGCCAACCGCCCGGCTCGCCGCCGTGAAGTCCGCCCCGTGACCCCCGCTCAGCGCCGCCCTCGCCGGAACCCCGCCGCCATGCGTGCCCTCCCCTGTCTCGCCGTGCTGACCCTGTCCGCGCTCGCCCTCGGGGGCTGCGGTTCGCTCGACCGCCTCGCCAATGTCGGCGCCCAGCCCGACCTGTCGGCCATCCAGGATCCAACCGCCCAGCCCGGCTACAAGCCGGTCCGGATGCCGATGCCGACCCCGCAGCCCGTCTCCTACGCGGCCAACTCGCTCTGGCGCACCGGGTCGCGCGGCTTCTTCAAGGACCAGCGCGCCCAGCAGGTCGGCGACATCGTCACCGTCTTGGTCAAGGTCACGGACAAGGCCAACCTCGACAACGAAACGAAGCGCTCGCGGTCGAACGGCGAAGCGTTCGGGGCCAAGAACCTGTTCGGCGTCGAAACCAAGCTCAACCGCGCCCTGCCGGGCGCGACCGCCAGCGCCCTCGTCGACGCGGATTCCAAGTCGAGCAGCGAGGGCTCGGGCTCGATCGCCCGGAAGGAGGAGTTGACCACCAACGTGGCCGCCGTGGTCACGCAGATCCTGCCCAACGGCAACCTCGTGCTGGAAGGCAAGCAGGAGATCCGCGTGAACTTCGAGGTCCGCGAGTTGATCGTCGCGGGCATCATCCGGCCGGAGGACATCCAGGCCGACAACACGGTCGAATCCGCCAAGATCGCCGAGGCCCGCATCGCCTATGGCGGACGCGGGCAGATCAGCGACGTCCAGCAGCCTCGCTACGGCCAGCAGGTGATGGATATCCTGCTGCCGTTCTGACCCCTCCCCCGGAAGCGGCGGCACGCTCCCCACGTCAGCCGCCGCTTCCGCCGCGGCCCCGGCGCTCCCGCCGGGGCCGCATCTCTGCTAGAGCTTCGTCATGGCAGGCCCGCTTCTGTCCGATCCCGGCGAGGGCGCAGCGTTTCGCGTCCTCGCTGCCGACATCACCGGGCTGCAGGTCGACGCGATCGTCAACGCGGCCAATCCCACGCTTCTCGGCGGCGGCGGGGTCGACGGCGCCATCCACCGCGCCGCCGGTCCCGAGCTCCTGGAGGCCTGCCGCCCCCTGGGCGGCTGCCGGACCGGAGACGCCAAGATCACGCCGGGATTCCGTCTGCCCGCGCGGTTCGTGATCCACACGGTCGGGCCCGTCTGGTCCGGTGGCGGCAACAACGAGGACGCCCTGCTGGCCAGCTGCTATCGCCGCTCCCTCGAGATTGGGCGCGAAAACGGGATCCGAAGCATCGCCTTTCCAGCCATCTCCACGGGGGTGTACGGATTTCCGGCGGATCGCGCGGCCAGGATCGCGGTCGATGCGGTCGTGGACTCGTGTCGGCGGCAGCCGTTGTCTCTGGTCGTGTTCTGCTGTTTCAGCCCCGAGAGCGTGGCCCGACATTCCGCCGCGCTCGCAGCCCGTCTCGCTTAGGCCTCCCCATGACCACCGTCGCCAGCCGGCCGCAGGATGGCGCAGTGCCCCGCGCAAGGGCCCGCGCGATCGGATTGTCGGGGCGCCTGATCCTGATGACGATGTCGTTCGTGGCCCTCGTCCAGGTGCTGATCTACGTCCCGTCGGCGGTCACTTTCGTGCGCGGCTATGTGAGCCACCGCGTGATGGGCGCCCAGATGATCGCGCTGTCGATCTCGGCCGCGCCCCAGGACGTGCGGTCGCCCGAACTCGACGCGAAGCTGCTCGCGGGCCTGCGCGGCGCCAAGGCCATCGGGGTGCGGGGGGCCCACACGCGTTGGCTCTTGGCCAGCCCGGGAACCGAGCCCCCGGAGGTGCATCGCACGGTCGACCTGCGCGAGGCATCCTGGTGGCGGGCGGCCGGAGGCGTGGTCCGGGTCCTGACCGGCCGGCCCAGCCGACCGATCCACTTCATCGGCCCGGGGGTGCCCGGGATCCCGGAGGTCGAGTGGGTTGAGTTCGTGGCCGATGTCGCGCCGCTGCGTCACGAACTGGTCGAGTTCACGCGCAACTTCCTGCTCAGCACCTTGCTGGTCTCGGCCGGGACGGGGGCGCTTCTGTATTGGGCGCTGCACGTCCTGGTGGTTCGCCCCGTGCGGCGCCTGTCCACCAACATCGCCGAATTCGCAACCAACCCCGAGGATGTCGGCCGCGTCATTCGCCCCTCGGGACGTCGGGACGAGATCGGCCGGGCGGAGGAGGCGCTCGCCGTCATGGAGGCGACACTCGCGGCCGAGCTCCGCCGCAAACGCCATCTCGCGGATCTCGGGCTCGCGGTCTCCAAGATCAATCATGAGTTGCGCAACATGCTGACCACCGCGCAGCTCCTCGGTGACCGCCTCGGCGAGGTCGAGGATCCGACCGTGCGGGGGATTGCGCCCCGCCTGGTGCGCACCCTGGACCGCGCCATCGCGTTCTGCGGCGCGACCCTGGCCTATGGCCGGGCCAGTGAACCGGCGCCGCAGCGCCGGATGGTCGCCCTGAAGCCGCTGGTCGAAGAGCAGCTCGACTTTGTCGCGCTGCCCGATGGCCGGCCGATCTCCGTCGCCCTGTCGATCCCGGACGGGCTGATGGTGGATGCCGACCCGGACCAGCTGGCGCGCGTCCTCCTGAACCTGCTTCGCAATGCAGCCGAGGCGCTGGCCCGCACCGAGGCAGGCAACACGGCCATCGAGGTGTCGGGCGAGCGGCGCGGCGGAACCGTCATGATCCGCGTCGCTGACGACGGACCCGGCATCCCCGAGCGGAACCGCACGCGCCTGTTCAGTGCCTTTCAGGCCTCGGAACGGGCAGGCGGAACGGGGCTCGGGCTTCCCGTCGCCGAGGAACTCGTGCGTCTGCACGGCGGCACCATCGTGCTCGAGCGGCAGGCCGTCGGGGCCAGCTTCCTGATCACCCTTCCGGACCGGCAGACCGGAACCTGACGGCCGCCGGGTCGGGCGGCTCTAGGGCCCGGGCGGCGGTTGAGGTCCGCGCCGCTGCGAGGTCTCGGCCTCCAAGTGGGCGATCTCCAGCAGGTAGGCGAGAAGGTCGAGCTTCGCGGAGCGCGCCAGGCGGGCCAGCTCGGCCGTGAAATCTGCGACGTAGTTGGCCACGTCCTCCCGCCTCACTGATCCAGGCGGCGAGCGCTCCAGCGGACTCCTGTCCGCATTGCCCCGCCCGCCTGCCCCGTCACGCGTCGTCATGGTCTGTCGGCCCAATCACACCCCTACGGTAGTGCAACGACAGATTTAATCAACATTACAATGTAATTTATAGTTGCAAAGATCGGGCTCGGAGGCGGTCCAGAAAACCCTGCAGGATGTACGCCGCCGCGACGCGGTCCACGACGATCGCGCGCCGGGCCCGCGTCGTGTCCGCGTCGATCATCGCGCGGGTCACAGCGGCCGTGGACAGCCGCTCGTCCCAGAAGGCGCAGGGCAGCGGCGCCAGCCGGGCCAGGTTGCGGGCGAAAGCCCGGGCCGACTGCGCCCGAGGCCCTTCCGTGCCGTCCATGTTGACCGGCAGACCGAAAACGAACCCGCCGATGTCGAACCGGGCGGCCAATTCCTGCACCCGCGCGGCCTCGGCCGAGAACTTGGACCGCTGGATCGTCTCGAGCGGGGTGGCGATGCAGCGCTCCACGTCGGACATGGCGAGGCCGATCGTCTTGGTGCCGAGATCGAACCCGAGCAGGCGCCGCCCGCGCGGCAGCGCGGTGAGGATATCGAGCACGTCCTCGCTCACGGGGCGCAGGATCTCGAGGGGTTCCGCTGGCATTCTGGGGCCGCTATGGCGATCTCTCTCCGCAGAGAGGACTCGGCATGCGAATCATCTGGTACGGTCACTCCACGTTCAGGCTCGAATTCGCGGACAAGGTCGTCCTGATCGACCCGTTCTTTACGGGCAATCCAGCCTTTTCCGGCGATCAGGCCGAGGCCTCCGCGGGCGCGACCCACATTCTGATCACGCATGGTCACGGCGACCACATCGGCGACGCCGTCGCCATCGCCGAGCGGACCGGCGCCAAGATCGTGGCGAATTACGAGATCTGCCTGTGGCTGGCCACGCGCGGGGCCAAGCAGATCGACCCGATGAATACCGGCGGCACGACCGACCAGGGGGGATTCTCCGTCACGTTCGTGCGGGCGGACCATTCCTCGACCATGATCGACGGCGAGAACTTCACGCCGCTCGGTCTCCCCAACGGCATCATCGTCCGGGCTGCCGGCGAGCCGGTCGTGTACCATATGGGCGATACGGACGTGTTTGGCGATATGGCCCTGATTCAGGAGCGCTATGCGCCCGACGTCATCATGGTGCCGATCGGGGATCGCTTCACGATGGGGGCGGACGGAGCCGCCTTCGCCATGCGGCGCTACTTCAAGCCCCGCGCGGTGATCCCCTGCCACTTCGGCTCCTTCCCGATCATCGACAAGACCGCCGACGCCTTCGTGGCGGCCATGGAGGGCAGCGGCCTCCAGGTCGTGACGCCCCATATCGGGACGGCTGTGACGCTCGAGCGTTAACTGTTTAGTAACTCCTGAGGCGCGGCCGCTGGCCGCGTCTCCACGGCCGTGGCATAACCTGTTTACCGAGTGTTAACCGGTGTCAGGCGCGGCATGATCCCACGGCCAGGCGGCTTCCCGCGTTGCCCCGACATGCGGCGGCCTGCCGTCCGGGACGGGGTGGCCGTCCGACTGCGGCCGAGGCTCGCCTCCCCCCACCGGGTCCCGCCGAGTGTCCGGCCGGAACCATCTGGCGACCCGGCGCCTCGTCACCCTCCGGTCGCCGCCCGCCCGCCCGGCCCGGACCCGCGCCGCGGTGCGGAGGCGAACGACAACGACGTCCCGGCTCACCGCGAGCGGGCCCGGTCCGTGCTGCGCGAGGTCGTGTTGCTGGTGATCTTCGCCCTTACCCTGGCCGGGACCTACTATCTCGGCAGCCTGAACGCGGCCCACAACGTGATTGTGGTGCCCGGGCCGTCGAGCGTCCGCTCCATCGTGACCTGAGCACAACGCCGTCCGAGATTGCCGCTCCCCCATGGATCATGTAGCCCGGCCCGCTGAGAGGCCGGGAGCGGGTGCATGTCCGTCGACGAGGGAACCGTGAGGCGGATTGCGCATCTGTCGCGCATCGCCATTGAGGAGGCGGATGTGAGCCGCATGCAGGGCGAGCTCAACGCCATCCTGAGCTTCGTGGAGCAGCTCAACGAGGTCGACATCACGGGTGTCGAGCCGATGAGTTCCGTCACCCCCATGCGCATGAAGATGCGCGACGACGTGGTCACCGACGGGGGGGACCCCAAGCGGATCACCGCCAACTCGCCCCTCTCCGAGGACGGCTTCTTTCTCGTGCCGAAGGTTGTGGAGTAGATGGCGGCCCGCCCGCCTCTTCCCCGCTCCTTCGTGACTGCGCGCCCCCGATCATGACCGACCTGACCCGCCTCACCCTGGCCGAGGCTCGCGATGGCCTGCGGGCAAAGCGCTTCTCCTCCGAGGAGCTGACCCGCGCCCATGTCGCGGCGGTCGAGGGCGCCCGCGCGCTGAACGCCTATGTCCTGGAGACCCCAGAGCGGGCGCTCGAGATGGCCCGCGCCAGCGACGCCCGGCTGGCCCGCGCCGAAGCCGGCCCTCTCGAAGGGCTGCCGCTCGGCATCAAGGACCTGTTCTGCACCGAGGGCGTCAGGACCACGGCCTGCAGCCGCATCCTGGGCGACTTCACCCCGGCCTATGAATCCACCGTCACCTCGCAGCTCTGGCGCGACGGTGCGGTGATGCTGGGCAAGCTGAACAACGACGAATTCGCCATGGGCTCGTCCAACGAGACCTCCTGTTTCGGCCCGGTCGTGTCGCCGTGGCAGCGCCAGGGCACCGAGGGCGCGGCCGCAACGCAGCTTGTGCCCGGCGGCTCCTCCGGCGGCTCCGCGGCGGCTGTCGCGGCCCATCTCTGCCTGGGCGCCACGGCGACCGACACCGGGGGCTCCATCCGGCAGCCAGCCGCCTTCACGGGCACGGTCGGGATCAAGCCGACCTATGGCCGCTGCTCGCGCTGGGGCGTCGTCGCCTTTGCGTCGTCGCTCGACCAGGCGGGCCCGATCGCCCGCACCGTGGAGGACAGCGCCATCCTGCTCCGGTCGATGTCCGGGCACGACCCCAAGGACACGACCTCGGCCGACCTGCCGGTTCCGGATTTCGAGGCGGCCTGCCGCCGCGGCGTGCGCGGGCTGACCATCGGCATCCCCAAGGAATACCGGCTGGACGGCATGGCGGCCGAGATCGCGGCGCTGTGGGACCAGGGCACGGCCTGGCTGCGGGACGCCGGAGCCAAGGTGGTCGAGGTGTCGCTGCCGCACACCCGCTACGCCCTGCCGGCCTATTACATCGTGGCGCCGGCCGAAGCCTCCTCGAACCTCGCCCGCTATGACGGCGTCCGCTACGGCATTCGGGTGCCCGACCGCGACATCGCCAGGATGTACGAGGGAACCCGCGCCGCCGGCTTCGGCCGCGAGGTGCAGCGCCGCATCATGATCGGCACCTACGTCCTGTCCGCCGGCTATTACGACGCCTATTACGGGCGGGCGCAGCGCATCCGCACCTTGATCAAGCGCGACTTCGACGAGGTCTATGCGGCCGGCGTCGACGCTATCCTGACGCCCGCCACCCCGTCGGCCGCCTTCGGCATCGGTGAGAAGGGCTCGGCCGACCCGGTGGAGATGTATCTCAACGACGTCTTCACCGTGACCGTGAACATGGCCGGCCTGCCCGGGATCGCGGTTCCGGCCGGGTTCGACAAGCAGGGCCTGCCGCTCGGGCTGCAGCTCATCGGCCGCCCGTTCGACGAGGAAACGCTGTTCGCCGCCGGACAGGTGATCGAAGACGCGGCCGGGCGGGTCCGGCTGCCGGAGCCCTGGTGGCAGTGAGCGTCCCGGCGGTTCCGACCTCCGTCTGGATCTGGGCCGCCTTCGATCCGGTCCTCGTCCTGGCCGGCCTCTATCTCGGCTGGAAGGCGGATCAGGCCGGCAAGATCTTCATCGCGGCCATCGCGGCGATCGGCATCGCGCTGCTGGTGGATGCGGTGCTCACCGGACTTGGCCTGCCGCTGCTCGCGCCGATGTCCCGCGAGGCCCCGACGCTGATCCCGGTCAGGGCCGTTGCGGCCCTGCTGTGGGCGGCGCTCGGCCACACGGCCCGGCGCATCCGTCCACCAGGCACGAAAGAGCCGGGCACGAAAGAGCCGGGCGCGAAGCCCGGCTCGCCGGACGGCCCGGTCTCCTAGCGGGGTTCGGCGGAACGCTGCGGCTGCGCCGGAACCTGGATGTTGGGAACCGGAGGGGCGCCCTGGACTTCAGTCCTGCCGATGCTCCCCGTCGTGATCTCACCGCGGCCGACATTGTCGGCGTCGTAATAGAGGAAGGCCAGCATCCCGCCCGCGATCACAAGGCCGCCAAGCAGAAACGCCGCGAAATTTGATCTCCCGGCATCACGGTCCGCCAGCGCATCCATGTACAGATGGTCGCTCTGGGCATTGATCTTGGACCGTGAGAGGTCAGTCATGTGATCAGAATTCAGAGCCATCAGGAAAGCTCCTGCGAACATGTGTCCGGCGGTGAACGCCCGATGCGGCACATGGTTTCACTTTCGACGTCCTGCCGGGACTTGAGCGCCCGTCCCGGATATCATCTCGCCCTTGACGGTCGCCGCCGCCCCTCCTTACGGCTGCACCTCGAACCCGCCGAAAGACCCCTGCCCGCATGAACGCGCCCGTGAATCCGAAGAAGCTCATCGCCGGTGCGCTCGGCGACTGGGAGGTGGTGATCGGCATGGAGATCCACGCCCAGGTCACGAGCCAGGCGAAGCTCTTCTCCGGCGCCTCGACCAGCTTCGGCGGCGCCCCGAACAGCCACGTCTCGCTGGTGGATGCCGCGATGCCCGGCATGCTGCCGGTGATCAACCGCGAATGCGTGGCTCAGGCCGTCCGCACCGGGCTGGGCCTGAAAGCCGAGATCAACCTGCGGTCGGTGTTCGACCGCAAGAACTATTTCTACCCGGACCTGCCGCAGGGCTACCAGATCTCCCAGTACAAGAGCCCCATCGTGGGCGAGGGCGAGGTCACGGTGGACCTCCCGGACGGTGAGGCGATCCGGGTCGGCATTGAGCGGCTCCATCTCGAACAGGATGCCGGCAAGTCGATCCACGACCTCTCCCCGGACCAGAGCTTTGTCGACCTGAACCGGTCCGGCGTCGCCCTGATGGAGATCGTCTCCAAGCCCGACCTGCGCTCCTCCGAGGAGGCCAAGGCCTATGTCGCCAAGCTCAGGACGATCCTGCGCTATCTCGGCACCTGCGACGGCGACATGGAGAAGGGCAGCCTGCGGGCGGACGTGAACGTCTCCGTGCGCCGCCCGGGCGAGCCGCTCGGCACCCGCTGCGAGATCAAGAACGTCAACTCGATCCGGTTCATCGGACAGGCGATCGAGCACGAGGCGCGGCGCCAGATCGCGATCATCGAGGACGGCGGCACGATCGACCAGGAAACCAGGCTGTTCGACCCGGGCCGCGGCGAGACCCGCTCGATGCGGTCCAAGGAGGAGGCGCACGATTACCGCTTCTTCCCGGACCCGGACCTGCTGCCGCTCGAGTTCACCCAGGCCTATGTGGATGAGCTCGCCCGCCACCTGCCCGAGCTGCCCGACCCCAAGAAGGCGCGCTTCATCGCCGATTACGGGCTGAGCCCCTACGACGCCGGCGTGCTCGTGGCCGAGCGCGCCTCCGCCGATTTCTTCGAGGCGGTCGCGAACGGCCGCGACGGGAAGATCGCCGCGAACTGGATCATCAACGAGCTGTTCGGCCGCCTGAACAAGGACGGCAAGGGCATCGAGGACTCGCCCATCTCCGCCGCCCAGCTCGGGGGCGTGGTGGACCTCATCGGCGAGGGCGTCATCTCGGGCAAGATCGCCAAGGACCTGTTCGACATCGTGTGGAGCGAGGGCGGCGATCCGCGCGAGCTCGTCGAGAGCCGCGGCATGAAG
>NZ_JAQGKF010000131.1 GCF_028290205.1 Enterovirga sp. | reverse complement strand
CGGCCGTCTCGGGGTCGCGCGCCGCGAGCCCGGCATGGAGCTCCGCGGCCGAGCGGCTCTCCGCCTCCGCCCGCACCGCCGCCCGCACGCTGTCCGGCACGCGCGGCAGGTCCGAGAGACCCTCCGTCAGGGCCTTGAAATAGAGCCCGGTCCCGCCGGTGACGACCGCCACCCGGCCGCTGCCGCAGATTTCCGCCAGCACGGAGGAGGCCTGCTCGACATAGTGGCCGACGGAGAAGTTCACGGCCCCGTCGACATGGCCGAACAGCCGGTGCGGGGCCGCCGCCTCCTCGTCCGGCGAGGGCCGCGCCGACAGGATCCGGAGGTCGCCATAGACCTGCATGGAATCGGCGTTGACGACCGTGCCGCCGAGTTCGCGGGCGAGCCGCACGGCAAGGGCCGACTTGCCCGAGGCGGTCGGCCCTGCGATGAGGATCGCCTCCAACCCCGTCACGGACACAGACGCCGAGCCCCGGCCTTGAGCAGAATCCGGCCCGCGGCCGACACCCCCCTGACCGCCACCCTGGTCGCCAACCCGGCCGATCCGTGCCTCACGGCCGCCCTCGCGGCCAAGGTCGAGGCGGCGCTCGGCCCGGCCACGGCCGGCATGCTGGTGCTGAAGGAAGGCGTGGCCATCGACCTGCCGCTCTACGGGGCCGACCCGGTTCCTGTCGAGGCGGCGCTCCGGGAGGCGCTCGCCGGCGCCCCGGTGGACGTGGTGATCCAGCCGAGCGCCGGCCGCCGCAAGCGGCTGTTCCTGGCCGACATGGATTCCACCATGATCGAGCAGGAATGCATCGACGAGCTGGCCGATTTCGTCGGCCTCAAGGCGCAGGTCTCCGAGATCACCGAGCGGGCGATGCGGGGCGAGATCAGCTTCGAGCCCGCGCTCCGCGACCGCGTCGCGCTTCTGCAGGGGCTCGCCGCCGCGACCGTGGACCGCATCATCGCCGAGCGCATCACCCCCATGCCGGGCGGCGGCACGCTGGTCGCGACCATGCGGGCGCACGGCGCCTATACCTGCCTGGTGTCCGGCGGCTTCACCCTGTTCACCGGGCCGATCGGCGCCACGCTCGGCTTCCACGAGGACCGGTCCAACCGCCTCCTCGTGGAGGACGGTACGCTGACCGGGCGCGTGGCCGAGCCGATCCTCGGCCGCGAGGCCAAGCTCGCCACGCTGCGGGAGCTGCGCGCCCGGCTCGGCCTCGCGCCGGCCGACACGCTGGCCGTGGGCGACGGCGCCAACGACCTCGCCATGCTGGCCGAGGCCGGGCTCGGTGTCGCCTACCGGGCCAAGCCGGCCGTGGCGGCCGCCGCGCATGCCCGGATCGACCACGCCGACCTGACCGCCCTCCTCTATCTCCAGGGCTATGCGGCAGCCGACTTCGTCGCGCCGGCGCAGCGTCCGGTCCAGCCCCTCGACTCGGGCCTGTCACATAGGTGACACCTGCCGCCGGTGGCGGAGCTGCGCTGATGAGCGATAGTCGAGAGATCGAGCTCAAGCTGCAGCTGGATCCGTCCGGGCGCCGCGGATTGGAGCGGCGGCTCGCAGCGACGTTCGGCGCACCCGCGGAAACCCAGGAGCTGCGCTCCGTCTATTTCGATACCGCCAAGCGGGCTTTGCGGCGGCGCGGCCTGTCCTTGCGGGTTCGCCATGACGGCACGCGCCGCATCCAGACCCTGAAGGCCGGCAGCGGCCTCGGGGCCGGGCTGTTCGACCGGCCCGAATGGGAACAGGAGATCGCAGGCGACACGCCCGACGGGGCGCTGTTCGCCGCGGCCGAAGCCCGCCGCCACCTCGCCCGGCGCGGCGCCCTGGTGCCGGTCTTCGAGACGGCCGTGACACGGCGCGGCTGGCGGCTCGAGCGGAACGGCTCCCGCCTTCTGGTCACGGTGGATCTCGGAGCCGTCCGGGCCGACGGCCGCGACGAGCCGATCTCCGAGGTCGAACTCGAACTGGAAGACGGCGAGGCGGCCGAGCTGTTCGGGCTGGCCACCGAGCTGGCCGCCTGGCCCGGGCTCCGCCTCGGCGCAAGCGCCAAATCCGACCGCGGCTACGCGCTGGCCGACCGCGAGGAGCCATCCTCGGTCAAGGCCGGTCCCGTGGCCTTGGCCAAGGGCGCCAGCGCGGCGGCCGCCTTTCAGGCTGTCGCCCGGTCGTGCCTGCGGCACTACCTCCTGAACGAGGCGCTGCTGCTCCGCAGCCGCTCGCCCGACGCGCTGCATCAGGCTCGCGTCGCCCTCAGGCGTCTTCGCTCCGCGCTGAGCCTGCACAGGAAGGTGGTGGCGGACAGCCAGGCGGATGCGATCCGGCAGGAATTGCGGGCGCTCTCGGCCCTGTTCGGAGCGGCCCGCAACCTCGACGTTTTTCGCGAGCGCCTCAAGGCCGCCGAGGCGGCCGGCACGCCCGGGCCCGCCGGGTCGGAGGCCCGGATCGAGGAGCGTCGCACCGCCGCCTATGACGGGCTGCTCCGCAGAGTGCAGGGACGCGGCTGCCGCACCTTTCTGGTCGAACTCTCCGCCTGGATCGAAACCGGCGCGTGGCTGGAGCGCGACGCCGGCCAGAAGGACGCGCGCGATGTCGCCGCGAAAGTGCTGAGCAAGCGCCGGCGGCAGCTGAAACGCTCGGGCCGCCACCTCGCGGACCTGGACCCCGAGGCCCGGCACGAGGTCAGGATCGCGGCCAAGAAGCTGCGCTACGCGAGCGAGTTCTTCGCCGGGCTGTTTCCGGGCGGCAAGCGAGGCCGCCGCCGGGAGGCGTTCGTGGCTGCCCTGTCCGGGCTGCAGGACAGCCTGGGGGACCTCAACGACATCGCGACCGGGGACGAGCTCGCCCACAGCCTGGCCCAGCCGGCGGGGAAACCCGCGGCCCCGGACACGACGGAGACGGCTTCAGAGCCCGCCGCGACGGAGGGCCTCGAGCCGGTCGCGGGACCGGACGCCGGAGCGGAGCCGGACGCCGGAGCGGAGCCGGACGTCGGAGCGGAGCCGGAGGCCGGAGCGGAGCCGAGGACGGCCGACGACGCCGAGCCCGTCGGGCCGGCCGAGTCCCCGCCCGGGGCGGCAAGCGGTCCGGGCCCGGCTGGGGAGGAGGCTCCCGGGCCGGAGAGCCCCGAGGCCCCCTTGCTGCAGGCGGCCGCCGCCGCCCACCGGAGCTTCCGCCGCACGAAGCCGTTCTGGCGCTGACGGAACCAGCTTCGCGCGGCGACGGGGACCGCGGGCCTCAGCGGCCCGTCATGGGGCCGGGCTCAGTGCGGCTCGTCATAGGAGCCGGCGCTCGGGTTCCTCGTGCGCAGCAGGGCCATGTCGAGCAAGTAGATCAGGAGCTGGTCGTTCAGCCGGACCGCAATGCTTCTGGCCTCCCACAGCCTTGACAGAAGCGCCCCTTGAACCGCGGCGCGCTCGCTGTTGAGGGTTGAACCGCAGGGATCGCCATTCGTCGAGTGATGCGCCACGAGCCCTCGCGTCTCCGCCGGGCAGCAACAAAGCCAATTTGCGCCCAACGCACCATTCAACTGATGGATGGGTTACAGTTGGGGGTCGCGCCACTCAGGGGTCTGGCCGGTGCACTCGGCCTCGCGCCCACGTGCCCCCTCGGGAGCGGGCACGGCCTTGCTGGACGCGGCCGGCGCGGCCGCCGAGCAGGAGAGAAGCGAAGCCGCCCTGCTGGAAGCCGCCGCGGCCGCCCACCAGGCCTTCCCCCGCACCAAACCGTTCTGGCGCTGACGGGCGGAACCGGCGCCGCGCTCCGGAGCGGGAGCACGCCAGAGGCGGTCGCAAGCTGGTTTGAGGGGACGCCGGGAGCGTCGAAGAAGAAGCGGAGGCGACCGAAGCGGACGATTATCCGCCGTTGGACACGTTAGGTACTATCGAAGCTTCACTGACGAACAGACGCTTGATAGAGCCGTCCTCCAGGGTTGGCTTCGCTCGCATGCCCAGCGTCGATCCAGTGTCGAGAGCCCTTGTATATACATTGCCTGGGGCATTCAGGGCCGGGTCACTGAGATAAACTTTGGCACCAAGGTTTCAAGCAACA
>NZ_JAQGKF010000125.1 GCF_028290205.1 Enterovirga sp. | reverse complement strand
CCCTGTAGGGTCCGGATCCGACCGGCGCCTCGAGCGTCGCGGCCTCGAACTCGCGCGTCGACCACCAGCGCTCGGAGAAGATCGGCAGCCCGGCCACCACCAGCGGCAGGTCGCGGGCCCGTTCGGGTGCGAAGGTCACCCGCACCAGATCCTCGGCCTCCGCCTCGGCGCGCTCCATGAAACGCAGAGCCTGCGAGATCGCCGGGTGGCCCTTGGCCTTGAGGAGATTGAGCGAGAAGGCGACGTCGCCCGCCCTCAGGGCCGAGCCGTCGTGGAAGCGCGCCTCCGGCCGCAGCCGGAACCGGTAGACGCGGCCATCATGGCTCGCCTGGACGGAGCGGGCCACCAAGCCGTAGACCGCGTCCGGCTCGTCCAACGCCCGCACCATCAGGCTGTCGAAGGTCAGCGGCATGCCGGCCGCGCCGTCGCCCTTCAGGACGTAGACGTTCAGGGTGTTGAAGGTGTCGAAATTCTGGTTCCCGGTGGTGCCGGAAAGCTGGTTCGAGAAGGTGCCGCCCTTGGGCGCGTCCGGCCGGACATAGTCGAAATGGCGGAACGTGGCCGGGTATTTGAGGTCGCCGAAGATCGACAGGCCGTGGGCCTCGGCTTCCTCGGCCAAGCCCGGACGGGCCCCGAGTGCCGCGAGCCCGATCCCGCCGAGAACGGCGCGACGCGTGGCGCCGGCCCGCGGTCCGCAGGCCGCCCCTGCCGTCACCGCGCTCCCCCGACCTTGGTGACCCTGGCCTCGTCCCACCACCAGACCGACGGAAAGGCGGCGCCGCCGAATTCGGGCAGTTTCTCCGGGCGGCCGAACCGATCCCAGCGCGCCGTGCGGCTGACGCGCGAGGCCCATTGCGGCACCACGAAATCTCCGGCCAGCAGCACCCGGTCCAGCGCGCGCGTGGCGGCTACCAGCTCCGCCCTGTCGGCCGCGAAGATGATGCGCTCGATCAGGGCGTCCACGGCCGGGTCCTTGATCCCGGCGAGGTTGCGCGATCCGGGCCGCTCGGCGGCGGCCGAGCCGAAGAAGTCGCGCTGCTCGTTCCCCGGAGACAGCGATTGCGGCCAGACCGACGTGGTGATGTCGAAATCGAACGACCGGATGCGGTTCTGGTACTGGGCCGCGTCCACGATGCGCAATTCCAGCGCGATGCCGATCCGCTCCAGCGCCTGCCGGTAGGGCAGGACATAACGCTCGGCATTCTGATCGAAGCCGATGAACTCGGCCCGGAACGGCTCGCCGCCGCTCTTGGCCACGAGTTGCCGCCCCTTCAGCTCGTAGCCGGCCTCGCCCAGCAGCTTGAGCGCCTCGCGCAGGTTCGTCCGCACCGCCTCGGGCGAGCCGCCGACCGGATTGCTGTAGGGCCGCGTGAAGACCGCCTCCGGCACCTTGCCCCGCAGGGGCTCCAGGATGGCGAGTTCCTGGCCCTCGGGCACCCCCGAGGAGGCGAGCTCCGTGCCGTAGAAATAGGAGTTGATGCGCTCGTAGAGCCCGTAAAACAGCGTCCGGTTGGTGTCCTCGAAATCAAAGGCCAGGTTGAAGGCGCGGCGCACGCGCGGATCGGCGAAACGCGGCCGCCGGAGATTGAACACGAAGGCCTGCATCACGCCGGAATTGCGGATCGGGAACTCCTCCCGGACCACCCGGCCCTCGCTGGCGGCCGGGAAATCGTAGGCCGTGGACCATTGCCGAGCCGAGTTCTCGGTGCGGAAATCGATACGGTCGCCCTTGAAGGCTTCGAGCAGCACGGTGCCGTCCCGGTAATATTCGTACCGGACTTCCTGGAAATTGTGCTGGCCCCGGACCGTGTTGAGGTCGCGGGCCCAAAAGTCCGGCACCAGCTCGTACAGGGCGTAGCGGCCGGGCTCGAAGCTCTTCAGCCGGTACGGGCCGGAGCCGACCGGGGGTTCCAGCGTGGTCTGGGCGGGGTCGCGGGGCCGGCCGTTCGGGCCCGTGCCGGTCCACCAATGCTTCGGCAGGATCGGCAGCTGGCCGACGATCTGGGGCAGTTCGCGATTGCCCTTTTCCGAGAACGTGAAGGCGATCTCCCGCTCGCCGCGCGGCTCCGCTTTCTGCACGTTCTGATAGTAGAAGGCGTAGAACGGGCTCGTGGCTTTGAGCGTCTCGAAGGAGAAGATCACGTCTTCCGGCGTGATCGGGCGGCCGTCCTGGAAACGGGCGCGCGGATTGAGCCGGTAGGTCACCGACGCGAAATCCGGCGGGTGGCTCACCGCCTCGGCGATCAGGCCGTATTCGGTCGAAACCTCGTCCTGCGCGGCCACCATGAGGGTGTCGTGCAGCAGCGAGCCGATTCCCGCCTCGAGTTCGCCCCGGACGCCGGCCGTGAACAGGTTGAAATTGTCGAAGGTGCCCTGGGAGCCGAGCCGCACCAGCCCGCCCTTCGGCGCGTCGGCCCGGACATAGTCGAAATGCGGAAAGCCGGCCGGGTATTTCGGCTCCCCCATCAGCGAGAGCCCGTGCCGCCATTCCGGCCCGGCGGCCCGGGCGAGGCCCGGGGCGGCCGGGAGAGCGGCCAGCGCCAGGCCGCTTCCCAGAAGGCGTCTGCGTGTCAGAGCGTGACCGGCCACCCGTGTCTCCCTGTCGGTTCCGTCCGGCCGAGCATGGCACGGCCGGGAACGGTCTGTCAGAGCGGGCGCCGCGACCTCCTGCCTCAAGCGCGACCGCTTACTGGTGACCCGGTCCCGAGGTGTGCGGCGGGGTCTGGGACGGCTGCACCGGCTGGGCGGCGGCCGGCTCGTTGGAGGGCGCCGCCGTCGGCGAGCCGGAGCCGGTGGGCTGCGTCTGCGTCGGCGAAGCGCCGCTGGCCGGCGGCTGCGGCTGGTTCGGCGTGGTCGGCTGCACTTGCGGGGCGGCCGGCTGCGGCGTGGCCTGCACAGGAGCCGGCGCGGGCTCGGGACGCTGGCCCGGCATCGCCGGGGAGGGCCGCTGCTCGGTCTGGGCCGG
>NZ_JAQGKF010000092.1 GCF_028290205.1 Enterovirga sp. | reverse complement strand
CGAAGGCGGCCAGCGGGTCGGCGGCCTCGGCGAGCGACAGCCGCAGGCGGGGCCGGGTCTCGTCCAGCAGGCGCTGCTGGCGCGGCCGCAGCGGATGGCCGCGGCGGCGGCCGTAGAGGCGGTCCGGGATGCCTTCGGCGAGCGGCGGGCGGTCGGCAGTCATCGGGGATTCCACACAAAAAAAGGGGGTGGCATGGCGCCACCCCCCAAGTCCAGCCGCGAGGCCAGGGTCAGCGGTTGAAGGCGCGCTTCAGCTCGTCCACCAAGTCGGTCTTCTCCCAGGTGAAGGTGCCCTTCTCCGGGTCCGGCGTGCGGCCGAAATGGCCATAGGCGCTGGTGATGCCGTAGATCGGGCGGTTCAGGTGCAGGTGCTCGCGGATGCCGCGCGGCGAGAGGTTCACCAGCCCGTCCATCACCTTGGCCAGCTTCACCTCGTCCACGTCGTGGCCGGTGCCGTGCAGGTCGAAGTAGACCGACAGCGGCTTGGCCACGCCGATGGCATAGGAGACCTGGATGGTGCATTTCTCGGCCAGGCCCGCGGCGACGACGTTCTTCGCCACGTAGCGCGCGGCATAGGCGGCCGAACGATCGACCTTGGTCGGGTCCTTGCCGGAGAAGGCGCCGCCGCCATGCGGGGCCGCCCCGCCATAGGTGTCCACGATGATCTTGCGGCCGGTGAGGCCGCAATCGCCGTCCGGCCCGCCGATCACGAACTTGCCGGTGGGGTTCACGTGCCACACGGTTTCGGCCGAGATCCAGCCCTCCGGCAGGGCCTTGCGGATATAGGGCTCGACGATGCCGCGCACGTCCTCGGAGGTGAGGTCGGCGTCGAGGTGCTGGGTCGAGAGCACGATCTGGGTCGCCGCGACCGGCGTGCCGTTCTCGTACCGAACCGTGACCTGGCTCTTGGCGTCGGGGCCAAGCTGGGCGGCGGCGCCGGATTTGCGCGCCTCGGTCAGGAGGCGGAGAATCTTGTGGGAATAGAGGATCGGGGCCGGCATCAGCTCCGCCGTTTCCCGGCAGGCGTAGCCGAACATGATGCCCTGATCGCCCGCGCCCTCATCCTTGTTGCCGGCCGCATCCACGCCCTGCGCGATGTCGGCCGATTGGGGATGCAGCAGCACCTCGATCTGGGCGGTCTTCCAGTGGAAGCCCTCCTGCTCGTAGCCGATGTCCTTGATCGCCTTGCGGGTGATCTCGGTGATCGCGGCCTCGTCGATGCTCTTGGGCCCGCGGTATTCGCCCGCGATCACCACCCGGTTGGTGGTCGCCAGGGTCTCGCACGCCGCCCGGATCGTCCAGGGGTCGAGGCCTTCCTGCTGTCCGGCCCGGTAGAATGCGTCCACCACCTCGTCGGAGATGCGATCACAGACCTTGTCCGGGTGCCCTTCGGACACCGATTCGCTCGTGAACAGATAGTTCTGACGCGTCACGCCTCGGCTCCCGGAATGTGAGTAGGGCGTCCGCATGCGCAGTTCGGCGGACGCGGGCATGTGCCACCCTGGAACCGCCCGGTCAAGCGAACGGCAATCCGTTACTCCGAACGAACCTCCGGCTCTGCCTCCAGCGCGACCGCGAGTTCGACCAGCTTGCGGCGGACCTTGGGAGAGCCAATGCGCTGGAATGCGCGCAGGAGCTTGAGGCCTTCGGCATTCATCAGGTCGGCGGAATAGCCATGCGAGCTGTCTTCCGAGAACCCGGACTTGCCGTTCTCGAAGCCAGGCGATCCGGGCGCGCCGTCGTAGAAAAAGTCGATACCGACGCCCAGGATGCCGGCCAGGTGCTGCAAGCGGCTGGCGCTGATCCGGTTCGTGCCTTTTTCGTATTTCTGGACCTGCTGGAACGTGAGCCCGAGAGCGTCGCCGAGCTTTTCCTGGCTCATCCCGATCAGCATGCGCCGCATGCGGACACGCCCACCAACATGCCGGTCAACGTCGTTGGCGGCCTTCTTCATTGGCTAAAAACTCCGTCTGACGCACGCTGGAAGGTAAGTACCCAACTCCCTGTGCGACAAGCGTGGCCATTCCGTAAAGAGCAAGCATCAAAATGAGCAGCACGTTCCCGAAGCGGATTTGTGGCGGCGGTGGAGCCGCCGCCGGCAGACCGGAATCCAGAACGCCCTCCTGCCCCAGGGGGAGAGACCCCCAAACGCGGCCGTAGGGGTCGATAACTGCCGAAATTCCAGTATTGGCGGCGCGGACCAGGGGGAGCCCCGTTTCCACGCTCCTGAGCCGCGCTTGAGCCAGGTGCTGGTAGGGGCCCGGCGTGCGACCGAACCAGCCGTCGTTGGTGACGTTGAGAATCAGGCCGGGCCGGGGCCCTTCCGGCAACACCTCGTCCGGAAAAATGGCCTCGTAGCACACGCTGCCGGCGACCAGAGGCAGACCTTCAATCCGCATGGGCGCGCGTCGCTCGCCCGGCGTGAAGCCGCCCGGAATGTGGACGAACTCACGGATGCCGATGCTGCGCAGCATGCTGTCGAGCAGGTGCGGCACGTATTCCCCGAACGGCACGAGGTGAACCTTGTCATAGGTCGCCGTGACGGCTCCGTCCGAGGAGATGGCCTGGATGGAGTTGTAGAACCGCCCGCCACGCTCACCCGGGACCTGCTCCTGACGGGCGGCTCCGGTCAGGAGCACGGCCCCCGGGGGCAGGGCCTCGGCGATCTGGGCCAGGGCATTGGGCTCCCTGTGCAGCAGGAACGGGAAGGCCGATTCCGGCCAGACCAGATGGGTGACGTCGGCAAGGCCACTCGTCTGCGGCGAGGTGGGCCTGTCGCTCAGCGCCAGGTAGCCGCTCAGAATGGCGCCGCCCTGGGCGGGCCGGAACTTGGCGTCCTGCGTGAGGTTCGGCTGCATCAGCCGGAGTTTCACGCCGGCCACCGGCTCGACCTCGCTGCCCTCCAGACGGAGGGCCCCGAACGCGGCCATCAGCAGCAGCAGGCAGGAGGCGGCCGCGGGCGGGCCGAAGCGCGCCGCCCTGCGGTCCTCCGTGCCGAGCGTCGCAGGGGTGGCCAGCAGCAGCGTGGCGATCGCGGTCAGGCCCCAGAGCCCGACCAGCGAGGCCGTCTGCATCAGCCAAAGGTTCTGGCCGAGCGCCAGGCCGAACACGTTCCAGGGAAAGCCCGTGAACAGGTGGCCACGCAGCCATTCGGACAGGGTCAGGCCGAGGGCCAGCCCGAACAGCCGGGCTGGGCCGGGCGACCACAGCAGGCGGGCCAGGGCGAAGCCCAGCGCCGGAAACACGGCCAGCACCGCGGGCAGGCCGAGCACGCCGGCCGGCAGCAGCCAGGCGAACACGTCGGCCTCCACCAGGAACGCCGCCCCGATCCACCACAGGCCGGCCGCGTGGTAGCCGAACCCCCACCACCACCCGGCGACCGCGGCCCGCCGCAGGGTGGCGCCGCGGCGGTCCCGTGCGGAGCCCGTGCCGTCGAGGAGCCACACGGCGGCCGTCAGCGAGACCGCGAGAGCGGGCCACAGGCCGAGGGGCGGCATGGCCAGCGCCCCGACCGCCCCGGCCCCGGCCGCCACCAGCGCCCGGCGCCACCCCGACAGGAGGATGACGCGGTCGGCCAGGGAGCGGATCAACCGCGCGCGCCTCGCTCCGCGTGAGCGGTCGCGGCAGCCGCGGCCTGCTCGGCGGCCGCCCCGCCCGGCCCGCGACGGTGGATCCGAACCCGCTTCAGACGGCGGGGATCGGCGTCCAGCACCTCGAATTCCAGCCCGTCGGGGCCGGCGATGATCTCGCCGCGCGAGGGCACCCGGCCGACCCGGGTCACGATGAAGCCCCCGAGCGTGTCCACGCCCTCGGGCGCCTCGGCGCCGGCCAGATCCTGGCCGAGCGCGTCCGAGACCTCCTCGAGGCTGGCCCGGGCATCGGCCACCAGCGAGCCGCTCTCCTCCAGGGCCACCATGTGCTCGACTTCGTCGTGCTCGTCCTCGATGTCGCCGACCACCATCTCGACGAGGTCTTCGATCGAGACGAGACCGTCCGTGCCGCCGTATTCGTCGATCACCAGCGCCATATGCGTGTGCTGGGCCTGCATCCGGCCCAGGAGGTCGATGGCCGGCATGGAGCGGGGCACAAACAGCACGGGCCGCAGGATGCCGGCATCGGACAGCGTCGCCCCGAGATCGACATGGCCCAGGTCCACGGGCGCGGGTTCGGGGCCGAGTGCATCGGGTGCGGGCCGCGATGCCCCGGCGGTGGTGATATGGTCCAGGAAGTCGCGGATGTGGACCATGCCGACCGGTTCGTCGAGCGTCTCGCGATAGGCCGGCAGGCGGGAATGGCCGGCGGTGCGGAAGATTTGCAGCACCTGACCGAGCGTCATGTCGACGGCGACGGCCAGGATGTCGGCCCGGGGCACCATCACGTCGCTGACGCGGATGCGGTGGAATCCGAGCACGTTTTTCAGCATCAGCCGCTCGCGCGGCGACAGGTCGGCCGCCTCGGTCGCGTCCGACAGGACCTCTTCCAGGTCGTCCCGCATCGACTCGCGGGGCCGGTGGCCGAAGCGCCCGAGCAGGCGTTCGAGCCACCCTTCGCGAGGACCGTCCGGCTCGGCCGGGCGTGGCTCGCCGCGTTCGTCGCTCATGGCTGCAGAACGGCCTCCGGCGAACCGCTCCGATAGGGATCCGGAACACCGAGCCCGGCCAGGGCCGCGGTCTCGAGCCCCTCCATGGCGCCCGCCTCCTCGTCCGTGCCGTGGTCGTGCCCGAGCAGATGCAGCAGGCCGTGCACCACGAGATGAGCCGTGTGGTGCCGAACCGGCTTGCCCTCCTGGCCGGCCTCGGCAGCCACCGTTTCCCAGGCGAGCGCCACGTCGCCGAGATGGCGCGGGCTGCCCGGCATGGCGGGGGCCGGAAAGGACAGGACGTTGGTGGCCTTGTCCTGGCCGCGCCAGGCCCGGTTCAACTCCCGGACGGCCTCATCGTCCGTCAGCAGGAGGGTGGCGGCCAGCGCCTCGGCAGCTTCCGGGCCGGGATGGGCCGCCACGGCAGCGGCGGCGGCCTCGCGGCACAGGGCCTCCACGCCGTCGATCTCCGTCCAGCCCCCGGCCTCGATCTCGATCTCGAGATGGATCACGGCGTCGGGGCTCCGGGCGTGGGGCGGGAATGGGTGTCGTAGGCCGTCACGATGCGGCGGACGAGGTCGTGCCGGACCACGTCGACGTCCCGGAACTGGACCCGGGCCACGCCTTCGACGCCGTCCAGAATCCGCAGCGCCTCCGTGAGCCCCGACCTCTGGCCGGCCGGCAGGTCGATCTGGCTCGGATCGCCGTTGACGATCATGCGCGACCCCTCACCGAGCCGGGTCAGGAACATCTTCATCTGCATGGAGGTGGTATTCTGGGCTTCGTCGAGAAGGACCACGGCATTGGTCAGGGTGCGGCCGCGCATGAAGGCGAGGGGGGCCACCTCGATCATGCCGGTCTGGAGCCCGCGCTCCACGTGGCGCGCCTCCATGAAATCGTGCAGCGCGTCGTAGATCGGCCGCAGATAGGGATCGACCTTGTCGCGCATGTCGCCCGGAAGGAAGCCCAGCCGCTCGCCCGCTTCCACGGCCGGCCGCGACAGGATCAGACGCTCCGCCTGCCCGGCTTCCAGCAGGGCCACGGCGAAGCCGACCGCGAGCCAGGTCTTGCCCGTTCCGGCGGGCCCGTCCGCGAAGACGAGTTCGTTCTGGCGCAGCGCCCGCAGGTAGGAATCCTGCGCCGCGTTGCGGGCCCGGACCGGGCCGCGCTTGCGGGTGCTGATCTGTTCGAAGCGGCTCCGGTCCGGAGCCGAGGGCGGCGCCTCGGGCTGCGGAAACAGCGAGCCCTGGAGCGCGCTCTCCTGGATGGCGCCGTCCACGTCGCCGAGGGTCACGGCCCCTTCCAGGCGGACGCGCTCGTACAGGCTCTCCAGCACGCGGCGCGTGCGGGCCGCGAGTTCGGGCGTGGCCCGGACCACGATGCGGTTCCCGAGGGCGTTCAGCACCACGCCGAGCCGGCGCTCGATATGGGCGAGGTTCTGGTCGTAATGGCCGAAGACGAGGCCGGCAGCCCGGTTGTCGTCGAAGGTGAGCGTGACCTCATCCATCTCGCCTGACGGCTGGGCGCCGTCCGGGGCTTCGGGGCCGGTCGCGACAGGGTCGGGACGCCCCTCGCGCAGGGGCTGGGAGCCGGCGGGCCGCAGGGTGGTGCGTCTCACGCGGCCGCCGTCATCTGGCCGGAGAGCGAGTCCACACCGCGGGCGGCGGGACGGGCCGACAGGCTATTTGGCCCAGCCTCCGTGACCAGCACCGGCACGACGTCGCCGATGCGCGCGTCGAGGCCGTCCACATGGACGGCCTGGAGATAGGGCGAGCGGCCGCCGAGCTGGCCGGGGTGGCGCCCCGGCTTCTCGATCAGAAGGTCCAGGTGCCGGCCGATCGTGGCGCGATTGAAGCGCTGCCGGTCGGCTTCGACTTGCGCGTGCAGCCGGGCCAGGCGCTCCGTTTTGACGGCCTCGGCGACCTGACCGGGCCGCTCCTCGGCCGGCGTGCCGGGCCGGGGGCTGTATTTGAAGGAATAGGCCGACGCGAAGCCGATCTCGGCCGCGAGCCGGAGGGTCGCCTCGAACTCGGCCTCTGTCTCGCCCGGGAAGCCGACGATGAAATCCGAGGACAGCGCGATGTCCGGGCGTGCGGCCCGGATCCGGTCGATCAGCCGGCGATAGCCGTCGGCGCTGTGGCGCCGGTTCATGGCCGCCAGGACGCGGTCGGCCCCCGCCTGAATCGGGAGGTGCAGGAAGGGCATCAGGGCCGGAACGTCCCGGTGCGCGGCGATGAGGTCGTCCGCCATGTCGTTGGGATGGCTGGTGGTGTAGCGCAGCCGCACCAGACCGGGCAGCCCCGCCAGCCGCTCGATCAGCCCGGCGAGCGTGGCCGGGCGGCCGCCCTCGTCGAGCCCGTGATAGGCGTTCACGTTCTGGCCGAGCAGGGTGATCTCGCGCACGCCGCCGTCCAGCAGCCGCCGGGCCTCGTCCAGCACCGCCGAAACCGGGCGCGACACCTCGGCGCCGCGGGTATAGGGCACCACGCAGAAGGTGCAGAACTTGTCGCAGCCCTCCTGCACCGTCAGGAAGGCGGAGACGCCGCGCGATCGTCCGACCGAGACGGCCGGCAGGCCCGCGAACTTGCCGGCGCCCGGCGGGAACTCGGTGTCGACCGCCGGCCCGCCCCGCCGCGCCTCGCGCAGCAGCTCGGGCAGCCGGTGGTAACTCTGCGGCCCGACCACGGCATCCACGGCCGGCTGGCGGCGGATGATCTCGCGGCCCTCGGCCTGGGCCACGCAGCCCGCGACGACGATTTCGCCAGGCTCACGGCCGGCGGCCAGGCGCTCGGCCTTGAGGGCGCGCAGCCGGCCGAGCTCGGAATAGACCTTTTCGGCCGCCTTCTCGCGGATGTGGCAGGTGTTCAGGATGACGAGATCGGCGGTGTCGGCGGTGGCCGCCTCGCCGTAGCCCTCGGCCGCCATGACGTCGCTGATCCGAGCGGCGTCATAGACGTTCATCTGGCAGCCATAAGACTTCACGAAAACGGTTTTCACGAACGGCGGCGCCTAGTCCCGGAGCTTGGATCGGCGCTCTGTCTACGACAGCGCCGGCCGCAAGAGAATAGGCGGGGCCGCCGCCGGTACGGCTGCGACGTTGCGGACAGCCTGCAGGGCCGCCCGGACCGAGGCCTCGGCGGCGGCGGTGGCGCGCTTGCGGTCGGTCGCCGCATCGAACGGAATCGGCTCGCCCCAGACCACGGTGACGTCGATCGGGCCATGCCGGACGAAGCCGGAAAGATGAGGCTTCAGGTCCATGTCGCCGTACCAGGCGATGTCCGGCATGTCGCGCCGCGACACCGGCAGGCCGTTGCGGGCCGTGTAGGCGATGGCGAGCGGCTGCAGGCAGATCGCTTCCAAGGTCGGGTCGGCGAGCGCCGCCCGGGCGGCGCCCACGAGCGATGACCGGAAGGGCAGGAGCCGGAGGCCGTCGCCGGTGGTGCCTTCGGGAAAGAGCACGATGGCGTCCCCGGCCGCGAGCCGCCCGGCCACCAGCGCGTTGACCTCCGCGGTCGCCACCTTGCGGCTCCGGTCCAGGAAGATGCAGCGCTGCAGCCGCGATAGCCCGCCCACCACCGGCCAGGCCGAGATCTCCTGCTTGGCGATGAAGGAGAGGGGGCGCAGGCTGGCGATCACCGGCACGTCGAGCCAGGACACGTGATTGGCGAGCACCAACGTCGGGCCCGCGGGGGGCTCGCCCCGCACGGTGACCCGGATGCCGAAGACCCGGAGAAAGAGCCGGTGAAACAGGACCGGGAGCCGGCCCGCGAGCCGCCCCGTGCCGCGCGTCGCGGCGAGCTGGACGGGCGCCAGCGCCAGAAAGACCAGGCAGAGGAGGCCGAGCCGCCAGGCGAGACCGGGCAATGTCACCGGGCGGGGCCGCTCGGGAAACCGGGATCCGAGCCGGACAGGATTCGGGTCATCGACATGGCGGTGGCGCGGGTCCCGTCCGGCCGCGCGTAATAGCCCGGCCGGACGCCGCTCTGAACGAAGCCGAACCGGCGGTAGAGCGCCAGGGCCGGCAGGTTGCCGTCCTCCACTTCCAGGTGGATGCGCGCGATCCCGGCATGGGCCAAGGCTTGGATGTGGTAGGCCAGCAGGGTGCCGGAATGGCCGCGCCCACGGGCCGGCCGGGCCAGCGCCACGCTCAGCACCTCGGCCTCGTCCAGCACGGTGCGGGACACCGCGAACCCGGCCGGATCGCGTTCGCGGCCCAGGAACAGCCCGTCGGCCCGGATGGCCCGGTCCAGCAGAAAACGCTCGAAATCCTCGGTGCTCCAGGGACGGGCAAAGGCGCCGGCATGGATCTCGGCGAGACGGGGCGCGTGGTCGACCGACACGGGCCCGACGCGGGCCTGGCCGTGCCCCGCCCGGAAGCGGTCGAGCCAGCTCACTGCCGCGGCAGCCGATACCCGTCCTGAGGTCGGGCATCCGGCGAGGCGAGATAGAGCGGCCGCGGCACGGCTTCGTCCGGATCGGCGGCCGCCCCGAGCCGCGCCACCCACAGGAGTTCGGGATCGGGGGGCGCGGGGTGAACGCGGGCGTCGAGGCCGACCGACAAGGCCTCCGTCACGACGGCGGCCGCCGCTGAACCGACCGCGGTGACCGGTCCCGAACCGAGCGCGCGGACGACCTCGCGCAGCGTCAGGACCGAGGGCGGGATGATGATGCGGCCGGAGGCGCCGATCGCCTGGGCGTAGACGCGGCCGCCGCGGGCATCGATCGCCGCGACCACGATCCCAGGCGGGGGCGGCTCGGCGTCGAGCAGCGGCGCCATCAGGGCCGACAGGGTGCTGACCCCGACCACCGGGCAGGGCACCGCCAGACCCACCGCGCGGGCGGCCGCGATCCCGATGCGTAATCCCGTGAAACTGCCCGGCCCGATCGTGACCACGACGAGGTCGAGGCGGGAAAAGCCTCCCTCCGTTCGGGACATCACGCGGTCAAGAAGCGGCAGCAGCGCCTCCGCATGCCCGCGCTCCATGCGGATCGATTCAGCCGCCAGAGGCGCCGGGTCGTCGCCCTCCAGCACGCAGGCTCCGCACTGTCCGAGCGCGGTATCGATCGCGAGAACCCGCATCGTGCTCTGGCCCGGTCAGACGGCTTCGACCTCCTGCACGGCGGGCACGAAGTGGCGCAGCAGGTTTTGGATGCCGTGCTTCAGCGTCGCCGTGGAGGACGGGCACCCCGCGCAGGAGCCCTTCATGTTGAGGTAGACCACGCCGTCGCGAAAGCCCCGAAACGTGATGTCGCCGCCGTCGCCGGCCACCGCGGGCCGCACGCGCGTCTCGAGCAGGTCCTTGATGGTCGTGACCGTGTCCTGGTCGGCCGGGTCGAAGAACTCGTCCGCGTCCGTCTCGGCCTGGGCCCCGCCTTCGGCCAGAACCGGAGCACCGGAGACGAAATGCTCCATGATCTCGCCCAGGATGGCCGGCTTCAGCTGCTCCCATTCGCCGGTCCGCTTGGTGACCGTGATGAAGTCATAGCCCAGGAACACGCCGGCCACGCTCGGCATGCCGAGCAGCCGGGAGGCGAGCGGCGAGCCGGCGGCGGCCTCCGCATCCTGCGCGTCGAAGGTCCCGGTTGGCAGGACGACGCGGCCCGGAAGGAACTTCAGCGTGGCCGGGTTCGGGGTGGCTTCGGTCTGGATGAACATCGGACGCTCCTCGGGGCGCAGGTCGCGCGATCTCACGGCGGCCCATAGCATGGCTGACCCTGGATGTGTGGACGGGGAGCCGGGAAACCAAGCCGCGTCAGCCGGCCAGCGCCTCGATCTCCTCGTCGGCCAGGTTGCCGGGAACGATCACGATCGGGATGGGGAAGGTGGAGGAGCCCTTGCCGGCGATGGTGGTGACGAGGGGGCCCGGCCCCGAGCTGTCGGTCGCCGCCGCGAGCACCAGGAACGAGATGTCCTCGTCCTCGTCGATCAGCGCCGTGATCGCCTCGGCGCTCTCGCCCTCCCGCATCACCCGCTCGGGATCGACACCGGCCGCGGCCCTGGCCAGCGCCGCCGCCGCGTCCAGAAGCCGGGCCGCGGTTTCCTCGGCCTCGGCCCGGATCACGTCGCCGACGCCCAGCCACTCGAATCCCTCGGGCGGGGCGACCACGCCGAGCACCACCATGTTCGCCCCGGTTCGGGCGGAGCGCCGGGCCGCAAAATGCACCGCCCGCCCGCTCTCGGGCGATCCGTCTGCGATCACCAGGAATTTCGGCCGGTGGCCGGTTTCAAAGGATCGTCGCTTCGCTCGCGTCATCCAAGCCCGCTCCGCCGCCCGGCGAGCATGGCGAGATGCCGCGGCGGCGGCAAGCCGGTGCGGTTTGGCGAGGTCGGGGCTTGAACCCAGGGCCGGAACAGGCGATTTGACAGGATCGTGGGCGCCTCCTAACGGGCCCCCTCCCCCATTTCCCCCTCTTCAAGGTTCCACCGTGGCCAGACCAGAGCTCGGCACCAAGCGCGTGTGCCCGACCACGGGGCGCAAGTTCTACGACTTGAACCGCGACCCCATCGTCTCTCCCTACACGGGCGAAAGCCTGCCGCGGGCGAGCTTCGATCCTCCGCCTTCCCTCAGGGGCGGAGCGCGCGGGCGCGCCGTGCCCGAGGACGAGGAGGCGTCGGTGGTGCCGGCCGGACCGGAGACCGTGTCCCTCGAAGAGGTCGGCGCGGCCGAGGAGGAGAGCGCGGACGTGGCCGAGGACGAGGCCGTGCTGGCCGAGGAGGGCGGCGCTGACGATACGTTCCTCGAGGAAGAGGAAGAGGAAGAAGGCGGCGACGTCGCGGCCCTGATCGACGGCGACCTCGAGGACGACGAGGAAAGCTGATCAATCTGACGTCGGGGAGGGTTGAACCCCTCCTCGGGCCTCTCTATAGAGGCGCTTCGCCGTTGCGAGACGGCCCGCCGCGGACCCCAAGGCCGCGTGCGTGGGACGGGGCCATAGCTCAGTTGGGAGAGCGCGTGAATGGCATTCACGAGGTCAGCGGTTCGATCCCGCTTGGCTCCACCACCCTTCCAGCTTGATCTCCTGACCCGCTAGCTCACGATCCGCGCGCTTCACGTTCGCGCGCCCGACTGGCACAAGGCGGCACCAGCGCCGGCCCCCGGCGGCGGCCCAGGTCTGTCCAATGATCATCTTTCCCATGGCGGGCCGCTCCCGGCGCTTCACCGAGGCCGGCTACGACGTCCCGAAATACATGCTGCCCCTCGGCGGCCTCACAGCCTTTGACCATGCCGTCGGCGGCTTCCGGCGCTACTTCGCCTCCGAGCCTTTCCTGTTCGTCGCTCGCGCGGTCGAGGGGCTCGATGTCGCCGGATTCGTGCGCGCGAGGGTGCTGGAGCTCGGCATCGCCGACCCAAGGCTGGTCGTGCTCCCCCGCGACACCGCCGGGCAGGCCGAAACCGTCGAGCACGGCCTCGATTCGGCAGAGGTGCCCGGGCAGGAGCCGATCACCATCTTCAACATCGACACCTTCCGGCCCGGCTTCACCCGGGCGGCGGTCGCGGCCCGGCCGGGTTCGTCAGGCTACCTGGAGGTGTTCCGAGGGGAGGGTGCGAACTGGTCCTATGTGCGGCCGGCGCCAGGGGAGGCCGATCTCGTGGCCGAGACCGCCGAGAAGCGCCCGAT
>NZ_JAQGKF010000079.1 GCF_028290205.1 Enterovirga sp. | reverse complement strand
CCGGTTCGCCGAGCTCGTCCGGGCGCACGCCCGGCAGGCTGCCTGAGGCCGCCGGCAGGTCCTCACCGGCGGCCAGGGCCTGCAGGGCGGCCCGCTTGCCGGCGCCGCTGACCAGCACCAGCGTCAGGCGGCTCGAGGCCAGGGCCGGAAAGGTCAGCGTGACCCGGGGCACAAAGGGCGCGAGGCCCGACATGGCGACGCCGGCCGCCCATCGCTGCCGCTCGGCCAGCGCCGGCGAGCCGGGAAACAGGGACGCCGTGTGGCCGTCCTCGCCGAGGCCCAGCAGCACTACGTCGAAGAGCGGCCGGTTCGGGTCGAGGCGGTCGCCGCCGTAGAAGGCCCGGAGGTCGGCCTCGTAGGCCGAGGCGGCCTCGTCAGCGGACAGCCCCACGCTCGGCACGGGGTGGATGTTGGCGGAGGGCGATCCGAGGGGATCGAGCAGGTGCCGGCGGATTGCCGAAAGGTTGTTGTCCGGATGGTCCGGCGCGACGAGCCGCTCGTCTCCGGGAAACCAGTGCAGGCCGGGCCGGGTCAGGGCCGGGTCGCCGGAGGTCGCGAGGCGGCCGTAGAGCCGCTGCGGCGTCGACCCTCCGGCCAGGCACACGGCCGAGCGGGGGCCAGGAGCCGATGCGAGGGCGGCGAGGACCAGCCCGGCCGCGGCCGCGGCGACGGCGTCGCCGTCGGCGAGAACGTGGCGCTCTACAGCCATGCCGCGCCCCGGGTCTCGGCCGGCCGGGTTCCCACCGGGTCGAGGTAGCCGGCCTCCTTCAGATAGCTGCGCGTGCGGTTGTCGCCCGCGCAGGCGGCGTAGCTGCAGAGATCGTTTGGATTGTCGACGTCGAGGCCGATGCCGCGCATCTCGATGATGCGGGGCTCGATGCCTCGGGCCCGGGCCGCGTCCAGATGCACGAGGAAGCTGTCGTTGCCGAAGCTGAGCTGAACGGCGTTCGGCGGCGACATCACCACGCAATTCGAGCCGCGACGGTCATGCGCGGGCACAATCGTGAAGGACGGGCCTTCGCCATGCGCCTCGATGACCCGGTCGAGCTCGGCACCCGTGATGCCCGGCACGTCGCCCGGGATGGTCAGCATGCCGCCACGGCCCTCGGCCGCCAGCATGGCGCCAACCGCCGTCACCGCCGCGGTCTGGCCGAACTCGGCCTCCTCGCGGACGACCCGGCCGCCATACTGGGCGCCGAGCGCCGCGGCGTCCGGATCCGACGTGACGACCACAAAGCCGGCCAGCAGCCGGGAGGATTGCAGCCCGGCAAGGACATCCTCGACCATGGCCCGCGCCAACCCCTGCCGAAAGAGCGCGGGATGCGCCGGTCCGAGGCGCTGCTTGGCGGCCCGAAAACTCTTCACGGGCAGAACCGCCCAGATGTCCTTCATCGGCCTCAACTCTCCAGCCTCTCGGAACGGCGGCCCGGCTAGGCGGCGGCGTGCGAGCCGCAGCTCGCGGCCGCGGCCGGCTCCGGCCGGCCCTCGTAGCTGTCGCGGGCGGTGCGCTGACGCTCGGCCGGAGCCTCGCCATACAGCGTGGTGCGCTGAACCGGCCTCCGGCCCAGGGCCAGAATGGTGCTCTCCATCCGGCGCGGGGTCATCTCCTGACCGTGCGTGGCTCCGGCGGCCCGGGAGATGCTCTCGTCCATCAGCGTGCCGCCGAGGTCGTTGGCTCCGGACGCGAGGCAGAGCGCGGCGCCAGGCTGGCCCATCTTCACCCACGAGGTCTGGATGTTGCGGATCACCGGGTTCAGGGCGAGCCGCCCGACCGCGTGCATGAGCACGGCCTCGCGCAGGGTCGCGCCGGCGCGCGAGCGGCCCTTGAGGTAGATCGGCGTCTCCATCGGCACAAAGGGCAGCGGCACGAATTCGGTGATGCCGCCGGTGTCCGAGGCGAGAGCGCGCAGCCTGAGCAGATGGCGGGCCCAGTGCAGGGGCCGCTCCACGTGTCCGTACATGATGGTGGAGGTCGACGGCAGACCGACCTCATGTGCCGTGCGGACGACCTCGAGCCACTGATCGGTCGTGAGCTTGTCCGGGCAGATGACCTGGCGGATCTCGTCGTCCAGGATCTCGGCCGCGGTTCCCGGCAGGCTGCCCAGGCCGGCATCGCGCAGGCGGATCAGGAAGTCGCGCAGGCTCATGCCGAGCGTCTCGGCGCCCTGCCGGATCTCGAGCGGCGAAAACGCGTGCACGTGGATCCCGGGCACCGCCTCCTTCACGGCCGCCAGGACGTCGAGATAGCGCTGGCCCGTGTAGCTCGGGTGGATGCCGCCCTGGAGGCAGACCTCGGTGGCGCCGCGCTCCCAGGCCTCGCGGGCCCGACCGGCGATCTCGGCGAGTTCGAGGTCGTAGGGCCGCCCGCGCAGGTTCTCGCTGAGCTTGCCCTTGGAGAAGGCGCAGAACTGGCAGCGGAAGTAGCAGACGTTGGTATAGTTGATGTTGCGGGTGACGACGTAGGCGACCTTGCTTCCGCTCACCGCGAGCCGCAGCCGGTCGGCGGCCTCGCAGACGGTCCAGTAATCGTCGCCGCGCGCCTGGAAGAGCTGGACGATCTCGCCCTCGGAGAGGGCCTGCCCGTCGCTGGCCCGGTCGATGGCGCGCCGCAGGGCGGCCCGGCTGGAGGTTTCCCTCGCTCCGGACGGGCTGCGCCGTTCCAGCACGCCCGGTTCCGCCCCGGCGCCCGGCACCCACATGCCCGCCCGCCCGAGCCAATCGGCATCGGCGAGTTTCAGGGCGCGCGGCTTCATGGCGGGGTCGAGCCAGCGCTCGGCGTCCGCCAAATAGGTTGGATGGGCGGTCAGGCGCTCAGCCAGGACCTTGCCGGCTGCCGCCGTCTCGGCCTCGAGCCGGTCGAGATGGGGCCAGGGCTTCTCGGGATTGACGTGGTCGATCGTCACCGGGGACACACCGCCCCAATCGTTGATCCCGGCTTCCACGAGCTGCGGCAGGGCGCCCGCGCTGAGGTTCGGGGGCGCCTGGATGGTCATGGCGGGCCCGAACAGGATGCGGGCCACGGCGACGGTCCAGAGGTGGTCCGCGAAGCTCGGCTCGGGGGCCGTCGCCATCCGCGTGCCGGCCTTGGCCCGGAAGTTCTGGACGATGATCTCCTGGATATGGCCGTAGCGCCGGTGCAGGGCTCGCAGGGCGAGCAACGCCTCGATCCGCTCCAGGCGGGTCTCGCCGATGCCGATCAGGATGCCGGACGTGAAGGGCACGCGGGCCTCGCCTGCGGCCGCGATGCTGGCCAGCCGCAGCCGCGGATCCTTGTCGGGCGACCCGAAATGCACGCCGCCGCGGCCGCACAGCCGATCGGACGTGCTTTCCAGCATCAGCCCCATGGAGGCCGCGACCGGCCGCAGCCGCTCGATCTCGGCCCGGTCCATCACGCCCGGATTGAGGTGCGGCAGGAGGCCGGTCTTGTCTGAGGCGAGTTTCGCCACCGAGGCCAGGTAGTCGAGGGTGGTGGCGTACCCGAGCGCGGTCAACGCCTCCTGGGCGGCCCCGTAGCGAAGCTCCGGCTTGTCGCCCAGCGTGAACAGGATCTCCTTGCAGCCGCGCTCCCGCCCGGCTTCGGCGATCGCCACCACCTCGTCCGGGGACAGGAAGGGGGCCGCCAGATTGCGGGGCGGCTGGGCGAAGGTGCAGTAGTGGCAGACGTTGCGGCAAAGCTGCGTCAGCGGCGCGAACACCTTGCGGGAATAGGTCACGAGGTCGCCGAAGCCGGTGTCTCGGATCTCGGCCGCAGCCGCCATCAGCGGCGCGAGGTCGGCGAAGCCGGCCAGCGCCAGCGCCTCCGCATCGCTCGGCTGCGTTCCCTTGACGGCCCGATCGAGGACGCGACCGGCCGCAGGCTCCCTCCCCAGCAACGCCTGAATGGTCATTGGTGCTCCGTGGGACGAGGTGAGCGGCCGCGCGGGGAACCGCGTGGGTCGTGAGGAGAGCGGGACCACGCGTCGGCGGCGTCGAGCACCACCCGGGCCAGGTTCTCGCGGTCCGCGAGATCGGTCATCAGGGTCTTGGCCTGTCGCCCGGCCATGCCGGGCGGCAGCGCCACCGCGCCGTCCCCTTGATCGGACACGAAGATGTCGACGAGCCCGTCATAATGCCGGGCCACCGCCGCGGCCCCGACGGGGAGGTCCAGTTCGCGCATCATCTTGGCGGTCGGGCCCTTCACGGCCTGTCCGCCGATGATGGGCGACACCGCGACCACGGGCGCCGCGCAGGCCGCGATCGCCGCCCGGATGCCCGGGACGGCCAGGATCGGATCCACGCTGATGAAGGGGTTGGACGGGCAGATGACGACCGCCCGCAGCCCGGGATCGCGCAGCAGGGGCAGGATCTCGGCCTGCGGCTGCGCCACCTCTGCACCCGAAAAGGCGAAGCCGAGCACCGCGGGCTCGCAGCGCAGGCGGACGAAATACTCCTGGAAATCCAGCCAGCCGTCCTGCGTCCGGATGCGGGTCGGCACCGGATCGTCGGTCACCGGCAGTATCTTCGGCCCGATCCCGAGCCGAAGCCGGATCGCCTCGACGACCTCCGACAGGGTCTCGCCGGCGGCGAGGCGGCGCGTGCGCTCGACGTGGAGGGCCAGGTCCCCGTCCCCGAGCTGGAACCAGGTCTCGCCGCCGAGCCCGGCCAGCGCCGCCATGAAGCTCCAGGTCTCGTCCCGGCGCCCCCAGCCCTTCACCGGGTCCGCGAGGCCGGACAGCGTATAGAGAAGCGTGTCGATATCGGGCGAGATGGCCAGGCCGAGGTGACGGAAATCGTCGCCGGTATTGGCCACCACCACGAGGTCCTCGGCCGGCAGCACGCGCGACAGGCCCAGCGCGAGCTTGGCTCCGCCGATGCCGCCCGAGAGCGCCAGGACCCGCCCGGGGCGCGCGGCCGTCATCGGAACATGTCCTCGTGCGCCGGCCGGACCAGGTCGGTGGCGCGCCCCTGCGCGGCCGCGGCCGGCAATCCCCGCACGACGACCACGGGGCGGCCCTCGTCGGCCCCGCCCATGACGATCGAAGCGGCAGCCGCGATCTCGTCGGCGTGGCCGATCACCGTGACCCGCAGGGTGCGGTCGAACAGGTCGTGCTGGCCGCGCTTGTCGACCAGAGCTTCGATGCCGGCGACGCCGATCGCGACCCCCACCGTGCCGGAGCGCCAGGGCCGCCCGAAGCTGTCGTTGATGATCACCGCCACGTCACAGCCGGTTTGGTCGCGAATGGCCGCCCGCAGCGCGTCCGCGCTGCCGTCCGGATCCTCGGGCAGGAGCAGCACCGAGTCCTCGCCCGTCTCGGGGCCGAGATTGGACCTGTCGATGCCGGCATTGGCCATGACCAGCCCGAGCTTGTGCTCGACGATCAGCACGCCGGTCCTGGCCCGCACGACGCGGCTCGCCTGCCCGAGCACCACCTCCACGAAGCGGGGATCCTTGTCGACAATCGCGGCCAGCCGGATGGCCTCCGGGCCGGGCGCCACGCTCTGGAGGTCGACAAAGCGGTTCTCGGCCTTCGACACCACCTTCTGCGCGAAGACCAGGACATCCCCGTCCCGCAGTTGCTCGCCGCCCGCCGCCAGCGCGGCGAGCGTCGCGCCGGCGAGGTCCTGCCCAGGCACGACCATCGGCATGCCGGGCACGGCGAAGACCTCGATCCGGTCGCCCGGTTGGCGTTCCATGCCGGGGCGCCGCCTAGCCGAACGCCTTGCGGAGCCTCGGCAAGACCTCCCGGCCATAGAGGCGGATAAAGCGCTCCTGGTCGGGCCCGGGCCCGTGGAACACGAGATGGCGGAAGCCGAGTTCCACATAGGGGCGGATCCGCTCGATATGCTCCTCGGGGTCGGTGGACACGATCCAGCGCTTGGCGGCCCGCTCGGCCGGCAGCGCATCGGCCAAGCGCTCCATCTCGACCGGGTCCTCGACCGACATCTTCTCCTCGGGCGAGAGCGCCAGCGCGGCCCAGTAGCGCGTGTCCTCCATCGCCCGCGCCCGGTCGGTGTCGAAAGACACCTTCATTTCGATCATCCGGTCGATGGCATCCGGGCCGCGCCCGGCGGCTTCGAGCCCGGCGGCGACGTTGGGCAGCAGCGTTTCGCGGTAGAGTTCGGGCGCCTTGCCGCTGGTGCAGATGAAGCCGTCGGCGGTCCGGCCAGCATATTTGGCGATCATGGGCCCGGCGCCCGCGATGTAGATCGGCACCGGCTCGGCCGGCCGGTCGTAGATGGTGGCATTTTCGGTGCGGTAATACTCGCCCCCGAACGTGACCCGCTCCTCCGACCAGAGCTTGCGGATCAGCACCACGGCCTCGCGGAGGCGCGCGAAACGCTCCTTCGGCTCGGGCCAGTGCATGCCGCTCGCCGGAACTTCGTTCAGCGATTCCCCGGTGCCGATGCCGAGCACGACCCGGCCCGGGAACATGGCGCCGAGGGTGCCGAAACACTGCGCCACGATGGAGGGGTGGTAGCGGAAGGTTGGCGTGAGCACGCTCGTGCCGAGCGTGATCCGCGACGTCTTCGCCCCGAGCGCGCCCATCCAGGCCAGCGCGTTGGGCGCGTGCCCGCCGGTGTGGCGCCACGGCTGAAAGTGGTCGCTGATGAACACGGAGTCGAAACCCGCTTCTTCGGCGAGCACCGAGAAGTTGAGCAGGTCCGTCGGCCCGAATTGTTCCGCGGAGGCCTTGTAGCCGATCTTGAGCACGAGCTTTTCTCCAAACAGCCTAGCCGACGTGAGGCGTGCTGCGACCCCGTCCGCGCCGGCGCGGGCGGCTGTCGGCCTCGAGACGCCGCCTCATGCGGCAGCCCCAGCGTCGCCGGCCGCGAAATAGCTGCCGGACAGGTCGGTCTCGGCGAGTTCGGCGGCCGTGCCGGCCCGGACGATCTCGCCGTTCACCATCACGTAGCCGCGGGTGCAGATGCGCAGAGCCATGGTGACACTCTGCTCGACGAGGAGGGCGGTCATGCCCTTGTCCACGATCTTCTGCAGGCTGACATACATCTGCTCGACGATGCGGGGCGCGAGGCCCATCGACGGCTCGTCCAGCAGCAGCAGCTTCGGCTGCAGCATCAACGCCCGGCCGAGGGCCAGCATCTGCTGCTCCCCGCCCGACAGGGTCCCGCCCCGCTGGCGCAGCCGCTCGCGCAGAAGCGGGAAGATGTCGAACACCTCGTCCAGCACCCGCGGCACCGTGGCCCGGTCCCGGATGCGGTACGCCCCGATCATCAGGTTTTCCTCGACCGTGAGGTCGCTGAAGATTTGTCGTCCTTCGGGCACCACGGCGATGCCCGCCTTGGCGATGTCGGCCGAAGCCCGACCGTTGATCCTCTGGCCGGCGAAATAGACCTCGCCGGACCAGGCGCGGATCACGCCGGCGATGGCCTTGATTGTGGTCGATTTGCCGGCGCCGTTGGCGCCCAGGATGGTGACGACCTCACCCGCGCGGACCTCCAGCGAGACGTTCCGGACGGCCGCGATCGGGCCGTAGCCGGCCGTGAGCCCGCGGAGGGAAAGAAGGACCTCGCCCGTCATGACGCGAGGTAGGCTTCGATGACGAGGGGATCGACGCGGATCTCGGCCGGTGTCCCCTCCGCGATCTTGGTGCCGGAGCTCAGCACGATGACGCGGTCCGAGATGTTGAGGACGAGCCGCATGTTGTGCTCGATCAGCAGCACGGCCAGGCCGCGCTGCCGAACGGTGTCCAGGAGCCGCATCAGCTCGTCCACTTCCGAGGGGTTCATGCCGGCGACGGGCTCGTCGACCATGATGATCTTGGCGGAGCCCGCGAGGGCGCGGGCGATCTCGAGACGCCGCATGTGGCCGTAGGAGAGCCGGCTCGCCGGCCAGTCGGCGCAATCCTCGAGCCCGACCAGCGCCAGCAGGGCCCCGGCCTCCTCGACATAGCGGCGTCCGGCGAAGAACAGCGCGTACATCTCGCGCAGCAGCGACCGTTCCTGCTGGATCGCGATGGCGACGTTCTCGCGCACCGTCAGGTTCCAGAACAGGCGCGGGTTCTGAAACGTCCGGCAGACGCCGGCCCGGGCCATCTGCCAGCTCGCGAGGCCGGTGACGTCCTGGCCGGCGAGCGAGATCCGGCCCGCATCCGGCCGCGTGATGCCGGACAGCATGTTGAAGACGGTCGTCTTCCCGGCCCCGTTCGGCCCGATCAGGCTCGTGATCTGGCCCGAAGGGATGTCCAGATCGAGCGCGTTGACGGCGCGCAACCCCTCGAAGCGCTTGACGAGACCGCGGACCTCGAAAACGGCGCTCATGGCCGCCGCTTTCCGGAGGCGGCCCGGCGGGCCCGAAGTTCGCCCACCACACCGCGCGGGAAGAACAGGATCACGCCCAGCATGATCAGGCCGAAGGCGAGCAACTGATACTCGGCGAAGTCCCGCAGCAGCTCGTTCACGACGAGGAGGAGAACGGTGCCCACGATGGCCCCGCTGATCAGCTCCATGCCGCCGATCAGGACCTGGGCCAGGATCTGTAGCGACTGATTGGTGCCGAAGGTGTCGGGCGTGACGATGCCGACAAAGAGCGGCAGCAAGGCCCCCGACAGGCCGGCGAGCCCGCCCGAGAACATGAAGCTGAGCGACTTCACGAGCGCGACGTGGATGCCGACCGCGGCGGCCGCCAGTTCGTCTTCACGCACCGCCAGGAGGCTGCGGCCGAGCAGCGTTTCGCGAAACCAGGCCACGAGGGCGATGGCCGCGAAGCAGACCAGCCAGACGATGTAGAAGGTGCCGTGATCCGGGTGGATGCCCAGGCTCTCGAAATCCGGCGGTTCGAGGTTGCGGAGACCACTCGGGCCGCCCGTGACGTCGATCCAGTTGGTCGCGACCGTGTAGGCGATGCCCCCGAAGGCCAGCGTCGCCATCACGAAATACGGTCCCCGCAGGCGCAGCGCCGGAACGCCCACGGCGCCGGCCACGATGACCGTGGCCACGACGCCGCCCAGGATGCTGGGCAGCCAGGGCCAGCCGGCCGAACCGACCAGCAGCGCCGTGGCATAGGCCCCGACCGCCATGAAGCCGGCCTGGCCGACCGAGATCTGGCCGCCGAAACCCGCGATCACCGTCTCGCTGAGCGAGGCGATCATCATGATGGGCAGCAGCGTCGCGATCTGGAGCAGGTAGGACGGGCGCCAGCCGAGCGCGGTGATGAGCCAGGGCGCGCTCAGCACCGCGGCGATGAGGACGAGGCGGACGGGCGTGCTCATACCTTCTCCTCCGTCCGACCGCCCAGGATTCCCGAGGGGCGAAGGGCGAGCACGCCGAGCAGCACGGCGAAGGCGACGACATCCTTGTAGGCGGAGGACAGGTACGCACCGGCCAGGTTTTCGGCCAGGCCGATGATGAGGCCGCCGACGATCACGCCCTGAACGTTCGACAGCCCCCCCAGAATGGCGGCCGCGAAGGCCTTCACCAGGATGGCCTGCCCCATGCTGTACTGCGCGAGCAGGATCGGGGCGACCAGGATGCCGCCGAGCGCGCCGATGCCGGCGGACAGGGCGAAGGACAGGGCCAGCATGGAGGTCAGCGGCACCCCCATCAGGCCCGCCATGGTGCGGTTGCTGGCCGTGGCCCGCAGCGCCAGGCCGAGCCGGGTCCGGTGCATGAAGAGGTGGAGCAAAGCCACCACCAGCAGGGTCGAGCCCAGGATGAAAATCTGCTGCGGCGTGACCAGCAGCCCGGCGATCTCGATCGGGTTGTTGCCGAGCGTCGGGACCTGCCGGGCATCGGTGCCCCAGATCAGCAGGATCACGCTGCGGAGCACCACCGCGAGCGCCAGGCTCACGATGATGAGATTGGCCGGTCGCGCCCCCAACAGCAGCAGGCGCCGGAAGGCGAGCCGCTCGCTCAGGATGCCGACGAGGGCGGCGACCACCATCGTCAGCAGGACCGCCAGGACCAGCGGCAACTGGTATCGCGCCAGAAAGGTCGCAAACAGCATTCCGCCCAGGGTGTAGTATTCGGTCTGGGCGAAATTGAACATCGTTACAGAACGGTAGACCACGACGAAGCCGAGAGCGACGAGGGCGTAGATGCCGCCCACGACGATGCCGCTGAGGATGACCTGGAGGAACACGCGCGCGCCGCCTTAGTCCAGGACGGAGAACTTGCCGGCTTTGAGCCTGGCAATATAGATCTTGCGAATGTTCTCCCCATCCGGGCCGAACGTGATCTCACCGACCGCGCCCTGATACTTCATCGAGCGGATCGCCTCGAGGATCTTCGGCCGATCGCTCGGCTTCGTGCCGGCGGTGGAGATGGCCTGGGCCAGAATCCGGAGCGCGTCGTAGCCCTGGGCGCCGAAGATATCGAGCTTGCTCTTGAAGCGGCTCTCGAAAGTCTTCTCCAGGGCCGTGACGATCGGCGTCGAGGTGTCGAGATAGGCCCAGGTGGCGATCGTGCCCTCGACGGCGGAGCCCCCGAGATCGATGAACTTCTGGCTGACGAGACCGCCGCCGCCGTAGATCTGCACCTTGTCCAGGGCCAGGGCCCGCATCTGCTGGGCGATCCGGACGGCGCCTTCCACGGCGCCCCAGATGATGACGCCTTCGACGCCGGCGCTCTTGAGCTTGATGAGCTGGCTGCTGAAATCGGCGTCGGTCTGCTTCCAGCCTTCGACCACGAGCGGCTTCACGGACCGCTTTTCCAGCGTCTTCAGGGCGATGTTGCGCCCGCCGACACCAAGATCGCTGGTGTCGTACAGGATGGCGATCTTGGTCAGCTTATCGGTGTCGAGCGCGTGCTGGATGATGCGCTCGATCTGGTGCCGGTCCGACAGGTGCAGGCGGTTGGCGTATTTCCAGCCCGATTCCGTGACGGCCGGGTTGGACGACAGCGTGGTGATGAACGGGAGGCCGGCCCGGTTCAGGACGGGGCCCATGGACAGGGCCGGCGAGCTCCCGGAGGTGACGATGACGCTGAGCACCTCGTCACCCAGTCGCTTGGCGATGGTCGCCCCCTCCACGGGGTCGTTGCGATCATCGTAGGGTCTGAGCTGAATGCGCTGGCCGTTGATGCCGCCAGCCGCATTCAGCTCGTCGAGGGCGACCTGCGCCCCCTGGAGGGCAGCTGTCGAGTAAGGCGCAACCGGGCCGGAGAAATCTCCCACGACCCCGATCAGCACGGGTGGCTGCTGACTTTGTGCCGCAGCGGGCGAAAGCATCGCCGCAGCCAGAAAAGCACTCGCCCATAACGCCTTCGTCGACATGTCTACCTCCTAGGTGAGATGCGGCATCACTTCCTTGGCCAACTTGTCGATCTGGTCCGGGTCGGCCGAGGTCGGGCCCAGAATGAAGTAGCTGCAGCCGACCGCGGCGGCGCGTTGCAGACGGTCGACGATTTCGGAAGTCGTGCCGAGCAGGTAGCCCTTCTGCAGCCACTCGATCGGCCGGTGCTTGCCCATGACCCGCTCGAAATGCGGCGCCTGCAGGGCGAGCGCGTCCTCGCGGCTCGGCGAATCCACGAGGTGGAAGAAGTTGCACATGCCGAATTCGAGCGAATTCGGGTCCTTGCCCATCGTGGTCGCGTAGGCGCGCAGTTCCGCCCAGTCGCGCTCCATCCACTCGAAGGTGCCGGAGGCCCGGGCCAGCCAGCGCCCGGCCTTGACGATCCGGCGCTTCACCGTTTCGGCGATCACCGGCAGGTCGTGCTCGTTCGGATCCGGCACGCGCGAGCCGCCCGAGACCCACAGTTCCGGCATCTTGATGCGGGGCACCATGGTGATGTCGTCGAACTTGTAGTGTTTGCCGTGGTAGGAGGCGGTCTCCTGCCCGTACAGAACCTCGAGGGCCTCGATGATCTCGTCCGTGCGCTTGCCGCGCTCACGGATGTGGTGACCGACGGCCTCGAACTCCTTGGCGTACCAGCCGGGGCCGACGCCGAGCTTGAAGCGGCCTTCGCTGAGCAGCTGCAGGCTGGCGATTTCCTTGGCCAGCAGCACCGGCTGCCGCACGGGCGCGACCAGAATCGCGGTGCCGAGCGAGACGTTCTTCGTCAGCGCGGCCGCGTAGTTCAGGATCGCCAGAGGATCCAGCCACGTCGCGCCGTACAGCCCGGGGGCCACCAGCAGGTGATCGACCACCCAGATGTCGAACCCGTAATACTCGGCCCGCTCGATGCAGGCGCGTATTTTGTCCATCGGGTCGGTGGAGTGGGTATCCGGCCATACGTAGGACGGAAAGAACAGAGCTATCCGCGGACGAGCCATCGCTTTTCAGATCTCCTCACCTAAACTGCTTGTGATTGACGCAGGTGCTCGGTCGCGCCGGCGTCCAGCGTCCAGACGGTGCCGGCTTGCTGGACGACGACGCCGTAATCGTCGCGTGCGCTGTCGGCGGTCACGAGGCCGCTCTCGACATCGGCCAGCACGAGGCTGGGGTCGCGCAGATGCGGGTGGCCCATGCCGCCGCCGCCCGGCAGTTGCATGATGATGTCGGCGCCGCCCGGCAGGGTCACCATCGCCTTGTAGTGGGAGAGCTGGTCGCCCCCCGACACGAGGTAGCGGCCCGGCTCGCCCGCCCGACCTCCGTCCAGCCCGTAGGGCTCTTCTCGGATCTGGTCGCACATCGTGTTGACGGTGAATGGCACCGGCGACCGGAGCCCGAACCGGAAGGTCTGCCCGAACCCGCCCCGCTGGCGGCCCGCCCCGGCCGAATTCGGCCGCAGCCCCTTCTCGCGGACGACGATGGGCGACACCGATTCGATCATCTCGACCGGCGTCATGGCGATGTTGCCCGGGAAACTGGTGGCCGACAGGCCGTCCTTTGCGCCCCGCGCGCCCATTCCGCCTGACGAGAAGAAGGTCAGGGTGAAAGGGTCGGCCTCGGTCGCGCCCTGCACGGTGGTGATCCAGAGCACGCTGGAACAGGCGATCACGGCGCGGGGCATCACGGGAGCCAGCGCCTTGAAGATGACCAGGGGCTGGAAGTTGCCGATGATGTGCCGGCCGGCGACCGGGGCAGGAGCCGTGGCGTTCAGGATCGAGCCGGGGGGCGCCGTCACCCGGATGGCCCGGAATGTCCCGGCATTGTTCGGCACGCTCGGCGCGAGCAGGCACTTGAGGCCGGTGATCGAGTAGGAGGCCGTGTAGCAGAGAGGCACGTTGATGCCCCGCTTCACCTCCCCCGAGGAGCCGGCGAAATCGACCAGGATCTCGTCGTCGGACACGATCACCGCGCAGCGGATCCGGATCGGCTCGTCGAACCCGTCCGAAATCACTTCCGCTTCGTAGCGCCCGTCCGGGATGCGCTGGATGGCCTCGCGCATCACCCGCTCGCTGCGGTCGATGATCTCGCGCGACAGGTCCGTCAGGTCCTCCAGCCCGAACTCGTCCATCATGGCGAGCAGGCGCTCGGCCCCGACGCTGTTGCAGGTCACCTGGGCCATGATGTCGCCCACCACGAGGTTCGGTGAGCGGACGTTGTGCCGGATGAAATCCAGCACGATCTTGTTGAGCTGTCCGCCTTCGACGAGCTTCGAGAACGGGATGAACAGCCCCTCCTCGTAGAGCGAGCGGGCGTCCGACGAGAAGCCGCGGCCGCCGATGTCGAGCGAATGCGCGCAGGAGCCGAAGAAGCCGATCACCCGGTCGTTGCGAAACACCGGCGTCAGCACCGAGATGTCGTTCAGATGCCCGGCCGTCTTCCAGGGATCGTTGGTGATCAGGACGTCGCCGGGCCGCAGCCCGTCGATCGGGAACACCTCGAGGAAGTTGCCGATCGAGGTTGCCATGGAATTCACCTGCCCGGGCGTGCCGGTCGGCGCCTGCGCCATCAGGTTGCCGGCGACATCGAACACGCCCGCTGCGCAATCCTCAGATTCGCGCAGAACCGTGCTGAACGCCGTCCTGATCAGAGCCTTCCTCTGCTCGGTCGCCGTATTGATGAGGCGATTCCACATGATATCGAGATCGATGACGTCCATCTACTTACCCTGCATCATGTGCCTGCGGCCCGGAATGTTTACTTGAGCGTGACGATGAGGTTCAGCCGCTCGTCGACGTCGATCGTGGCCCCGGGATCGACCACGGTGGTGGATTCGCGTTCCTCAATGATGGCGGGCCCCTCGAAGGTGGCGCCTGCCTTGAAGGCGTAGCGGTTGTAGACGGGAGTCGTGATCCAGCCGGTCTTGGGGCCGAAATAGACGGCGCGCTCGCCCTTGAGCTCGCTGCCCGCCTCCTGCTTCGGCAGGTTGATCTCGATCGTGTGCGACGGACCGGCGATCTCGAGCCGCCAGGTCAGGACCTCCGCCTCCACGTCGGGCACCACGGTGCCGAAATGGGCGAGGTAGCTGGCCTCGAAGCTGCGCCGGATGGCCGGCACGCCGGCCTCCGCAAGCGGCTGGTCGAGTTCGATCTCGAGTTCGCTGCCCTGTCCGACATAGCGCATGGCGCAGAGCCGGCGCAGCGCAACGGCCTCGTCGGCGAGCCCGGCCGCCTTCATGATGCCGCGCGCCTCGGTCTCCATTTCCTCGAAGAGGCGGCTGACGCGGGCCCAATCCACCGTGGCGAGCGGCGCCCGGTAGGAGCGGACGAAGTCGAACGCGAAGGGTGCCATCAGCAGCCCGGCCGCGGAGGCCACCCCCGCCCCCATCGGCACGATGACCTTGGGCACGCCCAGGATCCGGGCCACGCCGACCGCATGGACCGGCCCGGCGCCGCCAAAGGCGAGCAGCGGGTAGGCCGACGGGTTCTTGCCGCGTGCGATGGCGTGCACCCGCGCCGCGCTGGCCATGTTCTCGTTCACGAGCCGATGCACGGCGTGCGCGCTCTCGATCGCCGAGAGGCCGAGCGGCTGGGCGATGTGCCTGTCCATCGCCTCGGTGGCCCGCGCCACGTCGAGTGACATCCGGCCGCCCAGGAAGAAGCCGGGGCTCAGATAGCCCAGCATGAGGTCGGCGTCGGTGACGGTCGGCAGCGTGCCGCCGCGGCCGTAGCAGACCGGGCCGGGATCGCTGCCGGCGCTGTCGGGGCCGATCCGCACGAGGCCGAGATCGTCGACGCGGGCGATGCTGCCGCCGCCGGCGCCGATCTCGATCAGCTCAAAGGAGCGGAGCTGCAGCGGCAGGCCGCTGCCGGCCTTGAAGCGATAGACATGCGCGACTTCGATGGTCGGGCTGACCAGGGGCGCCCCGCCTTCGATGTAGCAGGCCTTGGCCGTGGTGCCGCCCATGTCGAAGGACAGGAGATCGGGGAACCCGGCCCGCGCGCCGATCTGCGCGGCCATGAGCGCACCGGCCGCCGGGCCGGACTCGATCAGCCGCACCGGAAAGCGCCGCGCCGTGTCGACCGTGCAGATGCCGCCGTTGGACAGCATCAGGAAGACGTCGCCGCCGAACCCGGTCTCACGGAGGCGGCCCGCCAGCTGCGACACGTATTCCGCGACCACCGGCAGCACATAGGCGTTCACCGCGGTGGTGACGCTGCGATGGTATTCACGGATCTCCGGGTTCACCTCGGACGAGATCGAGATCGGAATCCCGGGCAGCAGCCGGGAGAGTTCCTTGGCCAGGAGCCGCTCGTGCTCGCCGTTCTCGTAGGCGTTGATGAGCGTCACGGCGACCGCTTCGACACCGGCCTCCCGCAAGGCGTCCGCCAGCGCCGGCAGACATGACGGATCGAGCGGCCGCGCCACCGTTCCGTCCGAGTAGATCCGCTCCGGCACCTCGTATCTGAGCTTGCGGGGAACCAGCGGTTCCGGGCGCTCGATCTCGAGGTCGTACATGTCGTAGCGATGCTCGGTCGCAATCTCGAGCGTGTCGCGAAAACCTTCGGTCGTCACGAGCGCGGTGCGAACACCTTTGCGCTCCAGAACCGCATTCGTGACCAGCGTGGTGCCGTGCACGATCCGCGTCACCTCCGGAGGGGAGACGCCGCCCGCGGCGCAGGCCGCCAGAAACCCCTCGTGCACCGCGTCAGCCGGATTTCGAGGCGTAGTGAGAAGCTTGCCGATCACGGCCTTTCCGTCTGCGTCAAGCAGAACCAGGTCCGTGAACGTCCCGCCGATGTCGATGCCAACGCCAGTCAAGCCACCCTCGCCTTGGACCCGCCGCGACCCCGCTGCGGTGCTCAAGAGTTAGCCCGCAGTATTCGCGCTTGTCAAAAACTTTTTACCTCGCGCGGTTGTCAAAGGCTTTTTACCTGCTACGGTCTCGATGGTTGGTCGGAAGGGCGCAACGAACCGCCCGCACCCGGAGGGCAGCATGCTCACTCGATACGGATCCCGTCGCCGTTTCCCGCCCACGCAGCATGTCAAGACCACGCGCAAACGCGGCGGCTGGACAGCATTCGCCGCCGGACTTCTGTTTTCGACCACCGCCCTCGCCCAGATCTCCGGGTCGGCCCTGCGCATCGGGGTGCTCGACGACCAGTCAGGCCCGCTCTCCGCCCTGAGTGGCGCGGGCAGCGTCGTTGCCGCCCGCATGGCGGTCGAGGACTTCGGCGGCACCATCCTGGGCAAGCCGATCGAGATCGTCGCCGCCGACCATCAGAACAAGGCTGATATCGGCGCGAATATTGCGCGCACCTGGTACGACGAGACGGGCGTGTCGATGATCACCGGTCTCGGCAATTCGTCGGTGTCGATCGCCGTGCAGCAGCTCACACGCGACAAGAAGCGGGTCAGCATGGTGACGAGCGGCGGCACATTCGAGCTGACCGGGAAATACTGCTCGCCGAACGGCGTTCACTGGACCCTGGACACGTATTCCGTGACCAAGGGCACGGTCGAATCGCTGGTCCGGCAGGGGGCCAAGACGTGGTTCTTCCTCACGGCGGATTATGCCGCCGGCTATTCCTTCGAGGAAGTCGGCCGCAAGACCCTCGTGGACACCGGCGGCCAGGCGGTCGGCGCCGTGAAGCATCCGCTGAGCACGATGGATTTCTCCTCGTTCATCCTTCAGGCGCAGAGCTCCAAGGCTCAGGTTCTCGGCCTCGCCAACGCCGGCGGCGACACGATCAACGCCATCAAACAAGCGGTGGAATTCGGCCTCCCCGCGCAGGGCATGCGCCTGGCGGCACTCTATTTCGACATCACCGACGTGCACGCGCTCGGCGCGCAGATCGGCGGCGGGCTGACCTTCACGGCATCCTTCTACTGGGACATGAACGAGAAGACGCGCGCCTGGTCCAAGCGCTTCATGGAGCGCCACTCGACGGCGCCCGCCCAGGCCCATGCCGGCACCTACGGGGCGGTCACCCACTACCTGAAAGCCGTTCAGGCCGCCGGAACCGACAACGCGGACGCCGTGATGGCCAAGATGCGGGAGCTCCCGATCGACGACGTCTACACGAAGGGCGGCAGCGTGCGGGAAGACGGACGCGTCATCCGGGACATGTATTTGTTCGAGGTGAAGCAGCCGAAAGAGGCCTCCGGCAGCTGGGATTTGCTCAAGCTCGTGGATACGATCCCGGGCGACAAGGCCTTTCGGCCGATGAGCGAAGGCGGATGCTCCTACCTGAAGCGGTGAGATCCGCAGCAACGCACGTGTGATCGGCGCCGGGAGCTCGCGATGGGTCGTGAAGACGGGGTCGGGGGGCACGTCCTCCGCAAGGAGGACGACCGCTTCCTGCGGGGACGGGGCAGCTACGTCTCGGACATGGTTCTGCCAGGGCAGAGCGAGGTCGCGTTTTTGCGCAGCCCGGTAGCGCACGGGTATCTGCGCAGCATTCGCAAGCCCGCGGGCTCGGACGGGACGATCTTCACCTACGAGGATCTGACCGGGCTCAATTCGATCGTGTCCGAATGCGCCGTGCCGGGCTTCAAGATGTCGGAGCTGCCGCCGCTGGCGCGCGGCAAGGTGCGCTTCGTCGGCGAGGCTCTGGCGATGACCGTCGCGCCGACCCGGGCCGCGGCCGAGGACCTGGCCGAGCAGGTCGAGATCGACATCGACGAGCTGCCGGCGATTGTGGATGCGCGCGCCTCGCGGGCGACTCCCGCCGTTCGGGTGCATGAGGACTGGGACGACAACCTCTTTGTCACCCTGAATTACGAGAACGGCTTCGAGGCCCAGGCCCGCGGCGCCAAGGTCGTGGTCAAGCGCACCGTGTCGCTGGCGCGGCAGACCATGTCTCCGCTCGAAGGAAAGGCCGTCGTCGCCTATTGGGACGACCGGGCCGACCAGCTCATCGTCTACACCTCGACGCAGGTGCCGCACATGATCCGGATCGGCCTCGCCGAGGCTTTGGGTCTCGACGAGGGCCGCCTGCGGGTCGTCTCGCCCGATGTCGGCGGCGGGTTCGGCTACAAATGCGTCCTCCAGCCCGAAGAACTCTGCGTCGCCTGGCTGGCCCTGACCTACCGGCGCCCGTTCCGCTACATCGAGGACCGGCGCGAGCATCTGGTCGTCGGCGCGGTGGCCCGGCAGCACCATTACGAGCTGACCGCCTATGCCGACGAGACCGGCCGCCTCCTGGCGCTCGACGCCGAGATCATGGTGGACGGCGGCGCCTATTCGAGCTGGCCCTTCACGGCCGGCCTTGAGCCCGGCCAGGCCGTCGGCAACCTGCCGGGCCCGTATGATTTCCGCGGCTATCGCTGCAAAAGCATGTGCGCCGCCACGAACAAGCCGGGCTTCCTGCCCTATCGCGGCGTCGCCCGCACCGGCGTCTGCCTGGCGCTCGAGCTGATGATCGACGCCATCGCCCGCGAGGTCGGGCGCGAGCCCTGGGAGGTCCGCCACGACAACCTCGTGGCCCAGGCGCAGATGCCCTACGACAACGTGGCCCGGAAGCATTACGACAGCGGCGACTATCAGAAGTGCCTGCGCATGGCGCGGGACAAGATCGATCTCGACACCTGGCGCGCCCGCCAGCGCCGGGGCGAGCCGGACGGCCGCCGCATCGGCATCGGCTTCGCGAGCTTCTGTGAGCAGACGGCGCACGGGGCCAGCGTGCTGGCGTCGTGGGGGCTGCCCGTCATCCCGGGCTACGACGAGGCGAGCGTGCGAATCACGCCCGACGGGGGCGCCGAAGTGCGGGTCGGCGTGCACTCCCACGGACAGGGCATGGAAACGACCCTGGCCCAGGTCGCAAACGAGATCCTGGGCATCGGTCTCGACAAAATCAGGGTGATCCACGGCGACACCGGCGCCACCCCCTTCTCGACCGGCACCTACGCCTCGCGCAGCATCGTCATGGCGGGCGGCGCGGTGATCAACGCTTGCAGGCTGCTCGTGCCGCGGGTCGAGGCCATCGGCGCCCACCTGATGCAATGCGCCACCGCTACGGTGCGCTACGAGGATGGCCGCATCGTCGGGCCGCAATCCTCGACCACGCTGAAGGAGGTCGCCTATGCCTGGCACCGCCGCCCGGACAGGCTGCCGCCCGATTGCGATCTCGGCGGGCTCGAAGCGACGGTCAGCTACAAGCCCAAGGTGGATACGGGCGTGTTCAGCTACGCCTCCCATGCGGCTGTCGTGGCGGTCGACCTCGAGCTCGGCCACATCGAGATCCTCGACTACGTCATCGCCGAGGATTGCGGGACCATGGTGAACCCGATGGTCGTCGAGGGGCAGACCCTGGGCGGGGTCGCCCAGGGCATCGGCACCGCGCTCTACGAGGAGAGCCCCTACGACGAGAACGGCCAGCCGCTGGCCTCCACGCTGGCCGACTACCTGCTGCCCGGCGCCGGCGAGGTGCCGTCCGTCCGGATCGAGCATCTGCAGACGCCGTCGCCCTATTCCGAATTCGGCATCAAGGGCGTGGGCGAGGGCGGCGCGATCGCGCCTCCGGCCGTGCTGTTCAACGCGGTCAACGACGCCCTCCACGACCTCGGCGTGGAGATGAGCGAGACACCCCTGACGCCCCACCGCCTTCTGGCCGCGCTCGAGCGGGCCCGCAGCCGGACCGCCCGGACGGAGCCGGCATGAAACCGGCGCCCTTCGACTACATGCGGCCGCGGGACACCTCCGAGGCCATCGCGGCCCTCGCCCAGGGTGGCGGCGAGGCAAAGCTCATCGCCGGTGGGCAGTCGCTCGGCCCGATGCTGAACCTCCGCCTGGCGCGTCCGAAGCTCCTGATCGACATCTCCGGCCTCGAAGCGCTCCGCACGATGGACGAGGAGAGCGAGGCGTGGCGCCTGGGCGCCGCTGTCACGCATGCCCGCATCGAAGATCGGCGCCACGACTTTCGAGGCTGCCCCCTGCTGCCGACCGTCGCCCGCGACATCGCATTCCGCTCCGTCCGCAACCGCGGCACGGTGGGCGGCAGCATGGCGCATGCTGATCCGGCGGCGGATTGGCCGCTGGCCCTCGCAGCCCTCGGGGCGACCCTCCTGCTGCAGGGCCCCGGCGGAGACCGCCAGATCCCGGCAGACGACTTCATGGCGGCCGCGTTCACGACCGCCTTGCGGGACGACGAGATGATCGCGGCCGTGCGGGTGCCGAAATTCTCGCCGTCGGCCCGATTCGGCTATTTCAAATTCTGCCGAAAGGTCGGCGAATTTCCCGAGGCGAGCGGCGCGGCCGTGTTCGATCCGGAAACGCGCATCGCGCGGGTCTTCGTCGGCGCCCTGAGCGGTGCGCCCGCGTCACTGCCCGGCCTCGCCCGCGATGTCGCCGAACGAGGTTCCCCCGCGGTCACGGCCGAAGCCGTGCTGGCGGCCGTGACGGCTGCCGCTCCCACGCTCTCGATCATCGAACAGCGAATGCACGCCGAAACGGTTCGGCGGGCGCTGCGCCAGATCCTGCCGACATGATTCTCGCTCAGCTCACCGTCAACGGGCGGCCCGTCTCCGGGCAGGTCGAACCCCGCACACACCTTGCCGACTTTCTGCGCGAGCAGTTGCGGCTGACCGGCACCCATCTCGGCTGCGAACACGGCGTCTGCGGGGCCTGCACGGTGCTGCTCGACGGCGTGCCGGTGCGGTCCTGCATCACGCTGGCGGCGGCCTGCCAGGGCGCCGAGATCCAGACCATCGAAGGGTTCGACGACGACCCCGTGATGGGGGAATTGCGCCAGGCCTTCTCCCGGGAGCACGGGCTGCAATGCGGCTTCTGCACGCCCGGCATGCTGATCGCGGCCCGGGACATCGTGCTCAGGGTGCCCGGCGCCGACGAGGCGCGCATCCGCACCGAACTCGCCGGCAATCTCTGCCGCTGCACCGGCTACCGGGGCATCGTCAGGGCGGTGGCGAGCGTGGCCACAGCGGAGCGGAGCGCCGCGCCGGGCGCGCCCGCGGTGACCGCAGCGCCCTTCGCCGAGCCGGCGGCCGCAAGGGCCGAGATGGCGCGATTCACCGTCGCGGCGGATCGGCCGGCCCTGGCCCCCGTGGCTGCGGCCGCGGCCCCGGCCAGCAGCGGCGAGGAAAAAGGCTGGACAACATTCGCCGACAGCTTCGTCATCGCGGCCGCGCCGGAGCCGGTCTGGCGCATGCTCGCCGACTTCCCCCTGGTGGCGGCCTGCCTTCCGGGCGCGGAACTGACCGGGCATGACGGCCGCACCGTGAAGGGATCACTGCGGGTCAGGCTCGGGCCGATCTCGGCGGCCTTCGCCGGGTCAGCCGCCATCGAGCGCGACGAGGCGGCTCGCACCTGTCTGGTGAAAGGCGCGGGCAGCGACGGCGCGTCCCGATCCCGCACCCGGGGCGAGCTGACCTACCGGGTGGTTCCGGAGGACGGCGATCGGAGCACGCGTGTGCTGATCGACGTCCGCTACAATCTGCAGGGACCGCTGGCGCAGTTCTCCCGCTCCGGCATCGCCCTGGAACTGGCCCGTCGCCTGCTGGCCGATTTCGCCGCCAATCTGAACGCGCGCGTCAGCCCGGGTGGTCAGGCGGCAACGGTGCCGGCGGCCAGGCTCCAGGCCGGACGGCTGCTGTGGTCAGCCCTTTGGGCATGGGCCCGCGGCTGGTTCAGATCAGGGAAGACGTAGCGTTGGGGCGCCAAGTTGCCAGCCCGCGCCAACAGGCATTCAGCGGCCGAGCAGCTCTGCGGCGCTTCGCCCCAACAGGTCGACGAGACCTATTTGCCACACGCAGCGAAGACAAGCGCCGTCTGCGGGGCTCGCGCCGGCGCCTCCGAAGCGCTGAAGCCCCGTCCAGATTGCCTATCCGCTATGCAGAAGCCGTCTGCAGCCCTTCCGTTCGGGTCTCTTTCAGGATAGGGCCAGCACAGGGCGGCAGGCGGGACATCGCCACGCCCTTCCCTTGGCGGCCTGATCTGCGCCGTCCTCGAACCATGCCGCGACTCGGAGGCGCGAGGAGCGATTCAAGAGCAGCTCTGATGGCGGCGCGAAGCATTGACCCGGTCGATTCGGCAACTCTCGCCCCGCCCAAGCCCAAGCAGACCCGAGACCCTGTGGGAACCAAGCGGTCCATCATGAAGGCCGCCCACCGTGAATTCTGCGAACACGGTTATATGGGCGGCCGGGTCGAGACCATCGCCGCAAAAAGCAAAACCAACCTGCGGATGATCTACCACTACTTCGGCAGCAAGGAGCGGCTGTATCTGGCGGTGCTCGAGGCGGCCTATCTGCGGCTCAGGACGCTCGAATCGCGTCTGGACTTCAAGCATGCGTCCCCCGTGGAGGCGATGCGCCGCCTGGTTCGGTTCACCTACGACTTCCTCGGCTCGAACCCCGACGTCCTGGCCATCATCTCGAACGAAAACACGCTGCGGGGCCGTTTCCTGGAGCAACTTCCGAGCGTGCGCGAGAAGACGCTGCCGCTGATCGATTCGATTGCGGACCTCCTCCGTCGCGGCCATGACCAGGGCGTGTTCCGCCCGGGGGTCGACCCGCTGCAATTCTATGTGTCGCTTGTGGCCCTCAGTCAGCTGCACATCTCCAACCGCTTCACGCTGTCCATCATCTTCGACAAGGACTTGTCCGACGGCCAGTGGCTGAACGACAGGCGCACCTGCATCGAGGAGATCCTGATGGCCTACCTTCAGGATCTCGGCCCGAAGATGCCCGCGGCAAAGGGCGCCGCGGCGACCCGGCGCTCCGCCGCGCGCAGCCCGGCAAGTGCCGCGGCCAAACCCGCTCCGAAGCGCAAGGCGACCGCAGCAGCCGCCAAGCAGCCGCCGCCATGAGCATGCGCGGAGGAGGCGAGGCACCGGAGCCCCGCTCGGCCGGGCCAGGCCGTTGCGCCTGCCCCGAGCCGGAACACCGCTGAGACCGGGCAAGATCAAGCCCCAAGGGAGGAATGAATGTTCAGTCACGTCATGCTCGGAAGCAATGACATCGCGCGCTCGAAGACGTTTTACGACGCGCTCTTTTCCGCGATGGGCGGCAAGCCGGCCGCGCAGGACGCCAAGGGGCGCCTGATCTACAGCCATCGCGGCGGACGCCTGATGCTCAGCAAGCCGCTGGACGGCAAATCGGCCACCCACGCCAATGG
>NZ_JAQGKF010000077.1 GCF_028290205.1 Enterovirga sp. | reverse complement strand
GCAGCCGTCGTCGTCCACGTCGGCGGCGGTACGGCATGCATGCCGGCGGGTGTCTGCTTGATCGCCTCGCTGTTGCCCTATGCCTTGATGTCGCCGATTTTGGTGCGCCCAGCCAAGGGAGAGCAGCCTCCGCGGCCCCTGAGACCGGGACGCCGTCGAGAGTGATCGACCCGAAGAGCCTGAATCCAGCGACCTGCTGACGACGGGAGACAAGACGCAGGGTTTGACCGTGAAAGACCGCTGACGTCCGCGTATATCCGCCAACGCTGTTGGGGCCGCCATTGGGGCCGGACGATGCGTCCCTGATTCAGCTATAAATGTCAGAGGCTTACAGACGCATCTGGCGGAAGGGGTGGGATTCGAACCCACGGTGGAGTTGCCCCCACGGCGGTTTTCAAGACCGCTGCCTTAAACCGCTCGGCCACCCTTCCATGCCGCCGCACGAGCCTGCTGTGGCCGGGAGCAGGCCCCGGGCCGCCGCCGTGCTCGCTGCGCGTGCGGGGTTCCTGTCTATGGCCGCCCTCGGCGGGGCGTCAACTTCGGCGCGCCTCGGCCGCACGTCGAGCGGGCAGGGCGCCTGACCCGGGCGGCTGCCGGGATCCTGTCGCGACCGGATCAGGTGATCCCGGGATGCCGTGATCCTGGTCCGTCGGGGCCGGCCTTAACTCGCCATTAACCATCACGGCCGAGAGTCCGCCTCGTCCTTGGCTCACAGGATCGGATGATCCGGGGCCGAAGACGCCGATGACCGGCGGCACAGCCGTCCGGCTCCGTGACCAGTGAGAAAGGAACGCCGATGAAGGCGATCACGTTCGTGACCCAGAAGGGAGGCAGCGGCAAGAGCACACTGTGCATCTCGCTCGCTGTCGCCGCCCAGGAGGCCGGCCGGTCCGTGTGTATCCTGGAGATGGACCGTCAGGCGACGGTCACCGATTGGGCGGAACACCGCCGGGCGGACACGCCCGAGGTCGCCCAGATCGACGCGACGCAGCTCGACGACATCATGTTCCGGCTGCGCGCGTCCGACTTCGACTTCGTGTTCATCGACACGCCGGGCGTCGATTCGCCCGGGAGCCTCGCGGCCATCCGGGCCGCCGATCTCTGCGTCATTCCCTGCCGGCCGACGCCCGCCGACCTGCGCGCCTTCAAGCCCACCCTCGCGGCCATCTACCGGCTCGAGAAGAAGTTCGCGTTCGTGCTGAACCAGACCCCGCCGCGCTCCTACCGGGTCCGGGACGCGGCCGACGGTCTCGCCGTTCTCGGCGTGCTGCCCGACGTCAACATCGTGATGCGGAACGATCACCAGGACGCGCTCGGCATGGGCCAGGGCGTCACCGAGTACAACCCGACCGGGATGGCCGCGACCGAGATCCGCAGCCTGTGGTCCTGGATCGCCAAGCGAACGCAGGGATTGCAGAATGTCAAAGCCGCCTAAGCTGAGCCTCGCCTCCATCGTCGCCTCGGCGAACCCGCCCGCGAACCGGCAAAGCGCCGAGATCGTCCAACTGTCCACCAACTCGGCGCCCGGCGGGACCAACCCCCGGGGAACCCTGAAGGAGCGGGCCAAGCAGCTCTCCGTCTATCTGGAGCCGCCGGTCCACGACCAGCTTCGGGACATCGCCTACACGGAGCGCACCAAGATCCACCAGCTCATGCTGGAGGCCCTGGACCTCCTCTTCAAGGCGCGCGGGGCGCTGTCGATCGACCAGCTCACGACACCCCGCTAAGTGGCCCTCGCCCAAAAGCCCGCCATCCTCCGAGGGTGGCGGGTTTTGGCGTTCAGGCCCACCGGGACGGGCTGACACCGGAGATCAGCCGCGCACGGCAAGCCATTGCAGTATCACTGCTAATCATATTCCGGATCGAAGCGCGCAGAGGCCGACCATGCCCCGGGCCAGCTCAGCCGGGGGGTCCCGCTCACCCTTCACGAAAACCTCGCGCCGGCCTCGTCCAACGCCTCCAGTCCTTGCCAACGACGTTTAGCAACCTGTCTCAAGTCGTTGGTAAAACAGGTCGACGTGCGCAAACTCTCCCCTGCTGACTGGCAACCGAATCTTAAGGCCGTTCGCTCAACCTCCGGGCCAATCGCGGCGGGGCGTCGCCAGTCGAACAGGTGGCGGAGGCAGGACCTTGCGGGACAGAAAGCGACCGGCGGCGCAGAATGCGTGCCGGGCTGACGAGGCCCGCCGTGCGGGAGCCATCCTGCGCGGCCTGTTTGCGGCCGGCACGGCCCTGGCGCTGGCGAATTGCGCGGGCTCGCCCCCTGTCGGCAGCGGGCGTCACGCGAGCGAGTTGAAGTATGGCGTGAAGTCGAGCCCGCGGGTGATTCCGGAGGGCCAGCCGGTCCCCAAGGGGGGAGGGCGCGAGATGGTGGGCCAGGCCTATGTGGTCGCGGGCCGCACCTACAAGCCGCATCCGGGCCGGGGCTATGACCGGGAGGGCTGGGCCTCGTGGTACGGCACCGCCTTCCACGGCCGCCTGACCGCGAACGGCGAGATCTTCGACCGCGACTCGATCGCGGCCGCCCATCCGACCCTGCCGCTTCCGAGCTATGTGCGGGTCACGAACGTGGTCAACAAGCGCTCCATGGTGGTGCGGGTCAACGACCGCGGGCCCTATGAGCGCGACCGGGTCATCGACCTGTCGGAGCGGGCCGCCGATGCGCTCGGCTTCCGGCATCGGGGCACGGGGCGGGTCCGGGTCGAGTATCTCGGCAAGGCTTCCCTCGACGGCAGCGACGATGCCCGGCTGCTGGCGACCCTGCGGAGCGACGGCGGCCCGGCCGCGCTTGACCCCGGCCAGCGCCGGATCCAGGTCGCCCAGGCGGAAACCCGCCCGAGCTCGGCCCGGGAGGAACGCCGGGCGGCGAGCCCGCCGACCCGAACGGCGCTGCCCGAATTCACCGAGCCGGCGCGACCGAGCCGGGCTCCGGCTGCCGCCAGGATGTCGGCCGCCGCCGCCGGGCCGGAGAGCCGTCCGCTCGACATCCGCCCGCCGCGGCGCCCGGACCTCGCCGGCATCTATTGAGCCGGTGCGGCCGGCTTCCGCCTATGCCCGGGCCGGCCAGGACGGTATGACCCGGCATGGTCGGGACATCTCCCGGCGGCCGGGCCGCCACCGCCACACCCCCGCCCGGACGCTTCGTCACCTTCGAGGGCGGGGAGGGCGCGGGTAAATCCACCCAGATCCGCCGGCTGGCGCGCCGCCTCGCCGCGGCCGGCATTGCCGCGATGGTGACACGCGAACCCGGGGGCTCGCCCCGTGCGGAGCTGATCCGCGAAGCGCTGCTGGCGGGCCGGGCCAAGCGGTTCGGCGCCTTCGCCGAGGCGCTGCTGTTCGGCGCCGCCCGCGCGGATCATGTCGGCCAACTGATCGCGCCGGCGCTCGCCCGCGGTGACGTCGTGCTGTGCGACCGCTTCCTGGATTCGACCCGCGTCTATCAGGGCGACCTGGCCGGCGTATCCGAGACGGCCCTCGCGGCCATCGACCGGGCCGCGCTTGGCGACACGCGCCCGGACCTCACGCTTGTCCTGGACCTTCCCGCCGAGACCGGCCTCGCCCGGGCGGCCGCTCGCCGCGAGGGGGCCGGGACCGACAGGTTCGAGGCTGAGGACCCCGCGTTCCACGCCGCCATTCGGCACGGCTTTCTCCGCATCGCCGCCTGCGAGCCGGACCGCTGCCGGGTCGTCGACGCGACGGGAACGCCGGAGGAGGTCGAGGCGAGGATCTGGGCCGAGGTCGCGCCCAAGCTCGCCCAGTGGGGACGGCTCGCCCATGCCGGCTGACGCCCTGCCCGGGGTGCCCCGTCCGCGCGACCGGCACGTGCTGCTGGGCCAGGAGGAGGGCGCACGCGCCCTCGCCGAGGCCGACCGGAGCGGCCGCCTGCACCATGCCTGGCTCATCGGCGGGCCGGAGGGAATCGGCAAGGCGACGCTGGCCTACCGGTTCGCGCGCTTTCTCCTGGCCCCGCCCTCGGAGCGGCTGGCCGGTGGCGACGGGCTCGGGGTGGATCCGGAAGGCCGCACCGGGCGCCAGATCACGGCCGGCTCCCATCCCAACCTCCTTGTGCTGGAGCGCGCCTCGCCCGACGGCGACAAGGCGGCCCCGAAGACCGTGTCGGTCGACGCGGCCCGCAAGGTGCTGACCTTCTTCAACGCCACGGCGGCCGATGGCGGGCGGCGCATCTGCATCATCGACACGATCGACGACCTCACCCCGGCCGCCACCAACGCGCTCCTGAAGACCGTGGAGGAGCCGCCAGCCCGAGCGCTGGTCCTGATCTGCAGTCATGCGCCCCGCCGCGTCCTGCCGACCATCCGGTCGCGCTGCCGGCGCCTGGCTCTGCCGACTTTGCCCGACGAGACCGTCGCCGAGGTGCTGCGGACGCTCGGGGGCCCGACGGCCGGGCTGGACGATGCGCGCCTGCTACGAGCGGCGGCCTCCAGTGGCGGCTCCGTGGCGCGCGCGCTGGACCTTCTGGACGGCAAGCGCATCGCCCTGATCGACGAACTCACGGGGCTGCTCGACGCTCTGCCGCAGGCATCGCCGCGGCGCGTCCTGGCGCTGGCCGACCGGCTCGGCGACCGGCGCGGCGAGGCCGATTTCGCACTGGCCGTGGAAACCGTGCAGCTCTGGCTCGAACGCCGCGTCCACGAGGGCCGCCATCTCGGCCCGGCCCGCCTTGCCCCTCTGGCGGAGGTATGTGAAAACGTCGGCGAGGCCGCCCGATCTGTCGAGACCTACAACCTCGACCGGCGCGCTTTCATCGTGACGACATTCGGGGATCTGGCCGAGGCCGTCCGTCGGGCAGCCTGAGGACGGCTCCGGCTCAGCGCAGGTTCCGGATGGCCCGTCAGGCCTATTATCTTACGACGCCGATCTTTTACCCGAACGGCGCCCCCCATATCGGCCACGCCTATACGGCGCTCGCCAGCGACGCGATCGCCCGCTTCCACCGGCTGGACGGCCGCGACGTGTTCTTTCTCACGGGGACCGACGAGCACGGGCTGAAGATGCAGCAGACCGCTGCCATCGAGGGGCTGACCCCCAAGGCCCTGGCCGACCGCAATTCGCAGCGCTTCCGCGACATGATGGCGGCGCTGGACGTGTCCCACGACGACTTCATCCGCACGACCGAGGCCCGCCACCGCGAGGCCAGCCAGGAGATCTGGCGCCGGATGGAGGCCAAGGGCGACATCTACCTCGACACCTATGCGGGCTGGTATTCCGTCCGGCAGGAGGCCTTCTTCGACGAGGCCGAGACGGTGCTCGGGCCGGACGGCGTGCGCCGCGAGCCGCTCGGCTCGCCGGTCGAGTGGGTGGAGGAGGAGAGCTACTTTTTCCGCCTCTCCGCCTATGGCGAAAAGCTTCTCGCGCTCTACGAGGCGCGGCCCGATTTCGTGTCGCCGCGCGAGCGCCTGAACGAGGTGGCGAGCTTCGTGCGCTCGGGCCTGAAGGACCTGTCGGTCTCCCGCACGACCTTCGACTGGGGCATCCCGGTGCCCGGCAACCCGCGCCACGTGATGTATGTGTGGGTGGATGCCCTGACGAACTACGTGACCGCGACGGGCTTTCCGGACGCGGCCGCGCCGCGGGCCGGGCTCTGGCCCGCCGATCTGCACGTCATCGGCAAGGACATCGTGCGCTTCCACGCCGTGTACTGGCCAGCCTTCCTGATGTCGGCGGAGCTGGAGGTGCCGCGCCGCGTCTTCGCGCACGGGTTCCTGTTCAACCGCGGCGAGAAGATGTCGAAATCCGTCGGCAACGTGATCGACCCCTTCGCGCTCGCCACGACCTACGGTGCGGACCAGTTCCGCTACTTCCTGCTGCGCGAGGTGCCGTTCGGCCAGGACGGCAGCTATTCCCACGAGGCGATCGTGGCGCGGGTCAATGCCGACCTCGCGAACGACCTCGGCAACCTCGCCCAGCGCTCACTCTCCATGATCGCCCGCAATTGCGATGGCCGCATGCCGGAGACTGGCGCGCTGGTCGCTGCGGACGAGGCGCTGCTGAGTCTCGCCCGGGCGCTGCCGGCGACGGCCAAGGCCGCCATGGACGGGCTCGCACTGCACACGGTGATCGCCGAGATCTGGGCGGTGGTGGCCGAGGCGAACCGCTATTTCGCGTCACAGGAACCCTGGATCCTCCGAAAACAGGATCCTGTCCGGATGGCGACCGTGCTGGCCGTCACGGCCGAGACCCTGCGGGTGGTCGCGATCATGGCCCAGCCGTTTGTGCCGGCCGGGGCCGCGAAGCTGCTCGACCTCTTGGCCGTTCCGCCCGAATCCCGCAGCTTCGCGGCGATCGGGGAGGGGGCCGCAGTGCCGGCCGGCACTCCCCTGCCGGCGCCAGCCGGGATCTTCCCCCGCTATGTCGAGGCGGAAGGGTAGGGCGGCGATGCTGGTCGATAGCCACTGCCACCTCGACTTCCCGGATCTCTCCGACCGGCTGCCGGAGGTGCTGGGCCGGGCCCGCGCGGCCGGCGTC
>NZ_JAQGKF010000074.1 GCF_028290205.1 Enterovirga sp. | reverse complement strand
GCGCTTGCCGCCTGCGAGGCGCTCCCGCGCGAAGATGCGGGCCGGGTCGTCGCGCTGCTGCGCCGGTTCGAGGTGGAGGCGGCGCGCGAGGAGGCCCGTCGCGCCGCCTTCGGGCTCGCTGACGAGGCCGCGCTAGCGCTGGTCCGCGAACACGCGCCGGGAGCCCTGCTTCTGGCTGGGCCCGAGCGCGACGGGCGGCTCGCAGCCTGAGGCCTCAGTAGCCGAACTGCTCCCGCAGGATGCGCTCGTCCAGGCTGTGGCCGGGATCGTGCAGCATCACGAGGTCGATGGAATCGTCCATGGAGGCCGTGACCTCGCAGACGTTGCGGAACTCGGTGTGGTCGGCGACCGCGCTCACGGGCCGGTGCTCGGCCTCGATCACCCGGACGGTGATCTCGGCCCGGTCCGGCAGCAGGGCGCCCCGCCAGCGCCGCGGCCGAAAGGCCGAGATCGGAGTGAGCGCCAGCAGCGGCGCGTTGAGCGGCAGGATGGGGCCGTCCACCGACAGGTTATAGGCCGTGGAGCCCGCCGGCGTCGCGATCAGGAGCCCGTCTGCGGTGAGCTCGGCGAGCCGCACGTGGCCGTCCACCTGCACGCGCAACTTGGCGGTCTGGTGCGTCTGCCGGAGCATGTGCACCTCGTTGATCGCATAGGCCGTATGTTCGACCCCGGCTGTGTCGAGCACCTTCATCAGCAGAGGGTGCGCCACGCTGCGCTCGGCCGCCTCCAGCCGCTCGATCAGGCCGTCAGGCCTGAATTCGTTCATCAGGAACCCGACCGTTCCCTTGTTCATGCCGTAGATCGGCCGGCTGGTTCCCAGGAAGCGGTGCAGCGTGCGCAGCATCAACCCGTCGCCGCCGAGCGCGACCACGACGTCGGCCGCCTCGGGCTCCACGTTCGGATATTGCGCCTTCAGGGTGGCAAGGGCCGTATCGGCCTCTTCCGTGGGGCTCGCCACGAAGCCGACCGTCGCGAAACGCCGCGCCATCTCAATCACCCCTGGCGCGGTTCTCCCGTGGGAGCCGCCGACGCGCGGCCCCGTCTACACGACCCCGACAGGGAGGCCAACGCAGCGGGCGCGGCCTCCCGTCTCGCCCTACACGGCGGGCGTCCACTGGACGGGCACGAAGCGGTAGCCGGCCCCTTCCTTGGCGATGTAGCCGGTCGCCGGGAAGGGCGCATGGTAGAACGACACCTGCGCCCGCTCGCTCGCGGCCATGTCGAGAAGTTTGATCCGGCTCTGCCGGGCGGTCTCGGCGTCCATGTCGAAGACGGCGGCCCAGCCCGGGTTGCGGACAAACAGGGCCGGGTGGTTGGCCGTGTCCGACATGATCATCAGCTTGGACGTGCCGGAGGCGAGCATATAGGCGGTGTGCCCGGGCGTGTGGCCGGGCGCGGCAACCGAGGTCAGGCCGGGGACGACCTCCTTGCCGTTGCCGTAGGGTTTGACGTCCTTCGCGACCGGGCCGAAGACCCGCTGCACGTTCTGAAAGTTTGGCTTCAGCCCGTCCGGCGCGGCTGCCATCTTGGCCTGGTCCGTCCAATACGCCCATTCCGGCTCGGGCACGTGGATCTCGGCATTCGGGAACACCGCCTGTCCGCTCTTGAGGCGCAGGCCATTGATGTGGTCGCCGTGGAAATGGCTGATCACGACCGCGTTCACCTGCGCGGGGTCGAACCCGGCCGCCCTGAAATTTGCCATCCACCGGCCGGAGGTCGGGGCGCCGCTGTCACCGTTGCCAGCATCCACGAGCACCGTGCGCCCGCCGGACCGAAGCACCAGGGTGGTGAAAGGAACCTGAATGGCGGTCTCCGGCAGAAACTCCTCCTGGAGGACCTTCTTGACGTCCCCTGTCTCCGCGTTGCGGACCAGCCCCTCGACAGCCCGGTGGAAAAAGCCGTCGTTGACCGCCGTGACCTCGATGTCCCCGACCTTGTAACGGTAGAAGCCGGGCGCCTGCTCGGCGGCGGACCCGGCCGCGGGCGGGGCGGCGGGAGTCTGCGCCTGAACAGAGCCGGCGGCGGCAGCGGCGGGGACGGCGGCAACGACGGTGCGTCTCGTGAGCATGAGCGAACTCCCTTGCCGGAAGCCGAAGGCGGCGACCCGGCTCTGCGGCTTGCGGTGTGACGACGCGAGCCTAACGGCTATTCCGTGCAGCCGCCACGAGAGGCCGGGCCGCTCCGCCTTGCCTTGGCTCACGATCCCGTCAGGGTGAGGTCATGCTCGTCGTCCATTCCCCCGCATCGCCCCGCCACGACCCGGCCGGCTATTTCCGCCGCGGCCGCATGGTCGAACACCCCGAACAGGCCAGCCGATACGGCATCCTGATGGAGGCGGCCGAAAGCGCCGGCCACACGATGGAGCCGGCCGGCGACCTCGGCCTCGACCCCATCCTGGCCGTGCACGAGCCCGGCTATGTCGAACTGCTGCGGGATCTCTGGTCGCGCCGGAGCGAGCTGCCCGAGAGCGGGGACGAGATCCTGACGGGCCATTTCGCGCGCCCTCAGATGTCGCGGCGGCCGAGCGGGCTGCTCGGGCTGCTCGGCCTGTACATGGCCGACACCTCGACGCCCGTCCGGGCCGGCACCTGGGAGGCCATCCACGGCAGCGCTCAGGCGGCACTCTCGGCGAGCGGAGCGGCGCTGCGGCGTGGGGCGGCCTATGCCCTGTGCCGCCCGCCCGGGCACCACGCCTATGCGGCCTCCGCCGGCGGCTTCTGCTTCCTCAACAACACCGCGATCGCGGCCGAGCGGCTGCGGCGCGAGACGGGCGGACGGGTCGCCGTGCTGGACATCGACGTACATCACGGCAACGGCACTCAGGGCATCTTTTGGGAGCAGGCGGACGTCCTCACGGTGTCGGTCCATGCCGACCCGGGCAACTACTTCCCGTTCTTTGCCGGCTATGCCGACGAGCGCGGTGGCGGCGCCGGGGAGGGTCTGAACCTCAACCTGCCGCTGCCACAGGGGACAGGGGACGGCCCATGGCTCGAGGCGGTCGAAGCTGGGATCGCCGCCTGCGCGGCCTTCCGGCCGGCGGCCCTGGTGGTCGCGCTCGGCTTCGATGCCTCCGCGGACGACCCCATCGGGGCCTTCAAGGTGAGCACGGACGGGTTTCGCCGCGCAGCCGAACGGATCGCCGCCTGCGCGGCGCCGACCGCGCTGGTCCAGGAGGGCGGCTATCTGTGCGAGGCGCTGCCCCGCAATCTCGTGGCCTTCCTGGAGAGCTACGAGGCTGCGCGCGGCTGAGCCGCGCCGCCAGGCCGGTCCAGCCCCGTCAGGGGCGGACGCGCAGCGGGGCGATCTTGGGCCAGGGGCGGATCTGCTCGAAGGCCCGCGCCGCCCTGAGCACGAGCGCGTCCGCGCCCATCGGCCCCACGATCTGCAGCCCGACCGGGAGGCCCGCTTCCGTGACCCCGCACGGAACGGTTGCGGCCGGCTGGAGGGAGAGGTTGAACGGGTAGCTGTAGGGCGTCCAGTTCAGCCAGTCCTCACCGTAGCTTCCGTCCGGCGGCGTGTTGTGGCCGACCGCGAAGGCCGGAACGGCGAGGGTCGGCGTGAGCAGGAGGTCGTAGCGCTGGTGAAACAGGGCCATGCCGCGATGGAGCGGGTATCGGGCATTGGCCGCCGCCACGAAGTCCCGGCCCGTGAGGCTGAGCCCGGCCTCGGCCTGCTGCAGGAAGCCGGGGTCGAGCTCCGGCCAGCGGCTCTCGGGAATGCCGTCGAGGATCGAGGCCGCGCCGACCCGCCACAGGGTGCGCAGCGTTTCGGTCGGGTCCGGGAAGCCCGGGTCGGCCTCCTCCACGGTCGCGCCGGCTTCGGCAAACGCCGCGGCGGCCGCCGCACAGAGCTGCTCCACCTCCGGATCGAGCCGCTCCACATAGCCCAGGCGCGAACTCCAGGCGACGCGCAGCCCGGCGATGCCGGCATCGAGCCCGGCCGAGAAGTCCGGCGGGGGCGTCACCAGCGCGGCGATGTCGCGGCTGTCGGGGGCGGCGATGGCGGTCAGCATGGCGGCCGCGTCGGCCACGCTGCGGGTCATCGGCCCGACATGGGACACGATGGCGAAGGGCGAGGGCGGGAAGGCGGGCACGCGGCCAAAGCTCGGCTTGATGCCGAACAGCCCAGAGAAGGAGCACGGGATGCGGATCGAGCCGGCCCCGTCCGTCCCGATATGGAGCGGACCGATGCCGAGCGCGGCCGCCGCGGCGGCTCCGGCCGAGGACGCGCCGGTGGTCACGCCCGTGTTCCAGGGGTTGCGGGTGATGCCGGTGAGGGGCGAATCGCCGATCCCCTTCCAGCCGAATTCCGGCAGCGTGGTCTTGCCGAACGGGACTGCGCCGGCTTCGAGGAGCCGGTCCACGGCGGGGGCATTCTCGGCGGCCGGCTCTGTGCCGCTCGTGCGGGTGCCGCGCCGGATCGGGTGCCCTCGCCAGAGGACATTGTCCTTGACCGTGAACGGCGCGCCGTCGAGCCGGCCTTTCTGCGACCCCTCGCGCCAGCGGCGCTCCGACTCGCGGGCTGCCAGCAGGGCGCCGTCGTGATCCAGCAGGACGAAGGCGTTGACGACGGGGTTGGCGCGCTCTGCTGCGGCGAGCGTCGCCTCGATCACCTCGACCGGCGAGAAGCGGCGGCTCTCGTAGCCCTCCGCGAGGGCGGGGAGATCGAGCTGAGCGAGGTCGGTCATTCAGGGCTGTCCGGCGAACCGGACGAGCCTAGCGCATGCGGCAGGCCGGGCGATACCGCCCGTAGCGCCTCGAGGCTCAGCGCGCCGCGCGGTCGTCCGCGCTCGACAGGTAGGTGACC
>NZ_JAQGKF010000085.1 GCF_028290205.1 Enterovirga sp. | reverse complement strand
GGTCGGCCCGCCGGCCGCGAACGGCACGATCAGGGTGATCGGGCGCTGGGGGTAGGGCGTCTGCGCCAGCGCGGACGTGGCGAGAACGGAAAGAGCGGCGGCGATCTGGACGAGGCGCTTCATGAATTTTCTCCCGATGCCTTATCGTTCGCCGACACGGGCGCGCTTCGCAACCCCTGGATGAGGACCGCGCGCCGAGCCCGGGCGGCCGTGGCCGGCCCGGGCTATTCCACGAACACCTCGTCGCGGCCCTTGCGGATGGACGGCAGGAGGGCGATCGCCAGGAGCGCGATCGCGACGGCGAGCAGACCGGCCGAGACCGGCCGCTCGACGAAGGTCATCATGTCGCCGCGCGAGATGATGAGCGCCCGCCGGAGGTTCTCCTCCATCAGCTTGCCGAGCACGAAGCCGAGCAGAAGCGGAGCCGGCTCGAAGCCGAACTTGATCAGCGCGTAGCCGATCAGCCCGAACATGGCGATGAAGAACACGTCCGTCGGCAGGGAGTTGATGGAATAAATGCCGATGCAGCAGAACATCAGGATGGCCGGGAACATCAGCCGGTAGGGCACCTTCAGAAGCCGCACCCAGACCCCGATCATGGGCAGGTTGATGACGAGCAGCATCAGGTTGCCGACCCACATCGAGGCGATCATGCCCCAGAACAGGTTGGCGTTCTTGGTCATGACCTGCGGGCCCGGCACGATGCCGTGGATGGTCATGGCGCCGACCATGAGGGCCATCACGGCGTTGGGCGGAATGCCGAGCGTGAGCAGCGGGATGAAGGAGGTCTGAGCGCCCGCGTTGTTGGCGCTCTCCGGGCCGGCGACCCCCTCGATTGCCCCCTGGCCGAAGCGGCGCGGATCCTTCGCCAGCTTCTTCTCGACCGTGTAGGACGCGAACGGGCCGAGGACGGCGCCGTTGCCGGGCAGGATGCCGAGCGTGCCGCCGATGAAGGTGCCACGCAGGATCGGGAGAGCTGAATCCTTGAAGTCCTGCCAGCCGGGCAACAGCCGCCCGATGGCCTGCTTCACCACGTCGCGGACCTCGGTGTGGTCGAGGTTGCGCAGGATCTCCGCGATCCCGAACAGGCCCATGGCCAGCACGGCGAAATCGATGCCGTCGGACAGGAACTGCATCCCGAAGGTCATGCGCTCCTGACCGGTCTCGAGGTCGGTGCCGACCGTGGACAGCAGGATGCCGAAGAAGATCATCGCGCCGGCCCGCAGGATCGAGCCGCGCGCCAGCACCACGGCGAAGACGAGGCCCATCACCATCAGGGAGAAATATTCGGCCGGGCCGAAAATCAGGGCGAGCTTGGTCAGCGGCGCCCCGAGCGCGGCGATGAAGACGGTCGCGACACAGCCGGCGAAGAAGGAGCCGATGGCCGCAATGCCGAGCGCCACGCCCGCCCGCCCCCTGCGGGCCATCTGGTGCCCGTCGAGCGTGGTGACCACCGAGGTCGCCTCGCCTGGGATGTTCACCAGGATGGCCGTGGTCGAGCCGCCGTACTGGGCGCCGTAATAGATGCCGGCCAGCATGATCAGGGCGCCGACCGGATCGAACTTGAACGTGATCGGCAGCAGCATCGCGATGGAGGCGACGGGACCGACGCCCGGCAGCACGCCGATCAGCGTGCCGACCAGGCAGCCGACGAAGCAGAGGAAGATGTTCATCGGCAGCGGGACGACGCCGATCCCCGGCACGTCCACGGGGACGAACTGGAAGACGACCCCGAAGCCGAGGCTGAGATTGCTGATCAGATCGCCCATCGTACCGTTCCGAACTCGATGGCTTCGGGATTCCGCGCGTCAGACCGTGCCGGCATGCTCATCCGGCACCACGTCGATGGGCTCACGGCTCGCTGTCCGGCGCCCGGCCAGGTAGATCAGGACCGCCAGCCCCAGGAAGACCGCCGCCGTCATGCGCAGCCGTCCGTCGCTCGACCAGCCGGCTGGGTAGAGGTCGGCGAAGGCCTGCGGGTACATCGGGATCGGCAGGTTCAGGAGGTCGCCGAAGAGCAGCATGCACAGCCCTGTGAGCGAGAGCGCCAAGATCAGGAGCTCGCGCGCCCGCACCTCCGGGGTGGCGAAGCCGGACACGAAGATGGCGAGCGGGCCGGCGATCATGAGGCCGAGAGTCGGCACCTTGAAAGCCTGGAAATCGAAACCCCGGATCGCGACCCCGAAAAGCAGGATCGCAGTCACGACGACGCTCGCTCCCCGTAGGGAATAGCCCTCGAGCTGGTGGCCGTCCCGGACCAGGCCCGCGACGACCAGGGCGATCCCGCACAGCCCGACCGCGATGGCCAGCCAGCGCGGCAGCATGGCCGGACCCATGGCCCGAAGCGTCCCCTGCGGCAGGTCGCGGGTCAGCCACAGCGCCAGGGCCGCAAGCGCGATCAGGACCAGTCCGGAGACGAGGCTTTGCGGCCCGCGAACGAAGCCGCCCGGCGTGCCGGAACGCTCGGCATCAACTGCCATGCCGTGTCCTCCCGTTCATGTGAGGTTCAGATGACGTTCGGACGAGCAACGGCGTCCGCGCCGCCCTTGTGCACGTTGCCGGCCCGCGATCAAGGCCGGCTGTGATTCGGCTCACTCCAGGCGAGCACCCGCCGCCTTCACGGCCTTGGCCCATTTGGCATGTTCCGCCTTCACATACGCACCGAGCTCGTCCGGGGTCATCAGCCTGATCTCGCCGCCCAGATCCGCAAAGCGCTGCTTCAGCTCGGGCGTCTGCAATGCCTTGCGGACCTCCTCGTTGAGCTTGGTCGTGATCTCCGGCGGCAAGCCCTTGGGGCCGAACAGAGCGAACCAGCTCGAGGCCTCGAAATCCGGAAGCCCGCTCTCGTGGAGCGTGGGCGTGTCCGGCAGGGCCGCAGACCGCGCCGACGACGTGACCGCCAGCGCCCGCAGGTTGCCGGCCTTGGCCTGCTCGATGGACGACGGCAGGTTATCGAACATGACATCGACCTGCCCGCCGACGAGGTCGTTGATGGCCGGCCCGGAGCCCCGATAGGGAACGTGCGGCATCTCGACGCCGGTGGCCTGTTTGAACATCTCGCCCGACAGGTGGATCGAGGTTCCGTTGCCGGAAGACGCCATGTTGAACTTCTTCGGCGTGGCCTTGGCCTCGGCGATGAAGGCCTGAACCGTGGTCGCCTTCACCGTCTTGGGATTGACCACCATCAGGTTCGGCACGCCGGCCGTGAAGGCCACGGGCGTGAAATCCGTCAGGGCGTCGTAGGGCATTTTGGCATAAAGGCTCGCATTGATGGCATGCGTGCCAACCGTGCCCATGACGAGCGTGTAGCCGTCCGGCGCGGCCTTCGCGACCGCGTCCGCGCCGATATTGCCGCCCGCTCCGCCCCGGTTCTCGATGATGAATTGCTGGCCGAGGCTCTGGCTCAGCTTGTCCGCCACCAGGCGGGCGAAAATGTCGGTGGTGCCACCGGCCGCGAACGGCACGATCACCCGAACCGGCCGGTTCGGATAGCTCTGCGCCTCGGCCGCAGCCGTCCCAAACAACGCCATTCCCCCAACCAGGGCGGCGACCCATGCCTTCATCCGGATATCCTTTTCGACGCGGCCAGGCCCTGGCCGCCGGTTCGTTTTGTCGGCCGGACACTGGCCGAAGGGGCCCGGCGGCGCAATCCTACGTTCGTCCTTCGGCGGGGGGCTCGCCTATCCGGCGGGCCTGGCCGGCGCGGTGGCGGCGCCAGCCCGCCGCGGCGAGCGGCAGCAGCGCCAGCAGGCCGATGGCCGTCAGCGTCAGGTAGATGCGCGGCGAGGCGAGATCGGCGACGCTGTCCACGCGGCCGACCTCCTCGCCCAGGCTGACGTAAGCGAATGTGCCGGGCAGGCGCCCGACCAGGGTGCCGAGTGCGAAGGGCCGGACCGGCAGCCGGACCAGCCCGGCGGCGGCATTCACGGCAAAGAACGGGAAGATCGGGATCAGCCGCATGGCCACGACGTAGCCGAAGGCGTTGCGGCGGATGTCCTCCGTCACGGTTGCCAGGACCGGCCCCGCCCGCGAGCCCAGCCGGCGGCCGAAGCCGGTTCCGGCAGCGAGCCGGGCGAGCCAGAACACCACCAGGGCGCCGCCGGTGGCGGCGAGCAAGATGGCGGGCGTGCCGATCCAGCGGCCGAACAGGAACCCGGCCGTGAGGCTCATGGGCGGCCCGACCGGCAGGGCCGACGAGATGATGGCGAAATAGACCGCCGTGAACAGGACGAGCGACAGCACCGGCCGCAGCTCGACCGCGGCCTTGAGCGTGTCGCGGCGGGCGAGCAGGGCGTCGGGGTGCCACAGCTCCGGTCCGGCCACGAGATAGGCCGCGACCGCGGCCAGGATGGGAACCACAAGAAGCAGAAGAGGCGCGAAGCGACGGATCAACGCTGTGTGTCCCGCCACCCCGGATCGGCGGCCTTTTAGCGAGTCCGGTCGGGATTCCGCAACGACGTTCCTCAACGGTTCCTGAGCGCCGCTCCGCTATCACGGCTCGTCAGCCACGGGAGCCTCATGAACACGGCCATGGTCTCGCCCGGCCTCCCGGCTTGGTCCGCGCTGCTCTTCTGCGCCGTCGCGGCGGCCGCGCTGCTGGTCTGGCTCCGGCTCGCCCGCAGCCGCGATCGGCGCGAGATCCCGGATGCCCGGGCGCGCCGCCTCCCGGACGAGCCGAGCTGCCGAGCCATCCTCGATGCGCTGCCCGATCCCGTGGTGATCCGTGACCTGCGAGGCGTCATCGTAGCGGCGAACGGGGCCTATGCCCGCCTCACCACCGGGCAGCCCGGCCCGCATGGGCTCGCAGCCGCACCCGAGCGTCTGATGGAAGCGTCACATGGCGGCCGCTGGCTGTCCTGGTCCGAAACCGAGATGACCATCGAGGGGCGGCCGCACCGCCTCCTTAGCGGGCGGGACGTGACCGACAGCGTCCGGCAGCGCCGCGGGCTGGAGGAGGATCGGACCCGCGCCTTGTCCGAAAGCGAGGCCAAATCGCGCCTGCTGGCAACCGTGAGCCACGAGTTCCGGACCCCGCTCAATGGCATCCTGGGAATGACCCGGCTGTTGCTGGAGACGCCACTGGACCTCGAGCAGCGCACCTACGCCCAGGCCGTGCAAAGCTCCGCCGAGGCGTTTCTACGGCTGGTCGAGGACGTTCTCCACCTCTCGTGCATCGAGGCGGGCCGCCTCGAACTGTCCGACGAACCGTTCGACCTCGGGGCCCTGGTCCAGGGCATTGTCGAGCTCCTGGCGCCCCGGGCGCAGGGCAAGGGCACCGACATCGCGGCCTTTGTCGCCCGGGACGTGCCCGCTCTTGTTCAGGGCGATCCCGACCGGCTGCGCCAGGTCCTGTTCAACCTGGCCGGCAACGCCGTGAAGTTCACCCGCACGGGGGGAATCGGCGTCAGGGTCGATCGCGGCGCGGGCGACCTCATCCGCATCATGGTCGAGGATACCGGGCCGGGCATCTCGCCCGAGCGGGCCGTCGAGATCTTCGACGAATTCGAGACAGGAGACTGGGCCCCGCCGGGCGAGCCGGGCGCGGGGCTCGGCCTTGCCATCACGCGCCGCCTCGTCACCCGCATGGGCGGGACCGTGACGCTGGCGAGCGAGCTCGGCCGGGGCGCGTGCTTCACGGTCGAGCTGCCGCTGCCCGCCGCCGCGGACCCGAACCCGGCGGAGCGCGACGAGGCTGCGGCAGGACCGCGCGGCCCCGTGCTGATCCTGTCCGGCTCGCCGTTTTCGGGGCGCTACCTCGCCCGGACGCTCGACCAGGCCGGGATCGCGGCCGAGGTGGCCGGCAGCCTCGGGGAGGCGCTGGACCGCATGGCCGCGCGCCGCTTCGCGGCTCTTTTGGCCGACCACGCGCTGCCGGACGACGACGTCAGGGTTGCAGCCAGGGAGGCGCATCGGCACGGGATCGGCCGCACGGTGGTCTTGCTGTCGCCCTTCGAGCGGCGCGATTTCGGTTCGCCACACGCAGCAGGGTTCGACGCCTACCTGATCAAGCCCGTGCGGCCGTGCTCGCTCTTTGAGCAGATCGAACCCGGCGCCAGGGCCGCCGCCCCGGCCCCGGCGCGGAGGGGCCCCGTCGCGGGCGCACCGCGGCCTCTGCCGCTGTCCCGCCGCGCGCCGCGCGTGCTGCTGGCCGAGGACAACGAGATCAACGCTCTCCTGGCGGTGACCACGCTGGAGCGGCTCGGCGCCGTGGTGGATTGGGCGGCCGACGGGCAGCAGGCCTGGGACCGCGCCGAGGCAGCCCTGCGCGGCGACGCGCTGCCCTTCGACCTCGTGCTGCTGGACATGCGCATGCCGGGCCTCGACGGTCCCGAAGTGGCCCGACGCATCCGGGCCTGGGAGCTCCAGGGCGGCGGCTCCGGCCGGAGGAGCCGCGTCGTGGCCCTGACCGCCGGGGAGCCCGGCCGCGAGGGCGCCCGGCCCGTGCCGCCGGGCGTGGATGCGCTGCTGCTGAAGCCCTTCACCGTGGAGGCGCTGCAATCGGAGCTCGACCGGCTCGACCCGCCGGTGGCCTATGCAGACGCGTCCTGACCGCGAAAGGGCGGGTCGTCACGGAAACGTCGGCTCCCTGTGCGATAGAGGCTGGCCGCCGGCTGAGGCCGCGCCGACCAGGAGACCGTGACCGATGCCAAGCTCCGGCGATCTGCTGCCCGACACTGCTCCGGCCTTTCGGGCACCGGTGCCCGACCTCGGCTGGCCCGCCTTCACGGCAGACGGCCCGGCCGTCGCCCCGGGGGAGGCCTTGGGCAGGACCGGCTCGCTCGAAGTCCGGCTGGCGCGGGGCTGGCAGGAGGTGCACCGCGCGCAGCAGCTCCGCTACGACGTGTTCTTCGGCGAGCGCGGCGCCCTGGCGGGCCCGCGGCCCCGGCGGACCGGCCGCGACGCCGACGATTACGACGCGGTCTGCGACCACCTGCTCGTGCTGGATCACGCCTGCCCGGCGAACCCCTTCCGGGCCGCTGAGCCCAAGGTCGTCGGCACCTACCGGCTTCTCCGGCGCGAGGTGGCCGAAGCGCATCGCGGCTTCTATTCGGAAAGCGAGTTCCAGGTTCTGCCGCTGCTGTCCGCTCGGCCCGAAGCCCGCATCGCCGAGCTCGGCCGCGCCTGCGTGCGGCAGCCCTATCGCAGCCGCCGCACCGTGGAACTGCTGTGGCAGGGCATCTGGGCCTATGTGAAGGAGCACCGGATCGACGCCCTGATCGGCTGCGCCAGCCTGGACGGCACCGATCCTCGGGCGCTCGCGCCGCAGCTCTCCTACCTGCACCATTTCGCACCGTCCCCGGCGGAATGGCGGGTCGGGGCGCAACCCGGCCGCCGCGTCGCCTTCGACGTGCTCCCGCGCGAAATGCTGGACCAGCGCGCGGCGTTCAGGTCGCTGCCGCCGCTGGTGAAGGGTTACCTGCGGGTCGGCGCCACCGTGGGTGACGGGGCCGTGGTCGATCCGGCCTTCGGGACCACGGACGTCTTCGTGGTGCTGGACGTCCGCACGGTGCAAAGCCGGTATCTGGACCGGTTCGGCTCGCCGACCCGCCTCGCGGCCTGAGCCGGATCGCGAGTTCGGCGGAGCCGTCCGGTCCGCCGGGCTTGTTCTGGGCGCGGCCCGCTGCGAGCCGGGCAGGACCTCAATCGATCTCGCTGACCCGCCCGCCGGCGTGCAGCTTCTCGACCCATTCCGGAATGCCGAGCCCGCCGGCCACGCGGGCCACGAGGGCCGCCTCGGCCGTCCGGATCCCGTCCAGCGCCGCGATCACGTTGTCGATCTCCTCGAACGGCACGACCGCCACGCCGTCGACATCGCCGATGATCACGTCTCCGGGCCGGACCGTTCTGCCGGCCAGCACCACGGGAAGGTTCACGGTGCCGGGCCCGCTCTTGACGGGCGAATCGGGCACCACGCCGGTCGCGAAACAGGGCAGCCCGACGTCCCGGATGCCGGGCACGTCGCGCACGCAGCCATCGGTCACGAAGGCCACGGCGCCGCGGTTGCGGGCCATGCCGAGCACGAGGTCGCCGACCACCGCGGTTTCCCGGAAGCCGTCGGCGGCCGCCACGATCACGTCGGAGGCCTGAAGGAGCGGCAGGGCGGCGAAGACCGCGAGGTTGTCCGCCGGGCCGACATGGCAGGGCACGGCCACCCCGCAGAAGGAGGATTGCTCGGGCACCACCGGCTTCACGTCCGGCCCCAGCGAGGCCCGGCCGTTCAGCGCATCGGCCACATACCCGGTCGGCGTGCCCCGCAAGGCGGCGAGTTGGCGCTCGGTCGGGCGCGGCACATTGCGGCGCAGCCGGATCAGGGGAGGATCGTGGATCATGGGAGCGCCTTCCGGGCTGGAGTGGACAGCTGCGACGTGATGCCGCGCCGCCGCGACCGATGCAAGGCGGAGCCCGGCATCCGGGCTCCGGGTGGACCAGGGCGGCGGCCGTCACGGGACGGAGCTGCCCAGGAGGCGGGTTGTCAGGGGACCATGACGCAGCGGCCGACGACGCGGCCGGCTTCGAGGTCGTGCAGGATGGCGTTCACCTCGGCCATTGGCCGGGTGGCGACCGGCACGGTTTTCACCTCGCGGGCCTGCATCAGGGCGACGAGGTCGCGCAGCTCCGCCAGCGATCCGACATAGGAGCCCCGGATGGTCGCCTGCCTGAGCGGCAGGAGGGCGGTGGAGATGGCCAGCTCGCCGCCGAACAGCCCGACCGCCACGACCGTGCCGCCGACATCGACGGCTTCGAGCGCCAGCGCCATGGTTTCGGGGGAGCCCACGAAGTCGATCACCGCCCGGGGCGGCTTGCCGCCGGCCGCGGCCACGACCCGCGTGCGGCCCTCCGGCCCGGATCCGTCCACGGCCTCGTGGGCGCCCTGCGCCAGGGCGGCGTTGCGCTTGGCCTCGCTCACCTCGGCGACCACGATCCGGGCAGGCAGCATCGCGCGGGCGAGCCCGATGCAGGCCAGGCCGACCCCCCCGGCTCCGATCAGGAGCACCGAATCCTCGTCGTCCAGCGGCGGCAGCTTGCGGAGCGCGCTGTAGGCGGTGAGGCCGGAACAGGCGAGCGTCGCGGCCAGGGCCGGGTCGAGCCCGCCATAGGGCACGATGTAGCGGCCGTGCGGAACGAGGACCCGGTCGCTGTAGCCGCCGTCCCGCCGCGTCCCGATGGTGCGGGGCGCGTAGCAGCGCAGCTCCTCGCCCGAGCGGCACGCCTTGCACTCGCCGCAGCCGATCCAGGGGTGGACGATGCCCTTGGTGCCGACCTCCACGCCCTCGGCCTCCGGCCCGAGGCCGATCACCTCGCCGACGATCTCATGGCCAAGCGTGAAGGGCAGCGACATGCGCTGGCTCACCTCGAACCGCTTGCCGCCGCCGAGGTCGAAGAAGCCGGACCAGATGTGGAGGTCGGAATGGCAGACGCCGGAGCGCTCGATCCGGACCAGCACCTGACTGCCTGTCGGCTCCGGTTCTGCAGTGCAGCGCAGCTCAAGCGGGGATGCGAAACGGGTGATCTGCCAACTGTTCATGATAGCTCCCAGCACACCCAGTCTGCAGGGCTAGGCCCGCCTCAACAAGTCTGGCGATATCTGCTAGGAGCCGCGCCGTCGATACGGTCGCGCTCGACCGCGGGCCGGCGCCGCCCCGCCCCGCCCCGCCGAGCGCGACGCTCGCTTTCCGGTCTCCAGAGGCACGGCCTACATGACGCGGCGTGTCCTCATCGTGAGCAATCGCTTCCCGCCGCAGGTGGTCGGCGGGGCCGAAGTGGTGGCGCACCGGCAGGCCGTGGCATTGCGGGCCCGCGGCTGGGAGGTGGCCGTGCTCGCAGGCGGACTGCCCGGCCCGGGCCTGAACCCCGGCTCGCTCTCAAGCGAGACCGTGGACGGCATCGAGGTGTTTCGCTTCACGCTGCGGCCGTGGCGCGCGCGGGACGCCTATTCGGCCGAGGCGGAGCGCGTCCTCGGGGCCGTGCTCCTGGCGCACCGGCCCGACGTGGTCCACGTCCACAATTGGGAGGGCCTCGGCGCCAACCTGATCCCGGCCGCGAAACGGGCGGGCGCCCGGGTGGTCGTCACCCTGCACGACCACGGCCCGTACTGCTTCAAGGGCACGCTGATGCGCAACAACGGCGCGATCTGCGACGACCCGCAGCAATGCGCGGTCTGCGCGCCCCGGGCGCAGGTCCACCCCGGCTTCGCCGCACCGATCCGGCTGCGCCGCGACTACGTCCTGTGGTGCCTCGACCAGGCCGACGCGATCGTGGCGCCAAGCCGTTACCTGGCCGCTTCCGCCTCGCGCCCCGGCCTCCTCCGGCAGCAGGTGGCCGCCCTGTCCAACGGCATCGACCTCGACCGCGTCCGGGTCTCCACCCGCGAGAGCGGGGCGGAGGGCGTCCGCTTCGCCTGTTTCAGCTACCTGGGCGAGCACAAGGGCATTCCGTCCCTCCTGGATGCAGCCGAACGGCTGGCCCGGGACGAGACGTTGTCCGGGCGCTGGAGCCTGGCCGTGGCCGGTCACGGCCCCCTCGCCGCCGCCCTCGTGGCCGATGTCGCACGGGGCCGGTTCGGCGACGCGGTGACCTATGCGGGCCATCTTCCGCGCGAGGAGGCGCTAGCGCTGCTGGCCCGCTCCGACGTGTCCGTCCTGGCCTCGATCTGGCCCGAAAACGAGCCCGTCACCCTCATGGAGGCGATTGCGGCCGGCAAGGCGCAGCTCGCCTCGCGGCTCGGCGGCAATGTGGAGCTGATCGCCGACAACCGGTCCGGCCTCACCTTCGCGCCCGGCTCGGGCGAGGACCTGGCGCGGCAGATGCGGCGCCTGATTCGCGAACCGGGCCTTGCCCGGGCCTTCGGCCGCTTCAACGCGGAGCGCCGCCACGCCTTCGGCGAGGAGGCGACGATCGACCGGCTGACGGCCCTGTACGGGGCTCCGCCGTCCGCGCCCGGGCCTGCCGCCCAGGTCGTGCTCTGTGTCGGCACCCGGGTCTCGGACGAACTGGCCCTCATGATGCACCGCCTGCACGCCCTCGAGGCACCCGGGCCGAACCTGCGCTTCATCCCCTCTGACTGGGCCTGCAGCCGCGCGTGGCGGGACGCCTGCCTGGTGTGGCTCATGGACGACGGTGACGCCGAGGCGGCCGAGGCGGCGGCCGGGCGGGCCTCGCGGTCAGGGATCCCGGTCCTGGCCCCCCGGGGCTCGCGCTTCGCCGGACAGGGCGGCGGCGCCGCCCCGGGCCGCACCTTCGCGACGGCGCTGGAGGCGGCCGCGGCCATCACGGCGACCGCCGCCATGCGGGCGGGCGCCTGAGCGATGCCGCGCATGCGGGTCCAGATCTGCTGCCACGACCTCGCCCGCGCATCGAGCCTGGGCCGGGGCCTCGCCGGGCTGGCCGAGCATCTGCTCGGGGCCGGATTCGAGGTTGGCCTGGTCTGCTGCCGGAGCGATCCCGACCTCGCGGCCCGGTTCGGCGGGCGGCTCGAGGTGCTGGACACCGCCGCGGGCGCGGGCGTGGCCGAGGTCGAGGCGGTCTGCAGGGCGGCTATGGCCCGGAGCTGGGCCGCGCAGAGGCCGGACGTCGTCGTGGCGGCAGGCTGGCCGTTTCTGACAGCGGCTGCGGCGGCATCGGCGGAGGGCGTCGGCAGCCTCGTGGTCGAATGCGGCACCCCGCCCGAGCTGCCGGGACCGCCGGACGGCGAGGCCCTGCGGGAGTGGCGGCGGATCCGCGCCGAGACCCTCCCTCGGGTCGACGGCTGCCTGTCGGCGAGCGATTTCATCCGCGACACGCAGAGCCTGGATGCGCGGGGATCGGAGGCCGGGCTCCGCACCGTTCGGCCGGGAAGCGACCATCTCGCCGCGGCCTCCGGCGATTTGTCGGCCGCGGCCCGGGCCGACCTGGCCCGCCTCGACGCGCTCCGGGCCGACGCCGCGCCGCTCCTGGTGGCCCTCGGGGCCGATCAGGACAGCGGCGCGGCGTCGCTGCTGCTGCACG
>NZ_JAQGKF010000064.1 GCF_028290205.1 Enterovirga sp. | reverse complement strand
GAGCCCCGCGCCGAGCGGGAGCTTCGGTTCGACCGCGAGTCCCGCCCGGAGCGGGACGGCCGTCCCGATCGCGGGCTTCCGTCCAGGGCCGAGGGCCGGTCTGGCCCTGCTGACGACGATTCCGACGGCGCGGCTGGCGGGCTTCCGGCCTTTCTGACCACGCCGGTCCGGACTCCGGCTGTAGCGGACCTCCCGCTCGAGGCCTCTGCGGCCCCTGCCGCCGTGCCGACGTCGGGCGAGCCCGAGGCGAACGGCGTCAAGACGCGCCGCCGCCGGGTCCGCAAGGCCGAGCCCGGCGATCTGCCGCTCGGCGACGACGCGGCCGACACCGCCGCCGAGTAGCGGTCGGCTCGAAAGCGCAGCCCCGCGCCGGTCAGACCGGCGCGGGTGCGCGCTGGCCAGCATGGTGTTTGGCCAGACCGCGACTGTATTCAGAGAGGTTTTGGAACTCCACCTGCGAATGGGCGTTTGCAGCCCGACAGCATATCTGGAGATCACCATGTTGAGAGCCACAGCTCTCGCGGTTGCGGCAGCCGCGATGCTCGGAACCTCTGCAGCTTCCGCTCAGGTCATCGACCTCGGGCGCGGCGGTCCGCAGATCGACCTTCGTTCGGATCGGCAGCGCGACCGTGAGCGCGACTGGCGCCGGGACCACCACCGCTACGATCGCGACGGGGACCGCGGTTCGCGATACGACCGCCGTGGTCTGACCACCGGCAGCGTCGGCTGCCGCGAGGTGACCGTCCGGGAGCGTGACGATTACGGCCGCATGGTCACCCGGACCACGCGCCGCTGCAACTAGATCCACCGCCGGATCTGAAAGACCAGCATGCCCGCCCTCCCGGCGGGCATTTTTGTGTGGGGCGGCTCAGCGGCTCGCGCCCCGGGCCGCCACCGGCCAGACCTCCTCCACACGCCCCTCCCGGACCGCCACGATCCAGTCATGGAGATTGACCGTCGGGTCGCAATGGCCAGGGATCAGGCGCAGGCGCTGGCCGAGCGCGAGGGCCGCGCCTGACGGGCCCGTCAGCACCGCATGCTCGTCTGACACGCCGGTCACCTCGATGTCGGGGTGGTCGAAGACGAGCGGGCGGCCCTGCTCAGTGGTCAGCACCTTCAATCCGGCATTGGCGATGGCGCGTCCGGGGGACGGCGTGCTGATGATCTCGGCCAGCACGAACAGGCTGTGCTGGAATTCCGGCGCCCGGCGCCCGCTCTCGTCTTCGAGCTCGGCATATTCCCGGTCCATGAACACGTAGGATCCGACCTGGATCTCCGTCCAGCATCCGGCCGCACTCTCGTGCCGGAAGGTGCCCGTGCCGGCGCCCCCGATCACGGCGGCTGTGAGGCCCTCGGCCGCAAGGGCGGCCTGCGTCTCGCGCACGGCCTGGGCGGCGCGCGCCACCGCGTCGCGTCGGCCGGTCGCCGACCGAATATGCTGGGCGCGCCCGTTATAGGCCTGCAGGCCGCGGAACCTCAGGCCCGCCGCATCGGCGACGCGGCGGGCGAGGGCTGCGGCGGGCCGGCCCGGCGCCACCCCGCAGCGGCCCATTCCGACCTCGATCTCGACCAGGATGTCGAACTCCGCTCCGGCCGCGACGGCCGCCTGCGAGGCGCGCTCCACCCCCTCCTGGGAATCCACCAGCAGACCGATCCGGGCGGTGCGGGCGAGCCGCGCGAGGCGGTCGAGCTTGGAGGGCCCGAGGATCTGGTTGGTGCAGATGACGTCCCCAATCCCGCCCGCCACCATGGCTTCAGCCTCGCCCACGGTCTGGACGCACTGGCCGAGAGCCCCGGCTGCCACCTGACGCAAGGCCACCGCCGGACAGCGATGGGTCTTGGCGTGCGGGCGCAGCCCGATCCCGGCCTCGGCCGCGAAGGCCGCCATGCGGGCGAGGTTGTGCTCGAAGGCCGTGAGGTCGACCACGAGCGCCGGTGTGTCGATGGCGTCGACGCTGTCGCCGACCCGGGCTGGAGCAGGTGTCATGGTGGCAACGTCGCATGTCGCTCGCGCCCGCGCCATGCTGGTGGCGCGCCCCGCGGGCCGCGTTGACTCAGGTCGGCGACGCATGTTGCGTGGCCGCGATCGTCACGGGAGCGATGGATGAGGACGCGTCGGTTCGGGGCGTGCCTGGCAGGTCTCGTGTTCGCGGGGGCGGCTGCGGCGCAGGACACCAAGGTCTCGGTCGGCATCTCGGGCTGGACCGGGTTCGGGCCGCTGACGCTTGCCCGGGAGGCCGGCATCTTCCGCAAGCACGGCCTCGACGTCACCCTCAAGAAGATTCCCCAGACCTCGCGCCATCTCGCGCTGGCATCGAACGACATCCAATGCGCGGCCACCACGGTGGAGACCTGGATCGTCTGGCAGGCGGCCGGGGTCACGACCCGGCAGATCTTTCAGATCGACAAGAGCAACGGCGCGGACGGCATTGCCGTGCGGGCCCAGATCGGGTCGCTGAAGGAGCTCAAGGGCAAGAGCGTCGCGGCGTCGCCGCCAGGGACCTCGCCGCATTTCCTGCTGGCCTGGATGCTGGCGAAGAACGGCATGACCACCAAGGACGTCACGATCGTCAACCTGGAACCCGGGCCGGCCACGGATGCCTTCATCGCCGGCCAGAACGACGCCGTGGTGACCTACGAACCCTACCTGTCGGCCCTGCGGGCGAGGCCGGAGGCAGGCAGGATCCTCGCCACCACGCTCGACTACCCGGTCGTGGTGGACACGTTCGGCTGCATGGCGGGGTTCCTGGACGGCTATCCCAAGGCCGCGAAGGCGCTCGCCGACAGCTACTTCGAAGCTCTCGAGATGATCGCCAAGGATCCGGCCAAGGCCTACGGCATCATGGGCGCCGATGTGAAGCAGAGCGCCGAGGCGTTCGGACAATCGGCCAAGCTTCTGCGCTGGCAGGACAGGGCGGCCAACAAGACCTTCTTCGCCAGCGAGCACGCGGCCTTGTCGAAGGAGGTCGCGGACGTCCTGCTCCAAGCCGGGGTGATCAAGCGGATCCCCGACCTGTCCCAGCTCGCCGACCCCCAGTTCATCCGCTAGCGGACCGCGTTCGCGAACTCGGTGGGTCTGCGCGGCCTAGCCGCCATGGGCGCGCCCGAGCCGGACGGGGCGAGCGTGCCGACCAAGTCGAGACCGGCCGGCAGCCGAGCTCACATCCCGCCCTGCCGAAGACATTTGCGCCGAGGCCGTGTCGAGCACAGTCGAATCCTCAGCATCGTCTCAGGTGCCGATGTCGAAGCCAAGAAGCCGCAGGTGCGACGGGCGCCTGTAGACGATCCATTTACCAGCCCGGCCTATTCTGCCGCTCTGTTGCCGTGGAGCATCGCCGGTGGAGCTTCTTCTCGTCGCTCTGGTCGTGAGCAGTCTGGTGGGGTGTTTCGCCGCAACCCTGGGCATGGACATGGCCGGCCGTCGTCCGGCGAGCCGGCGGCTGCGCCGCCCTCGTGCGGTGACTCTCTGGCGGGGCTGAGCGCGGTCGGCGGTTGATCGGCGGGGCCGCTCCGGTCATGGATCGGCGGTGCGCCCCACCGCGGTCCATCTCTCCCACGCGCTGCTGCCCGGCGGTTTCGCGCAGGACGTCAGGCTCGAGCTCGACGGGCCGCTGATCGCCTCCGTGAGCGCGGGCGTGGCCCGGCGCGCCGGTGACCTCGCCCTGTCCGGGATTGCGGTGCCGGGCCTGCCCAACCTGCACAGTCACGCCTTCCAGCGCGGCCTGGCCGGGCTCGCCGAACGCCGCTCGCCCGGGGCCGACAGCTTCTGGACCTGGCGCGAGGTGATGTACCGCTTCCTTGCGGCGCTCACGCCCGAGGACGTCGAGGCCATCGCCGCGCTCGCCTATGTCGAGATGCTGGAGCGCGGCTTCACGGCTGTCGGCGAATTCCACTACCTCCATCACGGGCCTGACGGCGCGCCCTATGACGATGCCGCTGAACTCGCGGGCCGCGTCGTGGCGGCCGCCGAGCTGAGCGGGATCGGGCTGACGCTGCTGCCCTCCCTCTATGGCCGGGGTGGCTTCGGCCAGCCGGCCAGCCCCGGCCAGCGCCGATTCCTGTGCGGCTCCGACGCCTTTGCCGGGCTCCTGGAGAGGTGCCACACCCATGTCCGGCGGCTGCCCGGTGCCTGCATGGGCGTCGCGCCCCATTCGCTGCGGGCCGTGGCGGCAGAGGATCTCGGCCGCGCGGTGGCGCTCGTGCCTGACGGGCCCATCCACATCCACGTCGCCGAGCAGGAACGGGAGGTGGAGGAGTGCCTGGCCGCCACCGGGCGGCGACCCGTGGAGCTGCTGTTCGACCTCGGCGCGGTCGACGCGCGCTGGTGCCTGATCCACGCCACGCACATGAGCGCGGCCGAGGAGGGGCAGCTCGCCCGCTCCGGTGCCGTCGCGGGCCTGTGCCCGGTGACGGAGGCCTCGCTCGGCGACGGGGTCTTCCCGGGGCCGAGCTACCTGGCGGCCGGGGGGCGCTTCGGCGTCGGCAGCGATTCCAACATCGACATCGATGCGGCGGGCGAGCTGCGCCAGCTCGAATACGGGCAGCGGCTCGCCCGGCGCGGCCGCAACCTGATGACCACGGAGCCGGGCGAATCCACCGGGGCGCGCCTCCTGTCGGAGGCGTTGCGCGGCGGCGCGCAGGCGCTCGCCCAGCCCGTGGGCGCGGTGGCGCCGGGCCGGCGTTGCGACCTCGTTCTGCTCGACCCGGACCACCCAGCCCTGGCAGGGGCCGGCCCGGAGGGCTGGCTCGACGCCTGGATCTTCGCGGCGGGCCGGGAGGCGGTCCGCACCGTGGTGGCGGCCGGCCGGGTGGTGGTCGAGGAGGGCCGGCACGTGGCTCGCGACCCCGTGCGGCGGCGCTACCGGGATGCCATCCGGCGGCTGACGAATCTGTAGCGTCCTGGGCGTGAGCCTCCCGGGCGGGCCCGGCCCGCCATGGACCTCCGCGTGGCTTGCGCTACAAACGTTGGGCCAAGGAGGACGGCATGGCCCAGGCGTTCGCATCCACCGGAGACCTCGCCGACAGGGAGGGCTCGCTCGGCGAGATCGGGCCGG
>NZ_JAQGKF010000054.1 GCF_028290205.1 Enterovirga sp. | reverse complement strand
CGCCCCGGCCGCCGGCGGGGAACCTGCCGCAGGCGCGGACGGATCGGTCGCAGGGCCCTGCGCGCTGGCGCCGGACAGGGCCGCCACGGAGGCCAACAGGCTCAGGAGAACCACGGCTCGCATCGGTTTCGTCCCTTTCGGAGCGCTCAGATCCGTCCGGTCCAGGCCGGGCCGACCAGGTTGTGGCCGGGCTCCGACACGCGGGCTCCGGAGGTGGTGTAGGCCATGTAGGCCGTCTTCTGGGTGGCCGAGAGGAGCGCGGCCGCGCCGGCCCCGATGGCGAGGGCGGCCACCACCGCGAGAAGGATCGTCTTCATGGGAGCTCCTGTGGGGCGCTATTCGGCCGGAATCGGCCGCGACCCGCCGAGCTGCGGTCCGCTCGCGGTCTTCGCCTGCTGCTCTTCGACCCAGAGATCGTGATGCCGCCGGGCCCAGGCAAGATCGACCTCGCCGGACCCCATGGCGTCATACGCGCCCTCCATGCCGAGCGAGCCGATGTAGATGTGCGCCAGGATCGCGGCCACGAAGAGCACGCCGATGATGGCGTGGATCGCCTGATTGAGCTGGATGCCGTTCACGTCCACGGCGGAGATCGGGAACATCAGGATGATGCCGGTGACGGACATGGCGATGCCCCCCAGCATGACGATCCAGAACACGATCTTCTGCCCGGCATTGAACCGCCCGGCACTCGGATGGGCATCGCCGAGGAAGCCGCCGCCGGCCTTCAGCCAGGCCGCGTCCACCCGGTTCGGGATGTTGTCCCTCAGCCACACGACCATCATGAACAGGATGCCCAGCATGAACGGCCACGCCAAGTAGTTGTGGGCATACTTGCCCCATTGCGACAGCGCCGAGAAGGCATCCGGCCCAATCAGCGGCATGAGGATGCGCTTGCCGAAGATGTAATTGAGCCCGGTCAGCCCCAGCACGATGAAGCTCGAGGCCGTGAGCCAGTGGGTGAAGCGCTCGAAGGTGTTGAAGCGCAGGATCTTGGTGCCCGATTCCTCGCTGTGGTCGAGGCGCACGCGGCCCTTGGTGAAGTAGAAGATGACCAGCGCCAGGAGCATGCCCAGGATGGCGATGCCGGCGATCCAGGGCAGCCAGCCCTCCCGGAAGGTGCGCCACTCGCGGCCCTGCGGCTGCTCCAGCGTGGCGGCCTTGCTATCCGGGATGGTGACGCGCCCGTCCAGCCGCTCGAACTCACGCAGGAGCTGCTCTTCGTTCACGGCCCGGGTGGTCGGATTCTGTCCGCTTGGCGAGCCGGGCTGAGGCTGGGCCAGGACAGCGCCCGCGCTGAGCACGAGGGCTGCGAGGGCGATCCGGATGGTGTGGCTCACGAGGGCTCCCCGCCTGTTCTGTCGCGCTGACCCGCCGCCTAGATGGCGACCGTCTCCCGGTAGGCCGTCTTCCAGCCCCACGCACCGGAGCCGTAGCCGCGCCGCACGACCCGCTCCTTGTAGATCTGGGCGATCACGTCGCCGTCCCCGGCGAGCAGCGATTTGGTGGAGCACATCTCGGCGCAAAGCGGCAGCTTGCCTTCGGCCAGCCGGTTCGAGCCGTATTTCTCGTATTCGGCGGTGCTGAGATCCGCCTCGGGCCCGCCCGCGCAGTAGGTGCACTTGTCCATCTTGCCGCGCGAGCCAAAATTGCCGACGCGGGGATATTGCGGGGCGCCGAAGGGGCAGGCGTAGAAGCAGTAGCCGCAGCCGATGCAAAGGTCCTTCGAGTGCAGCACCACGGCATCGGCCGTGGTGTAGAAGCAGTTCACCGGGCAGACCGCCGCGCAGGGCGCGTCCGTGCAGTGCATGCAGGCCATGGAAATCGAGCGCTCACCGGGCTTGCCGTCGTTCAGGGTGACGACGCGGCGCCGATTGATGCCCCACGGCACCTCGTGCTCGTTCTTGCACGCCGTCACGCAGGCGTTGCACTCGATGCAGCGATCGGCATCGCAGAGGAATTTCATGCGGGCCATGGTTCAGGTCCTCAGGCGGCGCGGATCTGGCACAGGGTGACCTTGGTCTCGTGCATGCCGGTGACGGGATCGAAGCCGTAGGTCGTGACGGTGTTGACGCTCTCGCCGAGCACCACCGGATCGGTCCCGGGCGGGTAATTGCCGCGCTGGTCGACGCCCTGGTACCAGCCCGAGAAGTGGAAGGGCATCCAGGCGACTCCCCTGCCGACGCGCTCCGTGACAAGCGCCTTGACCTTGGTCTTGGCATCGTTCTCCGGTCCGAGCACCCACACCCAGGACCCGTCCTTGATGCCGCGCTCGGCCGCGTCGGTCACGTTCACCTCGACGAACATGTCCTGCTGCAGTTCGGCGAGCCACGGGTTCGAACGGGTCTCCTCGCCGCCGCCCTCGTATTCCACCAGCCGGCCGGAGGAGAGGATGATCGGGAACTGCTTCGAGATCCCCTTGTCGACGGCCGCCTTCTGGACCGAGAAGCCGATATTGGGCAGCCGGAACTCGCGGGCATCCGGCCGGGTCGGGTACTTGGCGACGAGGTCGGGGCGGGGCGTGTAGATCGGCTCGCGATGCACCGGCACCGGATCCGGCAGGTTCCAGGCATTCGCCCTCGCCTTGCCGTTGCCGTAATGCATGACGCCGTGCTCGAGGCAGACCCGCTGGATGCCGCCGGACAGGTCGATCGCCCAGCTCACCGTGTCCGGATTGGCGCCGCCGATCCGCGTGATGGTGGCGCGCTCCTCGGCGGTGAGGTCCCCTTCCCAGCCGAGCTTCTTCAGCATGCCATAGGTGAATTCCGGATACCCGTCGGTCAGATCCGAGCCGAGCGAGAACGAATCCTCCGCCAGCAGCGTCTGCCCGTTCCGCTCGATGCCGAACCGGGCCCGGAAGCAACCGCCGCCGTCCTTCACGTGCAGATTGGTGTTGTACAGGATGGGCGTTCCCGGGTGCCGGATCTCCGGCTTGCCCCAGCACGGCCAGGGCAGGCCGTAATAGTCTCCGCCCACCTCCGGGTCGTCCTTCGGCGCCCGCAGCGTCACCAGGTCGAATTTCGCCTGGTTCTTCATATGCGCCTTCAGGCGCTCCGGTGACTGCCCGCAATAGCCTGTGGACCAGCCGCCGCGATTGATCTCGCGCAGCAGGTCCTCGGCCGACGGGACGTTGTTCTCGACCTTGATGTTCTTGAACATCTTGTCGGCGAAGCCGAGCTTCTTCGCCAACATGTACATGACCTCGTAGTCGTTCTTGGACTCGAAGGCAGGTTGAACGATCTGCTCGCCCCATTGCAGGGAGCGGTTGGATGCGGTGCGCGAGCCGTCCATCTCCAGCGAGGTGCAGATGGGCAGGAGGTAGGTGCCGTTCTTGCGGCCGCTGATGGCCGCGAAGGTCGTCGGATGGGGGTCGGCCACGACAAGAAGATCGAGCTTCTCCAGCGCCTTCACCATCTCCGGAATCCGGCTCACGGTGTTGCCGCCGTGGCCCATGACGATCATCGCCCTGAGCCGACCCTTCTGGTCGATCTGATCCTCGGGCAGGTTCGTGGCGTCGGCCCAGCGGGTCGAGGTGATCCCGGGCGTCTCCATGTTCTGCTTCTTGGTGCGGGCCGGCCGCCCGGCTTTGGCCGGCACCTCGTCAAACTGCGCCTGAAGCCAATCGTAATCGACGTCCCAGACCCGGGCCCAATGCTTCCAGGCGCCCTCGACCAAGCCGTAATAGAGCGGCAGCGTCGTGATATCGAGGCCGAGGTCGGTCGCGCCCTGCACGTTGGTGTGGCCGCGGAAGATGTTGGCGCCGGTGCCCGGCTTGCCGACATTCCCGGTCGCGAGGCACAGGATGCAGAAGGCCCTGACATTGGCCGTGCCGACCGTGTGCTGGGTGGCGCCCATGCACCAGATCAGGGTCGCGGGCTTCTCGTTCGAGAACTGGAACGCGATGCGCTTCATCTGCGCCTCGGGCACGCCCGTCACCCGCTCCACCTCGTCGGGGGTCCACTTGGCGACCTCCTTGCGGACGTCGTCCATGCCGTAGACCCGCTGGGCGATGAAGTCCTTGTCCTCCCAGCCATTCTGGAAGATGTGCCACAGCATCCCCCAGATCACCGGAATGTCCGTGCCGGAGCGGAACCGGACGTACTCGGTCGCATGCGCTGCGGTGCGCGTGAAGCGCGGGTCGCAGACGATCATGTTGCCGCGGTTGAGCTCCTTCGACGCGAGCAGATGCTGCATGGCCACCGGATGCGCCTCGGCGGCATTCGAGCCGATGAAGAGCATCGTCTTGGCGTTGCGAATGTCGTTGTAGGAATTCGTCTGGGCGCCATAGCCCCACGTATTCGCGACGCCCGCCACGGTGGTCGAGTGGCAGATGCGAGCCTGATGGTCGATCGAGTTGGTGCCCCAGAACGCGCCGAACTTGCGCATCAGATACGAGGCTTCGTTGGTGAACTTGGCGGATCCGAGCCAGTAGACGGAATCCGCGCCCGATTGCTGGCGCAGCTCCATCATCTTGTCGCCGATCTCGTTGATGGCAACGTCCCAGCCGATCTTGGTCCACACGCCGTTGACCAGCTTCAGCGGGTATTTGAGGCGGCGCTCGCTGTGCACCAGCTCGCGGATGGCCGCGCCCTTGGCGCAATGGCTGCCGCGGTTGATGGGGCTCTCCCAGCCCGGCTCCTGCCCGACCCAGACCCCGTTCACCACCTCGGCCTTGACCGTGCAGCCCACGGAGCAATGCGTGCAGATGTTGGTTTTGATCTGCACGGACGGCCCGCTGACGGACGACCCGGCGGCCTCCGCCTTGCGGACGGCGCCGAGCTGCAGCGAGCCGAGCGCGGCGAGCCCGCCGGCCGCGAGGCCGGAGCGGCGCAGAAACGAGCGGCGGTCCAGCGTGCCGGAGGCGAGCCCCGCGGCCAGACCCTGAAGCTTGGCGCGGCCCGCATCGCCGCTTTTGCGCTTTGTCAGCATGGCGATCTCACTTCCTGACCGTCTCGTAACCGTTGGTCCGGTAGAAGGTTTTCACGTGCTCGGTCTCGCGATAGCGCGACTTCGATTCCTCGGCCCCCGGATCGTAGGCCTGCGCCACCGTTGCGGTGAGCGGCGACACGGCGGCCGCCACCGCGACGCTGGACGCCCCGCCGACCGCGCCGAAGAACTTGCGCCGATCCATCGCCTTCGCGTTGTCCCGTGCCATCTGCGTCTCCTCTGCGATGGACCGACCCGCGGGTCAGGCCTCCATCGCGAATGCCTCGGCCTCGATGTCCAAAAACAGCCGGCCGAGCGCCCCGACATGGCTGTAGAAGCGCGCGGACCGAGCCGTTTCCAGGTCGGCGAACAGCTTGCCGGCCCAGGGCTGAACGTGGCCCGCGAAGAACCGGGCGTCCGACCCCGGCGCGGCTTCGAGCCGTCCCGATGCCAGCCCCGCCATGGTGTCGAGCAGGATCGCGAGGTGATCCTCGGGCTCGCTCACCGCCTCGCCGCGCTCGACCCCGAGCGCGGCCATGTCCTCCCGGACCCGGGCCAGCGGCCGCTCGTTGAGGAACCCGGTCAGGTAATAGGAGGCGTAAGGGAGCAGCTCGCCCCGCCCGACGCCGATGAAGAGGTCAAAATATTCCCGGCTCACCGCGTCCGGGTCCGCTGCCCGGGCCGCGGCGGCGAGCGCCCCGTGTGCGCGCCCGAGCGGGCTCTCGTCCCCCGGCAGCTCCGCGATTTGACTCAGCAGAGCCGCATTGGGCGCGCGGCCGAGGAGGAGCGACAGGAGGCCGTAATGCTGGGCCCGGACAAGGTCGATCTCGTCCACCCCGGCGGCGCCGCCTGTATCCACGTCCTCTGCCAAGCCCGGCTCCTCGCCTGGATCGAGATCGGGCCCCAGCCGGAACGGCGACACCTCGGTTTGAGCTTCGATCCCCTGCCCACGACCGGCCGGGGCACGCCGCGGGGTTGACACCGAGGGTTGCGAGATGGCGAGCGAGCGCGCCGGGGCACCGAAGCCACCAGCTGCCGCAACCACCTCCAGCAAACCCTCTCCGCGCATATCTGCCCCAGGGTGGCGTGACGCTTTTTCGGCCACGCTTTCTAGTCATAATGCCCCGTTATGGGGCACACAAGAGTTGGAATTAGTCGAACTTTGGTCTAGCCGCGCCGTGTCGGCGTGCGCCGGAGGCCGGGCCGGCAGCGTCGGACGGCGGGCCCGTTTGAGGCTCCGCGCCGGCCAAATCGGCGCCCGAGGCCACCGGAATCGGGCCGCTGGTCTGCACGTCCTGGGCGAGCCGGTGTTGCGGCTCCGCGCCGCCCTCCGACTCCCGCGCAGGCGCCCCGTCCCGTTCGGCCGCGGGCTCCGGATGCGCCGTCGCATCGGCGTCTGCCCCGGAGAGGACGGGCTCGGTGCCGCTGTCCGGGTCGGGTTGGAGCCGGGAAAACAGACGCCCCAGCGTGCCCTCCACGTCATCTCCGGGCAGGAGCGGCCCGGAGACCGGGACCCCGCCGGGGACGTTCCAGTCGTAGGAATAGTCGCGCGCCTCGCCGACGAAGTCCCGGATGGCCGGATCCAGCGTCCACATGCGCCGGAGCGCCGCCTTGCGCAGCAGCACCGGGACGCCGGACCGCAGGAAGGGGGCTAGGTCGCTCTGCGCCGTGAGGTCCTCGGGGCGCGGCAGGGCCGCCAGTTCCGCCTCCGAGAGTTCGGCCGCCCCGGGGGATGGCGCCGCGGGCGGCGCGAGGGCGTCGGCCGGGCCCGTTCCGGCCTCGGCCGCCGGCTCGGGCGGGGCGGCCCGCGCCTCGTGCTTGCGCCGGGACCAGCGCGACAGAAAGCCGTCACTCCGGCTCATGGGAGCCCTCTCGCCTGCGCCGGCCGTCGCCGCGCGCCATGGCCTCGCCGTCCTGCCGGTCCCGCTTGCGCTTGAAGAAGGTCCGCTCGACGTGGAAGGCCGCGACAAAGGCCGCGACCTCGCGCTGCACACTCTCCGGCATGGGCACCGCCTCGACGATCTCACCGATCCCTTCGGCCATCGACTCGCCTTCGTAGGGGTCGGCCGACACGGTCGCGACCTCGTGCTCCTCGGGGCCGACAGGCCGCAGGGCGACCCAGAGGGAGGGCCGGCCGGACGCGAGGTTGTCGCGGTAATGCGACGTCTCGCTCGGATGCAGCGCGATCTCGTGGGCGCCGCCGTAGAACAGCTCCTCGCGCTCGTCGCCGCCGAGCCGGGTCCAGGGCGCCGCGTCGGCGGGCGCGGGCAGAATGGCGACCGGCAGCCAGGCGTGGCTGGCCCAGGGGCCGGCGAGCCGGCGCTTGCCGACCACCACGCCGACCGAAATGCGGCCGGCGGGCTGCGCCGGGCTGGAATCCGCGCTCATCCTGGCCTCCGGCCATCCACCAGCGGCAGGCCCACCACCAGGTTCTGCGGCTTCATGAGGACGCGGCGATCCGGGGTCATGGCGAGGAGCAGATAGGCCGGGTGGCCGGCCACCTCCGGCCGCAGCCGCGCCTCGCCCGGCCGGAATTGGAGGCGGAACAGGGCCAGGAGCCGCCCCAGCGCATCCTCGGCCAGCGGCTCGCCATTCCACACGGCGTTGCCGATCCGGGTTCCCTCCGCGTCGAGCCCGACAAACCAGCGCCAGTCCCGATCCACCACCTCGGCCACGGCCTCCACGTCGACCTCGAGGTGGAGGAGGTGGCGGATCCAGGCCTCGATGGCGCGGGCCAGGCCGGCCCGGGATTTCGGGCTGGCCGAGATGTTCAGCGCCATGGTGAAGGCGTCGGACCGGCTCCAATAGGTCCAGGCGTTGCCGTCATCGAGCACGTCCAGCTCGGCCCGGGGCAGGCGCCCCAGCATGTCGGCGAGCGGCGAGGGCGCCCTGCCCTGCTCCTCGGCCTCGATGACCTCGGCATCGGCCAGGATGGCGGCCCCGTCCAGCAGGGTCACGCGCTGCGGCCGGAAGAACAGCTCGGCGGCCCGGAGCACATAGGGATCCTGACACTCGTCCAGGGCGTTGCGCAGGATCAGGTGGACGAGCTGGTTGAGAAACAGCGGCGGCGTCTGGGGCAGCGGCGAACGGACGAGGCCCAGATAGGCCGCCTCCACGGTCGGGGCCGCAAGGAGCCGGTCCCGAAACGCCAGCATCAGGGTCCAGTTCTCGCGCGCATCCGCGTCCTCCAGCGCCGCCACCTCGGGCGCCGCCACAGGCCGGCGCGGCGCAGCGGACAGGGCCGCGTGCAGCGCCCGCTCCGCCCGGCAGGCCTCCGGCGGGGGCATCAGCTCGGGCCGCGCCAGATAGGCGAGCAGCAGGTCGTCCGTGACCCTGAGCCCGCCGCCCTCCGTCCGGCCGGCCAGGTGGTGGCCGCTCGAGACCCAAAACTCCCTCACCGTCCCCCCCTGTCGGCCAGCCCCAGGAGATCGACCCGCTCCTCGGGCGCGTCCTCGTCGACCTCCACCAGCGCGAAGGCGCGTGCGTGCAGGTGGAGTCGATCGGCGCCGGGCGCCTGCGCGCCGGCACGCGGCACAAGCGTGCGGAACTGCTCCCGGATCTCGCCGTCCGCGGCGGTGCGGTGCATGGCCAGCACGCTGTTGATCTCCGGGCTGCAGAGCGAGGCGGCCACGGCGAGTTCCTCGCGGGCGGCGCCCCGGGCGAGTTCGTCGCTGGGCGCCCCGAACTCGCGCCGGATATGGCGGGTCAGCTGCTCGACAGCCTCCTCCAGCTCGCCCTCGCTGGCCTCGCTGACCACCACGAGGGTCGAGAAGCCGAGCGATCGCACGCCGACGAAACCGGACCGGAAGGCCGCGAGGCGCTTGCCCGTGAGTCCGCCGACATCGACATCGGCGAACAGGAAAGACCCGGTGACGGCCCATTCGCCGGGCTCCGCCGCATGCTCGAACACGAACGTGTCGGACGGGTCGAGCCGGATGGTGCGCGGCAGCCGCATGCTGCTCACAGCCGCGGCCCCTGGCTCTGGGGGTCGAGCCAGGCGGGCGAGCGGAGGGCCGCCGCGAAGCCCGGCTCCGCCGCCGCGGCGATCTCGCCGGCTGAGCCAATCAGGCCGCGCCGCTCGGCCGGCAACCTGGCCAGGTAGGTCGCCGCCCCGGCCTCGAACCCATCCTCCCGCCACAACACAAAGCCCCGCAGCAGGTGCCGGGAGAAGGCCTCGGCCAGCCTGACGCCGTCCTCCGGCGCAAAACCCTCCTCCTCGAGCGAGGTCGATCCCGGTGTCAGACCCGGCTCCCCGGCCCGCCGCTTGGAGGCAATCAGCGCGCCCGAGAAGACGAGCCAGTCGGGGACCTGGTCCTCGGCGCAGCCCTCCGGCCAGCCGAGCCGGCCGCCGCCGAGCCGGGCGCCGTCGAACCGGATGGTCGCCGGCCACTCCACGGCGAGCGGCTTTTCGGGCGGGGCAACGGAGCCGAGCGCATCAAGCAGCGCCGCCATGCCGATGAAGAAGGCGCGCCGCGCCGTCCGGAGCGGCTCGTCCGGCTCCAGCACCACGGCCAGGTCCAGCGTCTCCTCGCCCGGGCTCCACACGAAGGTTCCGGCGCCGTCCTGCGCAGCCAGCCGGCAGGCCCGGGCGAAAGCCCCCGCCCCGGCTGGGACCGGGACGAGCGAGTAGGCCGGGGGAAGCTCGGGCCCACGCGCCTCGCGCGCGGCCGCCAAGTCGGTCATGCGGTGCGTCCTCCTGCGCAGCCCTAGCAGCTTACGTTCGAACGATTCCAGTCTTACAATGAGCGCGGGAAGCGGCGATGCTGTCGCAGCGTCCCGTTGCCCTCACGAGACCTTACGTTGCCCAGCTCCGTCCGCGATCACTTCGTCTGCTCCTGCGAAGGAACCATGCCGCTCGACGCGGCTGTTCTCCGGGCCGGATGCGGCGGCGAGTTGCACCTCGCCGACCAGCTCTGTCGGCGCGAGCTCGACCGCCTGAAGGCCGCGCTCGCGGGGGGCGCGGCCGTCACGGTGGGCTGCACCCAGGAGGCGCCGCTTTTCACCGAGGTGGCCGAGGAACTCGGCCGCTCGGACGGCATCGTGTTCGCCAACATCCGCGAGACCGCGGGCTGGTCGCGGGACGGGGCTGCTGCAGGACCGAAGATGGCCGCCCTTCTGGCCAGCGCAGCCGAGCTGCCGCCGGCGGTCGCCAGCGTGGCGATGCAAAGCGCCGGGGTGGCGCTGATCTATGGCCGCGACGAGGTCGCGATCGAGGCGGGGCGCCGGCTCGCCGAGCACCTGGACGTCACCGTCCTTCTGACCCGCCCCGACGGGGTGGCTCCGCCGCGCGCCACCGAGTTCCCGGTTCTGCGCGGCACGGTGACCAGCGCCAAGGGCCATCTTGGGGCCTTCGAGATGCGGATCGACGATTACGCGCTGCCCCTGCCCTCCTCCCGCCAGAGCCTCGCCTTCGGGCCGAGCCGCGACGGCGCCACCTCGACCTGCGACCTCGTGATCGATCTGTCCGGTGGCGTGCCGCTGTTTCCCGCCCACGAGCTGCGGTCCGGCTATCTCCGGGCCGACCCGCGCGATCCGGCCGCCGTGGCCCGGGCTCTGTTTGCGGCCTCCCACCTCGTGGGTGAGTTCGACAAGCCGCGCTTCGTGCAGATGCGCGAGAACCTGTGTGCCCATTCGCGCTCGCGCATCACCGGCTGCACGCGCTGCCTCGACGTGTGCCCGACCGGCGCCATCACGCCGGCCGGCAACCACGTCGCGATCGACCCCTATATCTGCGCCGGCTGCGGCTCCTGCGCGGCCGTGTGTCCGACCGGGGCGGCCGCCTACGGGCTGCCGCCGGCCGACGCAGTGGTGCGCCGCCTGCGGGCCCTGGTCAGGACCTATCGCGAGGCCGGGGGGCGTGACGCGCTGGTGCTGTTTCACGACAGCGACCATGGCGCGCCGCTGATCGAGGCGATGGCCCGGTTCGGCGAGGGCCTGCCGGCCCATGTGCTGCCGGTCCTGGTCAACGAGACGAGCCAGATCGGGCCGGAGGCCCTGGCCTCGCTCTTCGCCTACGGGGCGTCGGGGGCGGCGCTGCTGCTGCGCGGGCGGCCCCAACACGATCCGGCTCCGATCCGCCGGGTGGTGGACCTTGCGAACACGGCTCTGGGCGCGCTGGGCTACGGGGCCGACCCGGTCCGCGTGGTGGAGACGGACGACCCGGACGGCCTGCGGGCGCTGCTCGAGAGCTTTCCCCTGGGCCGGCCGACGGACCGTCCGGCCTCGTTCCGGGTGGCGAGCGAGAAGCGCGGCCTGCTGGAACTCAGCTTCCGCGAACTCCATCTCGCAGCCCCGAACCCGGTCGAGTTGGTGCCGCTTGCGGCCGGCGCTCCCTTCGGTGGGCTCCTGTTCGACACCGAATCCTGCACGCTGTGCCACGCCTGCGTGGGGGCCTGCCCGACCAACGCCCTGTCCGACGATCCCGACCGGCCGCTTCTCGCCTTCAACGAGAGCCTGTGCGTGCAATGCGGCCTCTGCGCCCGGACGTGCCCGGAGGACGTGATCACCCTCCAGCCCCAGATCGACTTCGCCGCGTGGCGGGACGGCCGGCGGATCGTGAAGGAGGAGGAGCCGTTTTGCTGCATCACCTGCGCCAAGCCGTTCGGCACGCGCAGCGCGATCGAGGGCGTGATCGCCAAGCTGCGCGACCGCCACTGGATGTTTTCCGGCCCGGCCGGCCACGACCGCACGCGGGTCCTGCAGATGTGCGAGGATTGCCGGGTCGAGGTCGTGGTGGCCGAAAACCTCGATCCCCACGCGCGGGAGCGCCCGGCGCCGCGCACCGGCGCGGACTATTTTGGCAAGCCGCCGGGATGGGACGGCGACACCGCCTGACCGGCTGGCCGGCCCGCCGGCCGCAACCGCGTCCTAGGGGCGGGTCGCGCCCTCCAGAAACTCGATCAGGGCCGCCCGGTCGCGGTCGTTGGACACGATCTGCTCCGGCATCTTCGTGCCCGGGGTGTAGCGCGAGGGACCGAGCTCGAAGAGTTTGCTGATCGTCTCGGCGCTCCAAACGATGTCGAGCTGCTTCAGCGCTTCGGAGAACGGGTATCCGGGCGCGGTCGCGATGCGGCGACCGAACACGCCGTGCAGCGTCGGCCCGGCCCGGTTGCCGCCGTCCGGCGTCAGCGTGTGGCAGGCGGCGCAGGCCTGAAACATCTCCGCGCCGCGGCTTCCCGTGAACCCGGCCAGCATGTCGGTCGGCCGCTCGAGCGAAAGCGGGCCGACGGGTTCGCCGCTGACCGCATTCCAGCGGCGCACCAGCCGGTCGCTGCCGCCCGTCAGGATTTCGCGGCCGTCCGGCCGGTAGGCGAGCGACCAGACCGGCAGGCCCGGCCCGACCAGGTGGAACAGGATACGGGCCTCGGCCCGACTGATCACCGCCACCGCGCCGGCCACCGTCGCGGCCGCGACCCGCGCGCCGTCCGGCGAGGCGGCGAGGGCGATCACCGGCCCGCGTGGCAGCTCGACAGCGGCCCGCAGCGCGCCATCCGGCCCGAGGAGCCGGACGATGCCGTCCGCGCCTGCGGCCGCGATGCCGCCGTCGGGGGTGGTCGCGACCGCGTTCAGCGGCGAGGGCAGTGTGACCACGGCTGGGGCTTCGCCCGGCTGTGCCGACCAGATCCGCAGGGTCAGATCGGACCCGGCCGAGACCAGCCGCCCGTCCGGCAGGAACGCGACGGCGTTGACGTTGCCGGCATGTCCCTCCAGCGCGCGCCCCTCGCCGCCCGAGAGGGGCC
>NZ_JAQGKF010000044.1 GCF_028290205.1 Enterovirga sp. | reverse complement strand
TCCCGATGGACCTCGCGCTGAGGGTCGAGAGCCGGTACTTCGCCAAGATCCTTCGGTCGCCGGAGGCGGCCGCGATGATCCGCACCCTGTTCCTGTCCAAGGGCGAGCTCGAAAAGGGCGCCCGGCGCCCGGCCTCCGTGCCGCCCACCGGGCTGAAGACCGTCGGCATCGTGGGCGCCGGCTTCATGGGCGCCGGTGTGGCCTATGTCACCGCGCAGGCGGGGCTCGCCGTGATCCTGGTCGACCGCGACCAGGAGGCGGCCGACAAGGGCAAGAGCTACTCGCACAAGCTCATCACGGACCAGATCAACAAGGGTCGGGCCAAATCGGCCGACCGCGACGCGCTGCTCGGCCGCATCACGGCCACGGCCGATTACGGCGCGCTCGCCGCATGCGATCTCGTCATCGAGGCCGTCTTCGAGGACCCCAAGGTCAAGGACGAGGTGATCCGCAAGGTCGAGGCGGCCATCCGCCCGGATTGCATCTTCGCCTCCAACACCTCCACCCTGCCGATCTCCGGCCTCGCAAAGAGCTCCGGCCGGCCCGACCAGTTCATCGGCATCCATTTCTTCTCGCCTGTCGAGAAGATGCTGCTGGTCGAGATCATCATGGGGCAGGGCACCGGCGACCGCGCGCTCGCAACCGCGCTCGACTATGTGCGGGCCATCCGCAAGACGCCCATCGTGGTCAATGACAGCCGCGGCTTCTTCGCCAACCGCTGCGTCACGGCCTATCTGCTGGAAGGCCACCTCATGCTGGGCGAGGGCGTGCCCCCGGCCATGATCGAGAACGTGGCCCGCATGGCCGGGATGCCGGTCGGGCCGCTGTCGCTCAACGACGAGGTCGGGGTCGACCTCGCCCTGAAGGTGCTCAAGGCCACCAAGGCGCAGGTCGGCCCGGAGGCCATTGACGCGGGGCAGGAGCAGTTGCTGACCGCGATGGTGGAGCGGCAGGGCCGGCTCGGCCGCAAGAACGGCAAGGGCTTCTACGACTACCCCGAGAAGGGGCAGGGCTCGAAGCGGCTGTGGCCGGGGCTGTCCGACCTCCAGCCGACGCGGCTCGCGCCCGACGCGGTCGACATCGCCGAGCTGAAGCACCGCTTCCTGGTCGTGCAGGCGCTGGAAGCCGCCCGCACGTTCGAGGAGGGCGTGGTGACGGACCCGCGCGAGGCGGATGTCGGCTCCATTCTGGGCTTCGGCTTCGCGCCGTTCACGGGCGGAGCGCTGTCCTACATCGACCGCATGGGGGCGAGGCGGTTTGTCGAGATCGCGCGCGCACTCGCGGCCCGCCACGGCGCCCGCTTCGCGCCGCCGCCCGGCCTCGTCGAGATGGCGGAACGGGGCGGCAGCTTCTACGGCGGCGAGGCGCGGCAGCTTCGGGCGGCCTGATCCGGGCCGCCGGACGGGAGCCTATTCGGCCGCGATGCGGCTCGCCCGGACCTGACCCAGAAAGGCCCGCAGTGCGGCCGGCTTCACGGGCTTGTTCAGAACCGCGATGCCGTCGCGGCGGGCCTGTTCGGCGAGGTCGGGTGAGCGGTCGGCCGTGACCAACAGGGCCGGCAGGTCCGGCCGGAGCCGCTGGCGCAGGGCCGCGATGACCTGGGCCCCATCGCTCTCGTCGAGGTGGAAGTCGGCGATCACGACCTCCGGCGCCGAGCTGGCCGTTTCGATGACCTGCAGCGCGTCCTCCAGCGACGCGGCGGTCAGGACCTCGCAGCCCCAGCCCGACAGCAGCGTCCGCATGCCGTCCCGCACGGCCGGCTCGTTGTCCACCGCCAGCACCGTGAGGCCGGCGAGCGGCGAGGCCGCGACGGTGCGCTGCGGCGACGGCTGAATGATCACCGCGGGCCGGGTCACCGGGAGGACGAGGGAGAACACCGAGCCGCGTCCCGGCTCGGAGCTGAGACGGATCTCGGCGTCGAGTGCGCGCGCGATGCGCTCGACGATCGACAGGCCGAGGCCGAGGCCCCGGGCCACCTTGGCCCCGTTGGGGAGGCGGCGGAACTCCAAAAATACCTCCGCCTGCTGGCCGGGCGGAATGCCGAGGCCCGTATCCAGCACCTCGAGCCGAACCGTCCCGCCCTGCCGCCGCACCCCGACCAGCACCCGCCCGGTGACGGTGTATTTGAGGCCGTTCGAGACGAGGTTCTGGAGAAGGCGACGGAGCAGCTTGCGGTCCGACCGGACCGAGAGGGAGGTCTTCACGAAGCGAAGCTCGACCCGCTTCTCGCGCGCCACCGGTTCGAATTCGCGGGCGAGCTGCCGGAACATGTCGTCGAGCGCGCAGGCGGAGAACTGAGGCGTGAGCGCCCCGGAATCGAGCCGCGAGATGTCGAGCAGGGTGGTCAGGATCTCTTCCACCGCATCGAGCGAGGCGTCGATATGGCCGGCGAGCGTGGCGTCGGCGGTGTCGGGCAGGCGCTCGATCAGCGAGCTCGCATAGAGGCGGGCCGCGTTCAGCGGCTGCAGGATGTCGTGGCTCGCGGCGGCCAGGAACCGGGTCTTGGAGGCGTTGGCCTCGTCGGCTTCCCGCTTGGCGCGGGTGAGTTCCTCGTTCAGCCGGGTCAGCTCCTCCGTGCGCTCCAGCACGCGGCGCTCCAAGGTCTCGTGCTCGCGCTCGCGCGCCTCCTCCTCGGCCGCGGCCGCCGTCACGTCCGTGTAGATCGCGATGAAGCCGCCGCCCGGAAGGTGGTTGGACCGGATGGAGATGACGCGGTTTGAGGCGAGCCGGACGCGGTTCGGCCCCTCATCATGCATCATGGCGTGCATGCGCAGGGCCACGAGGTCGTCCACGGTGCCGGGTCCATAGGCGCCGTGGATGGCGTTCATGCGCAGGATTTCCTCCAGACCCACGCCGATCCGGATCAGGTCGGGCGGAAAGCCGTAGAGATCGACGAAGGCCTGGTTCCAGCAGAGCAGCCGCAGGTCCTTGTCGAACACCGTGATGCCCTGCTGCGAATGGTCCAGCGCGTGCTGCAGCAGATCGCGGTTGTGCTGCATGGCCGCCGAGGCCTCGTCCAGCAGCCTGAGCGCGGCCTTGGTGGAGAGGTTGCGGCGGCGCAGCACAAAGGACAGCGCGAGGCGGGACGATCCCGCCCCGATGGCCGAGGCGAGGAGGTGCTCGGCATAGCGCAGGAGGTGGATATCCGCCTCCTGGCGGCCTTCCAGCCGGATGCCGCGGGAGCGCGCATAGCCGGCAAAAGAGCGCTGGGTCCGGTCGTGGCCGAGAAAGCGGCCGACGGCCTCCTTCAGGTCCTCCACGGACACGCTGGCCCGGAACAGGCGGAGGGAGGGCGAGATCGGCATGGCGGTCTCGCCCACGAAGGCCGCCGCCTGGATGCGCTCCAGCGCCCCGGCCGGCCGCAGCAGGGACACCGCCACATAGGCCGACAGATTGAGGCCGAGGCTCCACAGCACCCCGTGCGTGAGCCGGGGCAAGTCTGTCCCGAACAGGGCGACCGGGTTGAGGGTGGACAGCCCGAAAGGACCGTCGACCAGGGCGCCGTCCCAGCTCGTGCCGTTCACCAGGACCGGCAGGAGGAGGGTGTAGCCCCAGGTCGCGAACCCGACCACGAGGGAGGCGATGGCCCCGGCTTCGGTGCCGCGGCGCCAGAACAGGCCGCCGAAGAAAGTCGGCGCGATCTGGGCCACGGCCGCGAAGGAGAGCAGGCCGATCGAGGCGAGCTCGTACTCCCCCGCCACCCGGTAATAGGCGTAGCCGAGCAGCGTCACGACCACGATGGAGATGCGGCGCACCACCAGCACGAACACGCCGAGCCCGCCGAGTTCGCCGCCGGCCGAGCCGTCCGTCGACGCGAAGGCCCGCCGCCGCAGCACCAGCGGCAGGACGAGGTGGTTGGACACCATGATCGAGACCGCGACCGTGTCGATGATGACCATGGCCGTCGCGGCCGAGAGGCCGCCCACAAAGGTGACGAGCGCGACGAAATCCGCTCCGGCCTGGAGCGGCAGGGCGAGCACCGTCATGTCCCGGTCGACATGCGGCGGCAGCAGGTGGGTGCCGGCGAGCGCCAGCGGCAGGACGAACAGATTGATCAGGATGAGGTAGAGCGGGAACAGCCACGCCGCGCGCTTCACGTCCTCGACGGAGCGGTTCTCGACCACCGTCATGTGGAATTGCCGCGGCAGCAGCACCGCCATGCAGGCCGAGAGCAGGATGAGCGTGAGATAGCTCGTCGCCCCCGAGGTCGGCCCCAGCAGCTCGTGCATCGGGCCCGAGTCCCGCATCCTGTTGGCCATGTCCGAGAAGCCGTCGAACAGGCCGTAGACCACGAAGATCCCGACCAGGAGGAAGGCCATCAGCTTGATCAGGGATTCCACCGCGATCGCGAGGACGAGGCCGTTCTGGTGTTCCGTGGCGTCGGCGTGGCGCGTCCCGAAGGCGACTGCAAACCCGGCCAGCACGAGCGAGATCAGGAGGGCGAGGTCGCCGAACCCGATCACGTCGAAGCTGATCTGCGAGCCGTCCGCGGCCAGGAACACGGACAGCGAGGAGGAGACCGCCTTCAGCTGCAGGGCGATGTAGGGAATGGAGCCGACCAGCGCGATGATGCAGACCAGCGCCGCCACGCTCTCGCTCTTGCCGTAGCGGGCGGCCACGAAATCGGCGATCGAGGTGATGTTCTGCGCCTTGGCGATCCGCACGATGCGGATCACCAGCGGATAGCCGAACCCGATCAGCAGGATCGGCCCGATATAGATGGCCAGGAAGTCGAGTCCGGACCGCGTCGCGAGCCCGACCGAGCCGTAGAACGTCCAGGACGTGCAATAGACCGCGAGGGCGAGCGCGTAGATCGTGCCACGGTAGCGCCGCCGCATGATCCGGTGCCCGGCGTAATCCCCCCAATGGGCGATGGCGAACAGCAGGCACAGATAGACAAGCGCCGTCAGGACGACGCCCCAGCTCGCCAGGTTCGAGGGCAGCGGCGTGCTTGTCACGCCGACCTGTGTATCGCGTCCGCCGCTAGGGCGCCAAGCCGGCATGGGCCGGCGCGGCATGGGCCGGGCCGGCTTGACCCGCCCACGGCCAGGTCGGAGGTTCCGCGGCTCTGGCCCGGGCAGGAGGACACATGCTCAAGGAATTCAAGACCTTCGCCCTGCGGGGCAACGTGGTCGATCTCGCCGTCGGCGTGATCATCGGGGCCGCGTTCGGCAAGATCGTCGAATCGGTGGTCGGGGACGTGTTCATGCCGGTGATCGGGGCGGTCACGGGCGGACTGGATTTCTCGAACTACTACGTTCCGCTGTCCTCGACCGTGCAGGCGGGCCTGCCCTATGCGGAGGCCAAGAAGGCCGGGGCCGTCCTGGGCTACGGCAGCTTCGTCACGGTGGCGATCAATTTCCTGATCGTGGCCTTCGTGCTGTTTCTGGTGATCCGGGCCATGAACCGCCTCGCCGCGAAGCCGGCCGAGACCCCGAAGGAGGTGCCGGCCGACGTGCAGCTCCTGGCCGAGATCCGGGACATCCTGGCCCGGGAGGAGGGTGGGGCGCGGGCGCCGGCCGGGCCCGGTTCGGTGCCCCGCTGATCACCGCGACGCATCGGTTCCATCACCGGCTTTGAGCGGACCGCGCCGGCTCCGTCTGCTAGCTACGGCGGATTCAGCCCGGAAGGCGGGCCGTGAGGAACGTTGCATGACCGCGTGGCCGCAGATCAGGCCGGAAGCCGCCGATGCGCCCGCGAGCGGCATCGTCGACCTGATGAGCTACGCCCGCGGGCGGGAGGGTCTGATCCCGCTCTATGTGGGGGAGGGTGACATGCCGACCCCTGCCTTCATCGTGGCGGCGGCGGAGCGCGCGCTGCGGGCCGGCGAGACCTTCTACACCTACCAGAGCGGCATTCCGGAACTCAGGACGGCCATCGCCGGCTATCTCGGCCGCGTCTATGGCGGCAGCACCGACCCCGAGCGCATCTTCGTGACGGTGGGCGGGATGCACGCCTTCCAGATCGCCGTCCGGATGGCGGCCGGAAACGGCGACGAGGTCCTGATCCCGACCCCGTCCTGGCCGAATTTCGACGGAGCCGTCACGGTGGCCGGGGCGGTGCCGGTCTCCGTGCCGATGCGGTCCGACGCCGCCGGCTGGCACCTCGATCTCGAGGATCTCGCCGCGCAGGTCACGCCGCGCACCCGCGCGGTCGTGATCAATTCGCCGGCCAACCCGACCGGCTGGACGGCCCGCCGCGAGGAACTCGCCGCCATCCTCGGCCTCGCGCGCCGGCACGGCCTCTGGGTCATCGCGGACGAGATCTACGGCCGCTTCGTGCTGGACGGTCCAGAGGGCGCCCGCGCGCCTTCGTTCCGGGACGTAATGCAGGACGGCGACCGCGTCATGTTCGTCCAGACCTTCTCCAAGAACTGGGCCATGACCGGGTGGCGCGTCGGCTGGCTCGAGGCGCCGGCCGAACTCCGGCCGGTGATCGAGAACCTCGTCCAGTACTCGACCTCGGGCGTGCCGGGCTTCCTGCAGCGGGCCGCCGTGACAGCCATCGAGGACGGCGAGGAGCTGGCACTGGACCAGATCCGGCGCGCCCGGCTCGGCTGCGCCATCGTATGCGAGGGGCTGCGGGCCACGAACGTCGTCGACCTCCCGGCTCCGCCGGGCGCCTTCTACGCCTTCTTTCGCCTCGAGGGCCGGTCCGATACGGGCCGCGTGGTGCGCGAGATCGTCGACCGGGCCGCGGTTGGTCTTGCGCCCGGCTCCGCCTTCGGCACGGGCGGCGAGGCGCATGTGCGGCTCTGCTTCCTGCGCGACCCGGCTCAACTGCGCGAGGCGGTGTCACGTCTCCAGCGAGTCCTGCCGGATCTTGCGGCGGGGCGGGAAGGCTGAGGCGGCGATCTTGGGAGTAGCCCCGGCACCCCGCCGCGAACCCGGCTGAATCTATCCGGGTTCAGTCGCAGCGCGATTCTGCCTCCCGCCATGGTTTAATGTCCGTTGCTTCGGCAGAGCGCGCCGTTGCTGAAAAGCGACTGCATCGAGGCAAACGTCGCACCTCGGCTGCTTTCGATTGACAGCATAGGGCGCCCTCCTGATTCCTGGTCGGCATGGTGGCGTCCGCGAAAACTTGGGCAGGAATGCTGGGCCGGCTGGCCTTCGGAGCCGGGCTCGCCCTGACGCTCGCGGCGGCGCCGGCCGCGGCCCAGCCCTCGGGCTTCGGGGCCGCCGTCGCCCCGGTGGTCGATCCCGCCTACGACGCGCTCTTCGCGGCGGTGCTTCGAGACCCGTCCAACCTCGACCTGTCCTTCCGCTTCGCCGAGGCGGCGACGCGCCGGGGCGATTACGAGGCCGCGATCGGCGCCCTCGAGCGGATCGTCTTCTACAATCCCGACCTGCCGCGGGTGAAGCTCGAACTGGGCGTGCTGTATTTCCGGCTCGGCTCCTACGAGATGGCCCGGAGCTACTTCCAGGGCGCAGTTTCGGGGGGCGACGCGCCGGTCGAGGTGCAGAGCCGGGTCGCGGGCTTCCTGTCGGAGATCGACCGCCGCACCAACGTGCAGCAGCTCAGCGTCTACGCGCAGGTCGGCTACCGCCACCAGACCAACGCCAATGCCGGGCCGATGAGCCAGCTCGTCCGGGCCTTCGGGCAGGACGCCATTCTGGGCCGCCAGTTCCTGAACAAGCCGGACTGGAACGCCTTCGGGCTCGCGGCCGTGCGGCACGTCTACGATTTCGAGAACCAGCGCGGTGACGTGTGGGAAACCAACGTCGCGGCCTACGCGTCGGGCCAGTTCCGCTTCAGCCTGCTCAATATCGGTCTCGTGGAGGTCCAGACCGGGCCGCGGCTGGCGCTGGCGCCCGACATCCTGCCCGGCGTCTCCGTGCGGCCCTACGGGCTCGTCAATGGCGTCACGCTCGGCGACCAGCGCTATCTGGCGACGACCGGCGGTGGCGTGTCCATGTCGATCCCGCTCGCGAGCTGGCTCGTCGTCGAGCCGTTCGTGGAGGGCCGCTCGCGCCGCTTCGAGCGCTCGGCCGAATACCCGATCGCCAACCAGCAGACCGGCTCCCTGTGGGCCTCAGGGCTGTTCATGCAGGGGGCGCTGGGCAGCATGCTGGGGGCGGATCTCCGCTGGCAGGTGCGGGGCGCTTTCATCCGCAACGATGCCCGCAGCCGCTTCGATTACAATTCCTATGACTCCTTCGCCGTGGATGTCGGTCTGCCGATCGAATTCGCCGGGCCCTGGGGCTCGCGCCGTTGGGCGCTCGTGCCGACGGCCGGCTACGCGCATTACGATTACGACACGGCCAACGCCTTCATCGACCCGCTCGTCCGCCGGCGGGATCACGAGTATCGGGTCGGCGCGCTGCTCGACGTGCCGATCTACGACTTCGCCGGCTTCGCCGTGCAGGTGCAATATTCCGAGATCAATTCGCGCCTGCGCAATTACGACACCCGCAACCTGAGCGTCGCCTTCGGGC